>NZ_MTJN01000002.1:1588465-1906158 GCF_002017865.1 Rhodoferax fermentans | reverse complement strand
CACCCCCATGGAATTACTCACCGACCCGAACACCTGGATTGCCTTCTTCATGCTTGCCGCACTGGAGATTGTGCTGGGCATCGACAACATCATTTTCATCAGCATCCTGGTCGGGCGCCTGCCGCCCGAGAAGCGTGACCTGGCGCGTCGTCTGGGTCTGGCTTTTGCCATGGTGTCGCGGATTGCGCTGCTGTTCAGCCTGGCCTGGGTGATGACACTGACCGAGCCACTGCTGACCGTGCTGGGGCAGGAGATCAGCGGCCGTGACCTGATTTTGCTGGGAGGTGGCCTGTTCCTGCTTTACAAGGCCTCGCACGAGATTTACATGGAAGTGGAAGCCCACGAGAGTGATGAGGCCCAGTCCGGTGTCGACACTGTCAAAGCCGGTAGCGGGATTTTCTGGGGCACGATTGTGCAAATTGGTGTGGTCGACATCGTGTTTTCGCTGGACTCTGTGATCACGGCCGTGGGCATGGTCGACAACATCGGCGTGATGGTGGCGGCGGTGATCGCCTCAGTGGCGGTGATGATGTTTGCCGCCAAGCCGATTGGCGAGTTTGTTGACCGGCACCCGTCGATCAAGGTGCTGGCACTGGCCTTCCTGACCATGGTGGGCACGCTCTTGGTGGCCGAAGCCTTTGACGTGCATGTGCCCAAAGCCTATGTCTACGTGGCCATGTTGTTCTCGTTGGCGGTGGAGGCGCTCAACATCCGCGCGCGCACCAAGCGCCAGGCACGCGGTTAAGCTAACCGGCTGGCTCGGCGGTTGGTCAGCAGCAGCCTGCCAACTTCCAAGCCAGCCCGGCCAATGCGCAAACGGCCATCACCTTGAGCATTCCTTGCTTGTAGCGCAACAGGGCCAGCGCGGCCACACCCGCCAGGGCCAAGGCGGGTAGGTCGATGCCCAAGCCAAACAGGTCCGTGGTTCCGCTGCCCTGGGCCACATGCAGAATAAAAAGCAGGGCCAGGCTGGCCATCACCCCCACCACGGCGGCAGTGATGGCGGTCAAGGGCGCGGTGAAGTGTTGCTTGCCGTGGGTCGATTCCACCAGCGGGCCACCGGCCAGGATGAAGATAAAAGACGGCAAAAAAGTGAACCAGGTCACCACCGTGGCTGCCAACACGGCGCCCAGCAGCAGCGCCTGCGGACCCAGCACCTGTTGGCTCCAACCACCCAGAAAACCCACAAAAGCCACCACCATGATCAGCGGGCCGGGCGTGGTCTCACCCAGGGCCAGGCCGTCCATCATCTGCGGGCCGCTGAGCCAGCCAAAGTGACTCACGGCGCCCTGGTACACATAGGGCAACACCGCGTAGGCGCCACCAAAGGTCAGCAGCGCGGCTTTGCTGAAAAACCAGCCCATCTGCGCCAGCGTGCCGCCCCAGCCCTGCCAGGCCAGCAGCAGCGCCATCGGTAGCAGCCACAACGCTCCACCTGTCAGCAGCACCCGGGCCAGTCGCCAGGGCCTGAAACGGGCGTGTTCGGGTGTGGGTGTGTGGTCATTGATCAGATAAGCGGTGTCGACTTGCGCTGGTGCGACCTTGGCCTGCGCCGTGCCGCCGTGGCTTGGCGTTTTGGCAAACTCGGCAAGTCCCCAGCGCTGGCCCAGCCAGCCGGTCAGGGCCGCCACCAGCACCACCCACGGGAAGGGGATGTTGAGCCACGCCACAGCAACAAAACTCATAGCAGCTACCGCCCACAACACGGGTGCTTGCGCCGGGTTATTTAATGTGCGGCTGCCCATGCGGTGCACCGCCTGCAGCACAATCGCCGCCACGGCGGGTTTGATGCCATACAGCAGGCCCGCCACCCAAGGCAAGGTGCCAAAAGCCACATAGACCCAGCTCAGCCCCATCAGGATGGCCAGCGAGGGCAGCACAAACAGCAGCCCCGCCAGCACACCACCCCAAGTGCGATGCATCAGCCAGCCGAGGTAGGTGGCCAGTTGTTGCGCCTCGGGGCCGGGTAAAAGCATGCAGTAGTTCAGCGCGTGCAGAAAACGCGCCTCGGAGATCCAACGTTTGTCCTCGACCAGCGTGCGGTGCATCAGCGCAATCTGCCCGGCCGGTCCTCCAAAACTGATGAAGCCGAGTTTGAGCCAGAAGCGCCAGGCCTCGCCAAACGGCACCTGGCCAACGGGTGTGGCTTGGTGATCATGCTGCCCCATGGACGTTGTTGGCGGGCGAGGTCGCCGTTGCGCTCAGCTTTGTTCGAGTGTGGGGTAGTCGGTGTAACCCTTGGCACCACCACCGTAATAGGTGTTGCGGTCACCTTCATTGAGCGAGCTACCGTGGCGCAGGCGCTCCACCAGGTCGGGGTTGGCAATGTAGGCGCGGCCAAAAGCGACCAGATCGGCGCCCTCACGCACCGCTTGTTCGGCCAGAGCCTTGTCCAGGCCGTTGTTGACCATCCAGGCACCTTTGCCACCGGCCGCACGGTAGGCACGGCGCAGGCCGGTGTAGTCAAACGGGCGGTCTGAGAGCTCGCGCGGGCCACCGGTGGCGCCTTCGATGATGTGCACATAGGCCAGCCCGAAGCCCGCCAGTTCGCGCACCAGGTAGTCAAACAGCGGCTGCGGGTCAGGGTCAAACGCGTCGTTGGCCGGTGTCACCGGCGACAGGCGGATGCCCACGCGCCCGGCGCCAATGGCCCCGGTGACGGCGCGCACCACTTCGAGCAATAACCGGGCGCGGTTCTCGATGCTGCCGCCAAAGTCATCGCGGCGGATGTTGGAGCCGCTCTTCAGGAATTGGTCGAGCAGGTAGCCGTTGGCGGCGTGGATCTCCACCCCGTCAAAACCAGCGGTTTCCACCGCGTTGCGGGCGGCGGCGGCGTAGGTGTGCACGATGTCTGGCAACTCATAGGCTTGTAAGGCACGCGGCTCTGAGGTGTCGACAAAGGTCGGCACACCGTCCTGGATCAAGACCGTCTTGGCATTGGCGCGGATCGCTGACGGGGCTACCGGTGCACCGCTGTTGGGTTGCAGGCGGGTGTGGGAGATGCGCCCGACATGCCAGAGCTGCACCACGATCTTGCCGCCGGCGGCGTGGACACGTTTGGTGACCTGCTTCCAGCCGTCGATCTGCTCGCTGCCGTACAGGCCGGGCACGTCGGCATAACCCTGGCCTTGGTGGCTGATCGCGGTGGCCTCGGTGATGATCAGCCCGGCGCTGGCGCGCTGGGCGTAGTACTCGGCCATCAGCGGGGTCGGGATGGCGTCCGGTGCGCGGTTGCGGGTGAGCGGCGCCATGACGATGCGGTTGGCCAGGTGCAGGTCACCGGCGTGCACGGGATTGAACAAGGTGGCGTGGGTGTGTGGCATGGCAAATGGTCCAGCAAGATAAAAGTTGGAACAACCCGCCAAACAATAGACCGGGTTGCCTTGGTCAAGCCATTTTGAGCCAAGATGGTCGCTTGCGCCAGTGCGCCAGGCCACCAACTGGCACAGAGGGTTATCGCGTGAGTTTGTAGACCGAGGTGCCCGCCAGCAAGTTGGGTGCAAAACGTAACACCTCACCGTCCTGGATGCCAAAGCTGTCGACCACCTTCAGGCCACAGGCGCGTGCCAGCAAGCCCAGATCAGCATGGGTGCCAACGCGGATGTTGGGCGTGTTGTACCACTGGTAGGGCAGGCGCCGGGTCACCGGCATGCGCCCGCGCAGCACACTCAGGCGGTTGGGCCAATGGGCAAAGTTGGGGAAGGCGACGATGCCGAGCTGGCCAACACGCACTGTCTCGCGCAGCATCACCTCGGCGTTGCGCAGGTTCTGCAGGGTGTCGATCTGTAACACCACGTCAAACGAGGCGTCCTCAAACATCGACAGACCTTCGTCCAGGTTGAGCTGGATGACGTTGACACCGCGCTGCACGCAGGCCAGCACATTGGCGTCGTCAATCTCGATACCGTAGCCGGTGCAGCCACGGGTGGCTTGTAAATGCGCCAGCAGGGCGCCGTCACCACAGCCCAAGTCGAGCACGCGCGAGCCCGCAGGCACCAGTTCGGCCAAGGCCTGGCCAACCACACTGACACTCATGCTGACACCTCCATGCTTTCAAAATAAGAGCGAACAACGTCCATGTAGCGAGGGTCATCGAGCAAAAAGGCATCGTGGCCATGGCGTGCGCTGATCTCGGCGTAAGTCACGTCGCGCTGGTTGTCGAGCAAGGCCTTGACGATCTCGCGGCTGCGTTTGGGTGAAAAGCGCCAGTCGGTGGTGAAACTCACGAGCAGGAACTTGGCTTTGGCACGCCCCAGCGCCAGGCTCAGGTTGCCACCGTAGGCACGTGCCGGGTCAAAGTAGTCCAGCGCCCGGGTGATCAGCAGGTAGGTGTTGGCGTCAAAGTACTCGGCAAACTTGTCACCCTGGTAACGCAGGTAACTCTCGATCTGGAACTCGACGTCTTGCGTGCTGTATTTGTAGGCACCGGCATCCAGGTCGCCAGCGGTGTTGTTGGCCTGCGCCAGCACCGCGTCGCGCAACTGGCGGCCAAACTTCTCGTTCATCACATCGTCACTGAGGTAGGTGATGTGGCCGATCATGCGGGCAATACGCAGGCCGCGTTTGGGCACCGTGCCGTGCTGGTAAAAGTGCCCGCCGTGGAAGTCGGGGTCGGTCACGATGGCGCGCCGCGCCACCTCGTTGAAGGCGATGTTCTCAGCCGTCAGGTTGGGCGCGCTGGCAATCACCAGCGCGTGGCGCACCCGGTCGGGGTACTGCAGTGTCCAGCTCAGCGTCTGCATGCCGCCCAGGCTGCCACCCATCACCGCGGCCAGGGTCTCAATGCCCAAGGCGTCGAGCAGCCGGGCCTGGGCGTTGACCCAGTCCTCGACGGTGACCACCGGGAAGTCTGCGCCATAGACCTGGCCGGTGTCGGGGTTGATGTGCATCGGCCCGGTCGAGCCAAAACAGGAGCCCAGGTTGTTGACCCCGATGACAAAAAACTTGTTGGTATCCAGCGGCTTGCCTGGGCCAATCATGTTGTCCCACCAGCCCTCGGACTTGGCCTGGCCTGCGTAAACCCCGGCCACATGGTGTGATGCGTTGAGCGCGTGGCAGACCAGCACCGCGTTGGACTTGTCCGCGTTGAGTGTGCCGTAGGTCTCAAAGCTGAGCGCGTAGTTGCGCAGACTGGCGCCGCTTTGCAGGGGCAAGGCGGCCGCAAATGACATCGACTGGGGGGTAGCGATCAGTTGCATGAATGAAAAAACCCGGTATCGCTAAAGGCAAAACCGGGTTGGCTGACATCTTTAGCGGTATTTGTTAAGCGCCCGCAATTCTGGCAAATCGGCGCAACAACAGTATAACCAGACCGTCCGGTCAGCCCGGCTTGGTCGTGTGCCGTGCCAGGCCAGTCTTTGTGATGTTGGATGCCAAATAGGCCTCTCGCCCTTTTGATAAAAGGGCTGACAGCTCCTGTCTTTGTAGTTTTTTCTCGTACTTTGCCTCTGTGTTTACCCAGAACGTCCAAGCGCCTGAGGTAGCATGGTTCTCAGCCCACACGCTTCACCCACCCAGCAGCCCATAGAGAGGAGCGCCATGCCTGTTTTGCACCCGGACCGCCGCCAGCTTTTGGCCAGTGCGCTCGGGCTGTCGCTGGTGGGTTTGGGTGCCTGTGAGCGCGCTGAGCCGCTGGTGCGGGTGGCGACCAACCCTTGGGTGGGTTACACCGGCTTGTTGCTGGCGCGCGAGCTGGGGCATTTCAACAACCCCAGCCTGCGTTTGCTGGAGCTGACCACCGCCTCCGACAGCCTGCTGGCGCTGGCCTCTGACCAGGTCGAGGCGGCCACCCTCACGCTTGACGAATGGCTGGTGGCGCGCGAGGGTCAGCTCGACCTGCGGGTGATCATGGTGTTTGACGAGTCGGCCGGAGCCGATGTGGTGATGGCGCGCCCGGGCATCACCCGCGTGGAGCAACTGCGCGGGCAGCGTGTGGCGGTGGAAGAAACCGCCACCGGTGCGCTGCTGTTGTCGCGCACGCTGGATGCGGCCGGCCTGCGCCCTGACGATGTCATCAAGCTGCCGCTGGCTGGCGCCGCGCAACTGGCTGCCTATGCCAGCGGTGCGGTGGACGCGGTGGTGTGTTTTGAGCCTTATGCCAGCCAGCTGGCCCGCCAGGGGGCCCACCGCTTGATCGACAGCCGGCGTTTTCCGGGTGTGATCATGGATGTGTTGGCGGTGCGAGCCAGTGCGCTGGCCGCCTCGCCCGAGGTGTTCAAACAGCTGCTGGTCGGTTATTTTCAGGCGCTTGGGGTGTTGCAAAACTCGGCCGCACAGTCTGCCGCCTTGATGGCCCCTGCGCAGGGCATCAGCGCGTTGGAGTTCACGGCGGCGCTCAAGGGGGTGCACCTGATGAACCTGGACGACAACCGCCGGTTGCTCGATGCGGCGGCACCGGGACTGCGACCGATGGCGCAGTCGGTGGCGACCCTGATGCAGCGCTCCGGGCTGCTCAAACAGGTGCCCGTGCTCGACGGTGTGATGGATGGACGGTTTTTGCCTGCGACTGATTGGAGAGCTTGAGATGCGTTTTCCCTGGAGTCTGAAATGGGCCTTGCCACTGGCGCTGGCCAGCCTGTTGTTGATTTTCAGCAGCTTTGCCACTTGGCACAGCCTGAGCACACGTCAAACCAACCTGACCCAGACGGCACGCCAGGATGCGCTGGACCATGTCTCCCATCTGGCCCGTATGGCAGAACAAGGCTTGCAAAACAGCACCGCGATGGTGGCCTCCGATCTGGCGCAGACCAGCACCGACCCGCGGGTGCTGGCGGTGCTGATCCTCGACGAGCAGGGCCGGGTGCTCATGGCCCACCGCAAGGCCTGGGTCGGCAGTGTCGCCAAAAGCCTGCTGCCCGACTTTGACGATGGCTGGCGCCTGCAGGTGATTGCCGGGCGGCTGCCCCAGGTTCGCACCGAGGAGGAAGGGCTGCGTCTGGCTGTGCTGCAGCCGTTTGAGTTGCCTGCCGCCAGCAACGAGGTGCGCAGTTCGCGCTGGGGTTCGGTGTTTTTGGAGATGGACCTGGACCTGGCCTGGCAGCAGGCCCGCTACGAGACCTTGTTGTCGCGTCTGCCCTGGCTGGTGCTGGCCCTGCTGGTGCTGCTGGCCGTGGGCCTGTTGCTGCGCCGGTTTGTCGCCCAGCCTTTGCAAGCACTGGCAGACGCGGCAGGTTGCCTCAAACAGGGGCAGCTGAGCAGCCGCGCTGTGGTGCAGGGGCCGCTCGAAATTGCCGCCTTGGCGCGTGACTTCAACGACATGGCGCAAGCCATCGAAGACGCCCAGAAAGCACTGATCACCAGCGAGGAGCGCATGAGCATCACCCTGCACTCGATTGGTGATGGCCTGATCGCTACCGACGCCCGCGCTCGCATCACCCTGATGAACCCGGCCGCAGAACGTTTCACCGGCTGGGCGCTGGCAGAGGCGCGCGGGCTGCCGATCTCGGATGTGTTTGTGATCGAGAGCGAGATCACCGGCCAGCCCGCCGAGATCCCGGTGAAACGGGTGTTAACCGAGGGTACGGTGCTGGGGCTGGCCAACCACACGGTGCTGATTGCGCGAGATGGCACCCGGCGCGATGTGGCCGACTCGGCCGCGCCAATCCGCAACGCCCGGGGCGTGATCGAGGGGGTGGTGTTGGTGTTTCAGGACGTGACCGAGCAGTACCGCATGCGCCGCGCGCTGGCCGACAGCGAGCAGCATTACCGCACCCTGGCCAACACCGGACAGGCGTTGGTCTGGACCGCAGGGCTGGACAAAAAATGCAATTATTTCAACAGCGTCTGGCTGGCCTTTACCGGCCGCACGCTGGCCCAGGAGCTGGGTGACGGCTGGGCCGAGGGCGTGCACCCGGACGATTTGGAACACTGCTTCACCACCTATGTGGCGGCTTTTGAGGCGCGTGAGGCCTTTGCCATGGAGTACCGCCTGCGCCATGCCAGCGGCGAGTACCGCTGGATTCTGGACCAGGGCAGCCCGCGTTATGACAGCCAGGGCCGGTTTCTGGGCTACATCGGACATTGCCTGGACATCAGCCAGGTCAAGCAGGCCGAGGCCCAGGTAGCGCATCTGGCCTACCACGATGCCCTCACCGGTCTGCCCAACCGCGCGCTGTTTCAGGACCGGCTGACCCAGGCGGCGGCGGCGGCGCGGCGCAACCAGCGTGTGGGTGCGCTGATGTTTGTCGATCTGGACCATTTCAAGCGCCTCAACGATGTGTATGGCCATGCGCTGGGGGATGCGGTGCTGCAGGAAGTGGCAGGCCGCTTGCAGTTCTACTTGCGCCAGGAGGACACGGTGGCGCGTCTGGGCGGTGACGAGTTTGTGGTGCTGCTGCCCGCGCTGGCGGCCGAGTCCGACGGTGCTGCCACATTGGCGCGTGCGGTGGCTGACAAGATCCGGCTGGCGCTGGAGGGGCCGATCCTGATCGACGGCACCAGCTACCACACCGCCGCCAGCATGGGGGTCACGCTGTTTCCCAAACACAACGAGTCGGTGGACGACCTGATGCGCGAGGCCGACATCGCCATGTACCGCGCCAAGGAACGTGGTCGCAATCAGATCTCCTTCTTCCAGGTCGACATGCAGCAAACCGTGACCCAGCGTTACGCCTTGGAGCAGGAACTGCGTGAGGCGGTGGCGCAGCAGGCTTTTGAGCTGTTTCTGCAGTCGCAGGTGAATGCCGACGGTGTGGTCATTGGTGCCGAGGCGCTGGTGCGCTGGCGCCACCCGACGCGTGGCCTGGTGGCACCGGCCACCTTCATCCCGCTGGCCGAAGAGTCGCGTCTGATCCTGCCGCTGGGCGATTGGGTGCTGCAGCAGAGCTGCCAGGTATTGGCGCGGTTGGAGGCAGCCGGGCACAGCCTGCACATCGCCGTCAACGTCAGCCCCTTGCAGTTTGCCCAGCCGAACTTTGTGGCCCGCATTCGCGACATTCTCAAACAAACCGGGGCCGACCCGACCCACCTGACGCTGGAAATCACCGAAGGTCTGCTGGTGGAGCACATGACCGAGACCATGGGCCGTATGGCCGAACTGGCGGCGCTGGGCATCCGTTTTTCGATCGACGACTTTGGCACCGGGTATTCGTCGTTGTCCTACCTCAAGCGCCTGCCGCTGTACGAGCTCAAGATCGACAAGAGTTTTGTCCAGGACCTGCCAGAAGACCCCAACGATGTGGCGCTGGTCGAGACCATGCTGGCCATGGCACAACACCTGCATCTGAGTGTGGTGGCCGAGGGTGTGGAGACCGCAGCGCAGTTTGAGTTCTTGAAAAGTCGCGGCTGCAACCGGTTTCAGGGCTACCACTTTCACCGGCCGCAAGAGCACCACGAGTGGTTTGAGGCCTTTGCCAAACCGTCGCAGCTGGCGCCCCAGTAGCCACCTTCAGACGCACCATGCCCCGATTTGCTGCCAACCTGACGTTCCTGTTCACCGAGGTGCCGTTTCTGGATCGCTTCGAGCGGGCGGCGCGTGCCGGGTTCACCGCGGTGGAGTTTTTGTTTCCCTATGCCTGGCCTGCCGCCGAGATCAAGGCGCGACTCGACGCGTGTGGCCTGCAGCTGGTGTTGCACAACCTGCCTGCGGGTGACTGGGACGCGGGTGACCGGGGCCTGGCCTGCCACCCGGGCCGCCATGAGGCGTTTCGCGCCAGTGTGGCCACCGGCATCTGTTACGCCCAGGTCCTGGGTGTGTCACAACTCAACTGCCTGGCTGGCAAAGCGCCCGCAGGTGTGAATGAAGCGCTGGTCCATCAGACCCTGGTGGAGAACCTGCGTTACTGCGCGGGCGAGTTCAAAGCGGCTGGGCTCAAGATGCTGCTGGAGCCGATCAATCACTTTGACATGCCGGGCTTTGTGGTGAACCACACGGCCCAAGCCGTGGCGATTCTGGATGAGCTGGGCGCTGACAATGCCTTTGTCCAGTACGACATCTACCATGCCCAACGCATGGAAGGTGAGCTGGCGGCCACACTACAACGGCACCTGGCGCGTATTGGCCACATGCAACTGGCCGACAACCCGGGCCGCCACGAACCCGGCACCGGCGAGATCAATTTCGCCTACCTGTTCAAGCACCTTGACCACATTGGCTACAGCGGCTGGATCGGCTGTGAGTACCACCCGCTGGCCCAGACCGAAGCCGGACTGGGCTGGTTGCAAAACCCCAGGTGATTCTGATTTGATAGCTGTTTGCCCTTGTTTCATAAGGGCTAGAGGCACTTTTGACGTATAAGTGACGTTTCAGCGCACCAACATCACCCCAGCAGCGCCCACAGGCCCAAGCCCGCAAAAATCAGCGCTGAGACCACATGCACCACACGTAATGGCACCAGGCGTGTCATGCGTTCACCGAGCCAGACCACCGGCGCATTGGCCAGCATCATGCCCACCGTGGTGCCAGCAATCACCCAGTAGTAGGCCTGGTATTGCGCGGCCAGCATCACCGTGGCGATCTGGGTCTTGTCACCCATCTCGGCCAGAAAAAACGCCACCACCGTGGTGCCAAACACCCCAAAACGTGGTTTGGCGGGGGTGTCACTGTCATCGATCTTGTCGGGGATCAGCATCCAGACGGCCATCGCGATGAACGAGCCACCCAGCACCCAGCGCAGCATGTCCGGCCCGAGCACGGTGGTCACCCAGGCTCCGGCAGCTCCGGCCAGGGCGTGGTTGAACAGGGTAGCGACAAAAATGCCCAGAACAATCGGCCAGGGCTGGCGAAAACGCGCCGCCAGAATGAGGGCCAACAGTTGGGTTTTGTCACCCATCTCGGCAAGGGCGACGATGCCGGTGGATACAAGAAAAGCTTCCATGAGGGTCTCCGGCCGGACAAACAAAACCAATGACTGCGCGGCATCCCCGGCCAAAAACGGAGGCGCGCAGCCAAAGGTCTCGCCAAAATCCTGTTGCAGGACTCTGCTTGCGCCATGTTGGCCGTTGCTGGCCAGACAAGTCTGTTGACGCAAGCCCCTCTCAGTGAAGAAGGGCGGCTACTCCCCAATGACAGCGCGCATTGTAGGGGTATCGTGCTGGCACCCATCCTGGGTATCCTTTGGACCTGTTGCAGGTGGCTGTTGCGCAGGGATGGCCCTGTCAACACGTGCCAACTTTACGTTGACTTCACCACCGCGACATGACACAGGGTGGGGCATGGGCGATCATCGCGGACTTTGGATGCGGCGTGTCTCGGTGCCCCGTCCTGTCTCTCCTTCACTGTGAATGGATCTATTTTGAATGTCTTGCGTTGTTTCCCACTGCACCCATCGAGGGTGATGCTGCGCCTCATGTTGGCGTGTTTGACTGGTTTGGGGGCCATCCAGGCCAGCTACGCCCAGAGCCTGCCCGCCGCTGCCCAGGCTGGGCCACGGACCACGGCGCTGCCCGACATGACCAGCATCGTGGCGCAGTTTTCGCCGACCGTGGTGAACATCAGTGTGCGCGGAACCCGCAAGGTGTCGACAGCGGGCGCCGCCGCAAAGGACCCAGGCAATGAGGCGGAAAGTACCCAGGAGGATGACGCGGTGAGTGACTTCCTGCGCGGGTTTCAGAAACGTTTTGGTGGTTTGCCGTCGCAGTTGAACATTCCTGTGCGTGGAGAGGGTTCCGGTTTCATCGTCAGCGCGGATGGTGTGATCCTGACCAACGCCCATGTGGTGAGTGATGCGGAAGAGGTGGTGGTCAAACTGACGGACCGCAGAGAGTTCATGGCCAAGGTTCTGGGCACGGACAAGCGCACCGACATCGCGGTGCTGAAAATCGAAGCCCGTGATTTGAAGGTTGCCCCCACCACCTCGTCGACCCCGCCGCAGGTCGGTGAATGGGTGCTGGCCATCGGCTCCCCCTTCGGTTTTGAGAGCACGGTCACGGCGGGGGTCATCAGCGCCACCCGGCGCTCCTTGCCGGGGGACGGTTCGGTCTCGTTCATCCAAACCGATGCGGCCGTCAACCCGGGCAATTCGGGTGGGCCGCTGATCAATATGCGGGGCGAAGTCATTGGCATCAACTCGCAGATCTTTACCAAAACCGGGGGGTATCAGGGCTTGTCCTTTGCCATTCCGATGGCGGTGGCGCAGCGTATCCAACAGCAGATCCTGAGCACCGGCAAGGTACGTCACGCCAAGCTGGGGGTGGAGGTGCAGGATGTCAACCAAACACTGGCGGAAGCTTTCAAACTGGGCAAACCGGCCGGGGCGCTGGTGCTCAATGTGGAAAAAGGCAGCGCGGCTGAACGGGCGGGTCTGCAGGACAGCGATGTGGTGCTGGCGGTCAACGGCAAAGTGATCGAGTTTTCAGGCGACCTTTCTGCCAGCGTGAGTTTGGCGCAGCCCGGGGAACGCATGGAACTGGATGTGTGGCGCAAGGGCGCCACGCGCACGGTGCAGGTCCAGCTGGGTGATGCGACCGTGCCGGTGACCCAGTCGGTAGCCAGCGCCACCGTCGCACCGAGACCGGTGGACCGGCTCGGTCTGCTGTTGCGTCAGCCGAAAGTGGCTGACAAACCCGGACCCAGCAGCGACACGGGTTTGTTGATTGAGGGGGTGGCTGCTGCGGCCGACCGGGCAGGTGTTCAACCCGGTGATCTGCTGCTGGCGATCAACGGCCAGACCGTGAGCACCTTGGCCCAGGTCGACGCGGCGACACAACAGGCTGGCAAGTCGGTGGCCCTGCTGGTGCTGCGCGATGGTGTCAAGATCTACCTGGCACTCAGGCTGGCTTAGTCGCATCACCCAGCGGCAGACCTCCAACCCCTTCAAAGAAACGCACCCGATTGCGACCTTCGCCCTTGGCCTGGTACATCGCGGTATCTGCCCGTTGCAAGATCTGCTCCTGGCTGGTGTCGCGGTGCGAGAACAGGGTCACGCCAATGCTGGCGGTGCAGCGGTGTCCCACATCGCGGGTCTGGTCGCCGGTGTCGCAGAAGGTCAGCACATAGGGCTCGGACAGGCTCGCCAGTATCTTGGCCGCAACAAGCTGGGCCTGTGCGCAGGATGCGGCGGGATCAGGCGCCAAATCCGTCAGCATGACCACAAATTCATCACCACCGATACGCGCCACCGTGTCGACCTCACGCACGCAGGCTTTGAGGCGGCGAGCCAGCTCGTTCAACAACAGGTCACCCAACTCGTGGCCATGCCGGTCATTGAGCGGTTTGAAGTTGTCCAGGTCGATGTACATCATGGCGCCATAACAACCGCTGCGCCGGCTGGCGGTGATGGCCTGGGTGAGCCGGTCGGTGAGCAGTCGCCGATTGGGCAGCTGTGTCAGTGCGTCATAAAACGCCATGTGTCTGACATGCTGCTCCATCTCATGGCGGTCGGTCACGTCCTCAAACACCACATAGGCCTGCGCCAGCTTGCCGTCTTTGAACAAGGGCATGGCACTGACCAGCAGCCAGACGTAATCGCGTTCAGGCACGGCAATGCCCATGATCACGTTGCGCACCGGTTGGCCGGTCCTGAGCGCCCTCGAAATGGGGTGCTGATCACCGGGGAAATCACTGCCGTCTTCGTGGATGGCATGCCAGCGTGGGTCGGTGGAGGCGGTGCCTTGCAGCTGGTCCAAGGTCAGGCCCAGCAGGCGCTGCGCCGCCGGGTTGGCCGAGGTGATGACACCGTCGAGATTCTCATAGAGGACGCCGGTGGGCAAGGTCTCGAACAAGGTGCGGAACATGTCTTCGCTGGCCCGCAAAGCGTCCTGGGTGGCTTTTTGGTCCAGGGCGATACTGACCAAGCGGGCAGACTGCTCGATCAGGGCAATGTCATGGGGCGCGGGTGAATGGACCTGGCGGTGGTAGATGGCGAAAGTCCCCAGCACCCGCCCGCTGGAGGACAGCACTGGCTGCGACCAGCAGGCGCGCAGCCCCGCTTGCAAAGCCAGTGCCTTGTAGTTGGCCCAGTAGGGATGGGTGGCGATGTCTTCCACGATGACACGTTCAGCGGTGGCGGCGGCGGTGCCACACGAGCCCTGGCCAACACCAATGGCCAGGCCAACCAGCGCCTGGTTGTAAAAATCAGGCAGGCTCGGTGCGATGGAGCGCGCCAGATGCACCCCCTGGTCATCGAGCAGAACAATGCTGCACAGCATGGCCGGGTGCAGCTGCTCCACCCCTAGCACCATCGCGTGCAACAGATCTGCCAGGCTGGCATCCCCCGTCATCAGCTCCAGGATATGGCCGCGAAACTGCTCCAGGCGTTCGGTCAGCTTGATGGTGCTGATGTCGGTATAGGTGATCACCGCGCCGCTGTGGGTGGGCAAGTGCACCGGCCGCACGACCATGCTGAACCAGCGCTGCTGGTCGGGTGACGCGGCGGGGTAGTCCAGACAGAACTGGGTTGATCGACCTGCCAGTACCGACTCAACACCCTCGCGTACCAGTGCCAAAGACGGATTGGCACTGGTCTGTGCGATGCCACGGGCTTGCAGGTAGTTGGTGCCGACGTCGGTGTGTGGCGCCGCTTGGCCGGGCTGAGGGCTGTTGCCCAGGGCAAAACGCCGCCATTGTTCGTTCACTGACAGGATGGTGCCTTGGTGATCAATCACCGCCACCCCGGCCGCCACCGAGTCCAGCATCACGCGTTCAAACGCCCCGCTGTTGTCCTGGTCGTGCTGCGCGGTGTGGCCCGGCTGTGCCCCATGGGCAAGTCCGCTGGCGGGCGCCCCGCGACGCATGAGCAGTGCGCTGGCCAACACTGAAAACACCGCAGCCATCAGGGTACCCAGCAGCACATGGAACACCCCCGTCCGTGTGAGTTGTGACAGGCGCTCTTGCAAGGCCTCGCCCGCTAGACCCACCCGCACCCAGCCGATGGGGCGGTTGTTGAGCATCACCGGGCTGAACACATCCACCAGATGGTTTTCAAAACGTTGCACCTGGAGCTGAGGGCTGGATGGCAGGTCTGTCAGGTAGTGGCCGCGTCGCCCTGGTTCGGTGTGGGCCAGCACCTGGCCACGGCGGTCAAGCACCATGGCGTAACGCAGCTCCGGGGCGTTGGACAAGCTCTGCACCAGGTCCTGTAGCCCGCCGACATCGCGGGACGCCAGCCAGAGCTTTCCCGCCATGGCTGTGCTATTGGCCATGCCCATGGCCTGGTTAGCCTGTTCGGCAAGCAGCGTTTCTTGCTGGCGGCGTGTCAGATCCCAGACCAAGGCAGACAGCATCAGGGCAACACTGAGCACCGTGCCCGTCACCAGTTGGCGGCGCAGACTGCCCAGCAGCAGGCGGTGCAGGGGGTCTTGCATCAGCGGCTCTCTATGGGCCGCACGGCCAGTTCGAAGTCTCTGACATAACGGGCCACCACCTCATAACTGTGCTGGTCCGCTGTGCGGAAGCGGTCAATAGACATACCGGCCAACACGGCTTGCCCTGCCGTGGTGTGCGACAGTGCCAGCAGGTTTGCCAGCACAGGCTGCCAGACCTGCTCGGGCACGTCGTCTCGCACCATCACCGAGTTGTTGGCCAGCGGCTCGGTTTCCCACATCACCTGAAGCTGGCCTGCCTCTTGGGGATGGTCGCGCTGGAACAGTCGCCAAGGCGGTGGCGAGGTGGCACCCGCCGCTGTCTGACCGAGGTAAACGTTCATGATGGCGGACTCTTGTGAGCCAACAAACAGGTTCTGCAGGTCATGCTGGACGTCAATGCCTTGGGTGTGCAGGAAGTACTGCGGCATGACACATGCCGCCAGCGCCGTGGGTGCGGGGTAACTCACGGCCTTGCCCTTCAGGTCGCTCGGCACCTTGATGCCGCTGTCGCGGCGCACCACCACCAGACCCCGGAAGTCTTTGGGATCACCTGCCATGGCAATCACCCGGTAACCGTGTGCCATGGCCTGCAAGGTCTGCCAGGGATTGGGCAGCAGAAAGGCCGGTTCACGCAGGGTGTACTTGTTTTCGAAGCTGGGGTAGTCGCGTGACGCCTCCAGCTCCAACCGGGCTGCGGGCAACTGGGTGTTGAGGTGATCCACCAGTGGCTGGTAGGCAGCAGCCAGCAAGCGGGGGTTGTAGAGCGGATACACCGCCAGCCGATAGACGGGCAGCTCCGACGGGGACAACGATTGGCTGTAGCGCAGGGGCAGATCTCCTGAGGCAGGCTGGCAGGCACTCAGCAAAACTGCCACCAGTGCTGCGCCCCCTTTGACCAGTTGCTGCAAGTACTTCATGTGTCCCCACCTGCCGGTTTTGTCAATCTCGTCTGTTTGTTACAACTTTAGCACCGCCACCCGGAATGCGAAAGCGCTGGCGCGTGGTTATGTGGTCAATGCCCTTGAAGTCCATGTAAATAAAGGATGTGATGCTTTGTATTCAATAGCGTCTTGACGTGCCTTTGATGGTCTGTGCGACGTGTCTGACAGAGGGTCTGCTAAGCTCAAGCCATGTACAAACATCCTGATCACCAGCCCGCGGTTGGGGCACACACCCACCGCATCAACCTGGGTCTGCAAGGCGGCGGCTCGCACGGCGCCTTCACCTGGGGCGTGCTGGATGTGCTGTTGCAAGACCCGCGCATCGACATCGAAGGCATCAGCGGCACCAGTGCAGGGGCCATGAACGCGGTGGCCTTGGCGCACGGTCTGGCGCAGGCCCAGGGGCGCTCCAGCGTCACCGCGCGTGAAGCCGCGCGCGAGTCACTGGCCAATTTCTGGAGCGGCATTGTGGCCATGGGGGCTCTCAGCCAGGCGCAGCGCGCGCCGTTTGACCTGATGTTCGGTTTGACCGGCCTGGACAGCTCACCCACCGGGCAATGGGCGGATGCGATGGCACGTGCCTGGTCAGGCTCGATGTCACCCTACCAAAGCAACCCGCTGGACATCAATCCGCTGAAGGATTTTGTCGAACGCCAGATTGACTTTGAGCGACTGGCTGCTTTTCAGGATCTCAAAGTCTTTGTGGTGGCCACCAAGGTGAGCACTGGCAAGGCTGAAGTGTTTTCTGGTGAGCGCCTCACCGCCAGCGCGGTGATGGCCTCGGCCTGCCTGCCCATGATGTTCCAGGCGGTGGAGATTGACGGTGAGTTCTACTGGGACGGTGGCTACGTCGGCAACCCGGCGATTCACCCCCTGATCTACCAATGCAGCAGCCGTGACATTCTGCTGGTGCAGATCAACCCGATCCGGCGCGACAAATTGCCCACCAGCGCGGTGGACATCATGGATCGCCTCAACGAAATCACCTTCAATGCCGCGCTGATGGCCGAAATGCGCGCCATCGATTTTGTCAAACGCCTGCTCAAGGAGGGCAAACTCAACCCTGAGCACTACAAGGACGTTTTGCTGCACCGCATTGACGGTGGTGAGGTGCTGGAGCAGCTTGGCGCGGCCACCAAATTGGCGACCGATGCGCCACTGATCAATGCCTTGCACGATCTCGGGCAAAGCCACGCCCACCATTGGCTGGCCCAGCATGCGGGTGACCTGGGCGTGCGTTCGGGTGTCAATATTGCGCAGGACTACCTCGATGATTTGCGTGTGCCAGTTGTGCGTGAGCGTCGCACTCAAAACAACTGATGGGTAACTTACAAAGTGGTATCGGGGCGACAGATTGAGGCCATTTCAAGCACTGATGAAAAAATAGTTTGAAAAACGGTAACTTGACGTATGATCCTCGCCATATTGCTTCTTCATGGAGTGGTATGGGTTTGCGGTGAATGCCAGTTACGCGTCTTCTCTAAGTCTCCAGGGGTTTGGTTGCAGCGGTCATGGACTCCATCGCGTTTTGAGTTATTTTGAGGAGTCCTTTCATGGGCAACAAACTTTACGTAGGCAATCTGCCTTATTCCTTCCGTGACGATGACCTGCAACAGGCATTCTCCCAACACGGTACCGTTACCAGCGCCAAAGTCATGATGGAACGTGACACCGGCCGCTCCAAAGGTTTCGGTTTCGTCGAAATGGGTAGCGATGCTGAAGCACAAACAGCCATCAACGCCATGAACGGCCAACAATTCGGTGGTCGTGGCCTGGTGGTCAACGAAGCCCGTCCGATGGAACCCCGTGCTCCTCGCTCTGGTGGCGGCGGCTTCGGCGGCGGCGGTGGCGGCTACGGTGGTGGCGGTCGCTCTGGCGGCGGCGGTGGTGGTGGTTACGGCGGTGGTGGTGGTGGTGGTTACGGCGGTGGCCGTAGCAGCTACTAAGCACTTGCTGCTTGGTTCAGGCTTCGGTCTGACAACAAAGGGTCCCTCGGGACCCTTTTGTTTTTGCTGCGCGGTTCAGACGCTGTTGCTGCGCGGTTTGCGCGGGCGTCCGGCGAAAGCCTTGTCAAACAGGGCGTTGGGCAGCAGGCGCAGCAGCTTGGCCACCACACCCATTTGCCACGGGATCACCTGGTAGCTGCAGCCCGCCTGAATGGCTTTGAACGCTTTGTCTGCAAAAACCTCAGGTTGCATCAAAAAGGGCATGGTGTAGCCATTGTTCTGTGTCAGTGGTGTGGCGACATAGCCCGGGCACAGGGTCACGACCTTGACGCCTGTGTTGCGCAACTCACCGCGCAGGCTTTCGCAATAACTGATGACCGCAGCTTTGCTGGCGCAGTAACCCCCGTGGCCGGGCAGACCCCGGATGCCAGCCACACTGCCGATGCCCACCAGTGTGCCGGAGCCGCGTGCCACCATGGCGGGAATGAACGGCCCGAGGGTGGCCGCTGTGCCCATCACGTTGGTGGCCAGAATGCGCGCTATGACATCCAGGTCTTCGGGGCGTGACGAATCCACACCGATGCTGATGCCTGCGTTGGCTATCACCACATCGGGCACACCCTGGCGTGCCAGGCAGTCGTGTACCATGCGTTGCATCGCCTGGGTATCTGTTACATCGGTGCTATATATTTGATATCTATCTGCGCTTATTACATCAGGGGTAAGCCATGATTTGATGCTGTCTCCCCGGCGTGCAACCAGGGCCAGTCGCCAGCCCGCTCGTGCGTAGTGCAGGGCCAAGGCCTGGCCCAAACCGCTGGAGGCGCCGGTGATCAGGACGAGAGGTGCCATGTGGGTATTCAATCAGCGTTTGGGGCTGGGAATCAGCACACCTTTGACTCGCCCGTCGAGTTGAATCACACGCGTTTGGTTGTCGTAGGCCATGTTGTCGGCGGTGAAGGTGTCCTGGCCGCGTGTCAGGACAACCGGCTGGTTCGAGCTGACCTGCTCGGTGTTGATGAACGCGTGCAAATGCTCGCCACTGAAGGTCAGTGTGGGTTGTTCCTTGCCGGTGGCGCTGACGGTGGCTGCCCGTAGTACCTTGGCGTTGCCGATCAGGGTGACTTCGGAGCCATCCCCATTGCTCAGCGCGCTGCGGGCGGTGGCCGTGGTCAAACGCCCCTCCTGATCAAAAGAACGGATGATCACCTGGTCGATCTCCAGGGTGTCGGTATCGGGGTAGTGCCGCGCCTCGGTCCCTTTGACCTCGCTCTTGAGCTGTCCCGTGGCATCAAAGGTTTTGACAGAAAACTTGCGCATGAAGTAGTCGGGCTCATGCTGAGGCGCTGTGGCCGCTGCCACGGCGCCAGGGCTGGGGGTGCTGCGCACCAGCCAGTAGGTGGCGCCCGCCAGCAGCCCCATCAGCAGCACCGGCAGGTACAAGGCCAAACGGTCCCAGGCCCAGCGCAGCCTGTTCATGGCAAATAGGCTTGCAACAGCTGGGCATACCGCCCACTGGCCACCAGCAACAGGTCACACAGCTCGCGCACCGCGCCCTCGCCCCCACACCGCTGTGTGACATGGTGGGCCCGCGCGAGCACTTCGGCCTGGGCATTGGCGGGCGCACAGGCGAAGGCGCAGCGCGTCATCACCGGCAGGTCTGGCCAGTCGTCACCCATGGCGGCCGCTTGTGTCCAGTCCAGTCCCAGGGTCTGCAGGATGGCCTCGGCAGCAGGGCGTTTGTCCTCGGTGCCGAACACCGCGTGTTCGATGCCCAGTGCGGCCAGCCGCAGGCGCAAGGGTTTGGAGTCGCGGCCGGTGATCACCGCCGGGGTGATGCCTGCGCGCTGCAGCAGTTTCAGGCCATGGCCATCGAGCGTGTTGAAGCGTTTGAGGGTTTCGCCGCCTTCCGAAAAATACAGGCCACCGTCGGTCAACACACCATCCACGTCCAGAAAGACCACGCGGATGCCTTGTGCCTGGAGCAGCAGTTCGGGGGGGAAGTTCAGGGCCGGTGCCATCAGATCACCTTGGCTCGCATCAGGTCGTTGCTGTTGAGCACACCACACAGCTGGCCGTTGTGATCGAGCACCAGCACGCTGGTGATACGGCGCAACTCCATCAGCTCGGCGGCCTCCACCGCCAGTGCATCCACACTGACCGTCTGCGGGTTCAGGTGCATCACCTGCCCCGCAGTGGTCTGGCGCAAATCGATGCCTTTTTCCACCAGTCGGCGCAGGTCGCCGTCGGTGAAGATGCCGCGCACTTGGCTGGTCTCGTCCATCACGGCGGCGGCACCCAGGCCCTTGGCGCTCATCTCGCGCATCAGTTCGCTGAAACTGGCCGTCAGGCCGACCTTGGGGATCTGGTCACCCGTGCGCATCACATCCCGCACATGGGTCAGTAGCTTGCGCCCCAGAGCGCCGCCGGGGTGGGAGCGGGCAAAGTCCTCTGCCTTAAAACCGCGAGCGTCCAGCAGGGCGACGGCCAGCGCATCACCCAGCGCGAGCTGGGCGGTGGTGCTGGCAGTGGGGGCCAGGTTCAGCGGGCAGGCTTCCTTTTCAACGCTGCTGTTCAAGAAGACGGTGGCATGGCGTGCCAGGGTCGATGTGGCGCTGCCCGCCATGGCCAGCAATGGGATGCCCAGGCGCTTGATCATCGGCAGGATCACGTTGAGCTCGTCGGACTCGCCACTGTTGGAAATCGCCAGCACCACATCCAGCGGCTGGATCATGCCCAGGTCACCATGGCTGGCCTCGGCCGGGTGCACAAACATGGCCGGTGTGCCGGTGGAGGCGAGTGTGGCCACAATCTTGCGCCCAATGTGACCACTTTTACCCATGCCCATGACCACCACGCGTCCGGGGCTGGCCAGCACCAGCTGGACCGCTTTGACAAAGTTGTCACCCAGATGTTGCTTGAGGCGCAGCACTGCGGCGGCTTCCACATCCAGGGTGTCTCGGGCCAGCATCAGGACGCGGTCAGCGTCAAAAGATGGCGCAGAGGTGGGCAGGTTGTTCATGCTCGCATTTTATCGGCCAGCCGGGGTTCATCCCAAAATCGCTTGTTAGTATCCAGGGGTGAATCCGCTTGATCTAACCCTTCTTTACCTGCTGGCCGCCGTACTCGGTGTGGTGGTGTGCCGTTCGCTGAAACTGCCACCGATGCTGGGCTACCTGGCCGTGGGTGTGGTGATTGGCCCGAACGCGCTGGCGCTGGCCAAAAATGCCGATGGTGTGCGCCACCTGGGCGAGTTTGGTGTGGTGTTCCTGATGTTTGTGATTGGTCTGGAGTTCAACCTGCCCAAGCTGCGCACCATGCGCCAGCATGTGTTTGGCCTGGGGATGTTCCAGGTGACACTGACCATGCTGGTCACCACCGCCGCGAGCATGGTGTTGGCGAAGCTGGCGCCCAGCCAGTGGGGCATGGACTGGAAAACAGCCCTGGCCCTGTCGAGTGCGATGGCCATGAGCAGCACCGCGATTGTGGTGAAGCTGATGTCCGAACGCATCGAAATGGAGAGCGAACATGGCAAGCGGATCATGGGTGTGCTGCTGTTCCAGGATTTGGCGGTGGTGCCCCTGTTGGTGCTGATTCCGGCGCTCAGTGCCTCACCCGAACAGATGGCGGAGACCCTGACCTGGGCGCTGTTCAAGGCTGGGGTTCTGATCACCCTGCTGCTGGTGGGCGGGCCGCGTGTGATGCGCTGGTGGTTGACCCAGGTGGCACGGCGCAAGAGTGAAGAGTTATTTGTGCTGAATCTGCTGCTGGTGACGCTGGGCCTGGCCTGGTTGACCGAGCTGGCGGGTCTGAGCCTGGCTCTGGGGGCGTTCATTGCGGGCATGCTGATCTCGGAGACGCAGTACAAGCACCAGGTGGAGACCGACATCCGCCCTTTCCACGATGTGTTGCTGGGTCTGTTTTTCATCAGCATCGGCATGATGCTGGATTGGCGCCTGGTGCTGGAGCGCTGGCCACTGGTGCTGATTCTGGTGACGCTGCCGGTGTTATTCAAGGCCGCGATGATCACCCTGATCACCAAAGGTTTTGGTGCCAGTGCCGGGGTGTCCTTGCGCACCGGCCTGTATCTGGCGCAAGCCGGTGAGTTCGGTTTTGTGCTGCTGACACTGGCGCAAAACAACAACCTGGTGCCGCCGGAGCTGCTCAACCCGATTCTGGCCGCCATGGTGTTATCGATGCTGGCCACACCCTTCATCATCATGCGCAGCGGCGCCATCGTGATGCGCCTGGTCAGCAACGAATGGTTGATGGAGTCGGTGCAGATGACCACCATCGCCCGCAAAGCCATCAAGGCCAACAAACACGTCATCATCTGCGGCTACGGCCGCTGTGGCCAGAATCTGGCGCGTATGCTCGACAAGGAGCACATCGCCTACATGGCGCTTGACCTGGACCCGGACCGGGTGCGTCAAGCCGCAGCGGCGGGGGATTCGGTGGTGTTTGGGGACGCCGGGCGATTGCAAGCCTTGATGGCTGCGGGCCTGGCGCGTGCCAGCGCGGTGGTGGTGACCTATCTGGAAACTGCCAGCGCCCTGAAGGTGCTGTCACACATTCAGGAGCATGCACCGCAGGTGCCGGTGGTGATCCGTACCCAGGACGACCACGACCTGGAGCTGTTGCAAAAAGCCGGTGCCACCGAGGTGGTGCCCGAAACCATTGAAGGCTCCTTGATGCTGGCCAGCCACGCGCTGGCGTTGGTGGGTGTCCCGATGCGCCGCGTGATCCGCATCGTGCGCGAGCAGCGTGATGCCCGCTACAGCCTGCTGCGCGGTTTTTTCCGCGGTGCCGACGATGGGGACGCCGACGAGGCGCAGCTGGAGCGCCTGAGCACCCTGCAATTGCCTGCCCATGCCAAATCCATCGGCCAGACCGTCGGTGACTTGTCGTTGGATGTGCTCGACACCCGGCTGGTGAGCCTGCGCCGCCAGTCCGGTCAGATCATGCCCCTTACCGATGAACTGGTGTTGGTGGCGGGTGACACCCTGGTGATTTCCGGCAAGGCCGATGCCATCAGCCAGACCGAGCTCAAACTGCTCAAAGGTTGATGTTGCCCAAACTGGCATGGCCACAGCGCCATGCACAATAGAGGTTGATCTTCCAACTCTGTCGTTTTTATGTACAACACCAGCGTCAACCAATACCTTCGTGAGCACATCCGTACCGTGATGGACTGGCCAGCACCCGGCGTGCAGTTTCGCGACATCACGCCGCTGCTGCAGGATGCCAAGGTGTTTCGGGTACTGATCGACGCCTTTGTGCACCGCTACATGGACCCCGCTTTGCGCCCCGACGTGGTGGCCGGGCTGGACGCGCGTGGGTTCATCATCGGCTCGGTGATTGCCTACGAGCTGGGTGTGGGGTTTGTGCCGATCCGCAAAAAAGGCAAACTGCCCTTCACCACGGTGGAAGAAACCTACGAACTGGAATACGGCAGCGCCACCGTGGAGTTGCATGTGGATGCGGTCAAGGTTGGCCACCGCGTGTTGCTGATCGACGACCTGATCGCCACCGGCGGCACCATGATGGCGGGCAAAAAACTGCTGGAAAAACTTGGCGCCGAGGTCATGGAAGGCGCCGCCATTGTGGACCTGCCTGAACTGGGCGGTTCAGCCAAGCTGCGTGCCAGCGGCTTGCCACTGTTCACGCTGGTGAATTTCGAAGGGGTTTGAGGCCGGGCTCGCGGTCAGTCCAGCCCGCCGAATTGGGTGCGGCTCAGCGGTGAGGCCACATCGTCCGGCTCCAGCAGCTGGGTGTCTTCATAACCGGGGGGTGGCGCCGGTTTGCGCGGCCCTGAGGTCAGCACCTGACCGGGTTTGACGTCTGCGGGTGTGCCAGGTGAGGCCTCGGAGATGGCTTTTTTGAAGGCCAGCACCTCGTCGTTGTCGATCGGATCAAAACCTGGACGCGCTGGTGTAGCCGTGGCAGCGGCTGCCGTGGGTCGCGCGGGCTCCCGCATCGGCGCCTCTCTGAGTTGAGCCGCCTCTGCCGCCGTGTGCGGCACCAGCCGCCAGTACACCGCCTTGACCTGCAGGTCGTAACGCTGCGCTGCCGTCATGGCCATCAGCTGCTCCACCGCATTCCAGCGGCCTGGGGCCAGCACCTGGTCACCCAGCAAGTCAATCATCACCAAAAACTGGCGGCCGCGTGCGTCGAGTGACAGCACCTTGAACTTGTAGTGCGAGGCCAGCACCTCGCTGCGCAACATGACATTGCGCACCACGTCGTACAGGTTCTCACGCCGTTCGTGGCGCTGGTGTTTGAGGTCGGCCAGCGGGTCCACCGAGTTCGGTCCGGGCACAGACCTGGGTGCTGTGCTCTTGGTCGCAGCGGGCGCATCTGCGGTGGGCTCTGGCGCGGACTTGCCAAACAACCAACTGAATACGGACATGGTGAACCTCTTGAGCAGTCGAGCCGATAGGAGCTGGCATTCTCGGTCAGTCCGCTGTTTGGCGGCCTGACGCCCGGTTATTTTCCAATGCAAAAACTCGAAAATATGACACCCAGCAAATCATCGGCACTGAATTCTCCGGTGATGCTGTTGAGGGCATTTTGTGCCAGCCGCAGCTCTTCGGCCAGCACATCCAGCGCCTGGGCCTGCTGGGCCAGGTGTTGGTCGCACAGTTCCAGATGGCCTTGCACTTGCTGCAAGGCCTGAACATGGCGTGCGCGGGCGGTGAACAAGCCCTCGGCGCCGGGTTGCCAACCGGCCAATGCCAGCAACTGCTGGCGCAGCGCATCGAGCCCGGCACCGGTTTTGGCCGACAGCGCGATGCCGTGCGCGGGCGCCTTGTCGGGTGCGCTGTCGAGCTTGTTCCAGACATCAATCACCGTCACAGTGTGTGGCAGTTTTTCGGCCATGGCCCTGGTGATGTCTGCGTCAGCAGCTCTGTATTCTGTAGTATCCAGCCGGGTCAAGTCGTGCAGGAACAAAACCGCATCGGCCTCGCCAATGGCGTGCCAAGCGCGCTCAATCCCGATTTTTTCGACCTCGTCGTCACTCTCGCGCAAGCCGGCGGTGTCGATCACATGCAAGGGCACCCCATCGATCTGGATGGTTTGCTGCACCTTGTCGCGTGTGGTGCCCGCCACCGCAGTGACGATGGCCAGCTCGGCACCAGCCAAGGCATTGAGCAGGGAGGACTTGCCAGCGTTGGGCTGCCCGGCGATCACCACCTTGATGCCTTCGCGCAACAGGGCGCCCTGGCGTGTTTTGGCCAACACCTGAGCCAAACGCTGTTGCAGTTGTGTGAGCTGACCCTGCGCGTCCGATTGGCGCAGGAAGTCAATTTCTTCTTCCGGGAAATCCAGCGTCGCCTCCACCAGCATGCGCAGGTGGATCAGCGCGTCACGCAGTTGGTGGATCTCGTGCGAGAAGGCGCCGGCCAGGGATCGGCTGGCGCTGCGCGCGGCGGCTTCGGTGCTGGCGTCGATCAGGTCGGCAATCGCCTCGGCCTGGGCCAGGTCGATCTTGTCGTTGAGGAAGGCGCGCTCCGAGAATTCACCCGGCAGCGCCAGGCGCAGATGCGCCAGTGTCGGTTGGCCGTCGGGCTGCGGCTGTGCGGCGGCCTCCAGGCAGCGCGCCAGCAGCAGCTGCAACACCACCGGGCCGCCATGCGCCTGCAACTCCAGCACGTCCTCGCCGGTGAAAGAGTGCGGCGCCGGAAAGTACAGCGCCAGCCCATGGTCAATCGCCACACCCTGGCCGTCCAGAAACCCGGTGTAACTGGCTTCGCGCGGGCGCAAGGCTTTGCCACACAGGGCCAACACCAGCGGCTGAAGACCGCGCCCGCTGACTCGCACGATGCCGACCGCACCCCGGCCCGGGGCGGTGGCAATGGCGGCAATCGGGTCCTGGTGGCGTGGCAGGGTCACGGTGTGTTCTTTCTGTGGTGGATGGCCGCTGGGCCAAGGGGCCTGAAGTGTACGGTCTTTACAAGCCTTTTGAGGCCTTGGCCCTTGTTGGTCAGGCGGCAATAGCTATGTTTTCAGGAGTATTTGGCCTGCGGCGCTGCAAGCCCCAAGGCATTTACCAGGGGCGTTCTGCCATCACCTGGCGTGTCAGGGACATCAGCCGCTCCAGGGTGTGGGTCACCTTGACCTCGCGAAAAGGCACACTGCTGGTGATGCGGTACTCGGCCTGGCTGGTGTCGCGCACAATCGGTTCACCTGTGGGCATACCGTGGCGGTTGATCAGCACCGCCACCTTGGGCATGGTGGTGTTGAGGCCACGCTTGATGACCAGCGCCACCTCCTGCGAGCTCAGTTTGACGTAGGTGCCGGGGGAATAAATGCCGACCGCCTTGATCAGCGCCGCACCGGCCTCGTCGATTTGTTTGTTTTCATCAAAATAACAGGATTGCATGGCCACGCCGGGAGCTTCCGGTGCACGGGTGACACGCGGCGACATGCGGGCGGCAAACATGTCGGCACGCTGGATCAGGCGCGCCAGGCGCTGGCCGTCGCTGCGTGGTGCCAGCGGTCCGGGGGATTTGGTGCCGTGGTTGAGCACCGCCTCCAGCCACAGTGCATCTGAGATGCCCATCTGCTGCAACAGGTCCACCGAACGCGGCGCATGGCTGTGGATGAGTTTCAACTGGGCCGGATTGGGGGGTTCTTTTTGCGCAGCCAAGCGGTCCTGCAGCTCGGTCATGCTGATGTTCATGGTCAGGGCCGCACTGCTCAGCGCTCGCACGTGGGCTGCTGGCCAGCGCAGCACATCACGTGCGGCCAGGCAACACATCACGCAGACCAGCATCGCGTGGGTGGCGCTGTAGTGCCGGATTTCGCTGCCCGAGAGGTGGATCAGCGCAAACAGGGCCGCATCAGGGTTGCGCAGGGTTTCGCGCTCCAGATCGTTTTGCAGGCGCTCCAGCCGTGGCAGAAAAGTGTCGCCCTGTTGGTCGCGCAGCAGGGCATGGGCCTGGTGCTGCAGGTACAGCCAGTCGGCCTCGTCGTTGTCGAGATCAACACTCTTGCTTGGCCTGGCGTCGTAGGGGGAGACCTGAACCTCGGCAATTTGCCCCAGCGAGCGGTCCTCCAGCACCAGGTTGTTGAGCCGGCTGACGTAGCTGCGGCGCAGGTTCTCAGCCTGGTCTGCATCGATGTAGATCTGGCTGCGTTGGCCAACCATGACCTCCAGCTCCTGGCGGCTGCCCACCATGAAGCCCGGGCTGGCCAGCAGCACCCCATTCTGGTCAAGTAAGGCACATGGCAAGGGTTGCCCGACAAGGATCGAATCGGTGGTGACAGGGACCAGGTTCATAGCGGCTTTGATTATGCCCAGCAGGCCACAGTGGCGCAGGTGCCGGGAGGATAAACCAGAGTCAGTGCCTGATAGCATCCAATACATGCCACAAACCCATTCTGTTCCTGCTTTTGACGATGCCCTGACGCCCGGGGCACTGACCCACAAACTGTGCCGGCCCGACCAGCTGTTGCCGTGTCTGGCGCGATTGCCACGCCCGCTGGTGTTCACCAACGGGGTGTTCGACGTGTTGCACCGCGGCCATGTGATGTACCTGGAGCAGGCGCGTGCGCTGGGTGGCAGCCTGGTGGTGGCGCTCAATACCGATGCCTCGGCCAAACGGCTCGGCAAAGGGCCGGACCGCCCGCTCAACAACGAGGTCGATCGCGCCTGTGTGATCGCGGCGCTGGCCAGCAGCTCACTGGTGACCTGGTTTGACGAAGACACCCCGCTGGAACTGATCCGGCTGGTGCGCCCGGACATCCTGGTCAAGGGCGGCGACTACGACATGGAGACCCTGGCCGAGACCCAGGTGGTGAAAGCTTACGGCGGGCGGGCGCTGGCGCTGCCCTTTGTGCACGGCTACTCCACCACCGCGCTCGTGAAGAAAATCAGAAGCACATCCTAATATGCCTCTGGCCCTTATTCATAAAGGGCTGATAGCTACTTATTAGATAGCTATTGTGGCTCGTGCCCTGGCTCGGTCTGCAGGGTGTGCTCAGCGTTCGTTGCGAAACTGCTGGTGGCAGCTTTTGCAGCTTTTTTCCACGTCATTCACGGCGGCGCTGATGCTTGGCAGGTCCGCGCTGCCAGCCACGGCCACCAGCTTGTCGACGTTGGCCAGGTAGCTGTCCTGTGCTTGTTTGAATTCGGCTGCTTGGCTCCAGGCCTCAGGCTTGGCACGCGTGGGCGGGTAGTTGCCATCGGCCGTGAAAAAGGCCCAGGGTTGGCCGGACAGGTCTTTGAGCGCCTGGGCACCCTCGACAAAGACCGGTTTGACGTAGTCCTTGTGGCCACGCGCGACCAGGCCCAAAGGCTCCAGCGTCTGGGTCATCTTTTTGAAAATGGCAACACGTTGGCTGACAAGTTGCTGCGGATGGGTGTCTTTGGCCGCGTCGCTGCAGGCGCCCAGCAACAAGGTGCAAGCCAGCAGCGACAGCGTGATAGGGAAGTGTTTGGACATGGGCGTGTGCCGTTGGAGGTTGGAGGTTGGAGGGCAGAGCGGGCGCCAGCCGTTCAAGGCCGCTGGCCCGCTCGCAAAAGGGTTCAGTGGTCGAAGACGGCCTGCCACAAGGCCAGGATCGCTTGGCGTTCCGTCTGTAATTCGTCGGGGCCGACTTGGGGTGACTCTTCGTTGAGCCGTGCCCGGTGTTGCAGCACGCGCAGGGTGCGGTAGGCGCTGGCCGCCGCGTGGCCGATGCCAGCGGGTAACAGGCCCAGCACCTCGGCGCGTTCCAGCAAGGCAATGTTGCCCGCATTGACCATCAGCTCCGGATGAGTACCGGACTGCGACAACACCAGGAACTGCATCACAAACTCGGCGTCCATCATGCCGCCAGGGCTGAACTTGACATCAAATTTACCCGGGCGGATCGGGTGGGCGCTGGCCACCCGGGCGCGCATGGCGCTGATCTCGGTGCGCAAGGCCTCGACATCACGCTCGGCGCTGATGACGGCCGCGCGAACGGCCTCAAAGCGGCTGTGCAAGGCGGCGTCACCGAGCACACAGCGGGCGCGGGTGATGGCCTGGTGCTCCCAGGTCCAGGCGGTGTTGGAGCCACGCTGCTGCTGGTAGTTGGCGTAGGAGGAGAAAGAGGTGATCAGCAGGCCGGCATTGCCATTGGGGCGCAGCGCGGTGTCAATCTCGTACAGGTCACCTTCGCCGGTTTTCACCGTCAGCCAGTTGATCAGCTTGCGCACCAGGTTGGCGTAGACCTCGGACGCGCGCTCATCGTCATCGTCAAACACAAACACCAAGTCCAGGTCACTGCCGTAGCCCAGCTCCTTGCCACCCAGTTTGCCGTAAGCAATGATGCCGAACTGGGGCTGTTCGCGGTGGGTCTTCTTGAGTCGGCTCCAGCACCAGCGGGTGGTGGTGCGCAACACCGCATCGGCCAGCGCACTGAGGTCATCGGCGACCTGTTCGACGCTGAGCTTGCCCTCTATGTCACGCGCCAGGGTGCGAAATGTTTCGGCATGGTGCGCCCGGCGCAGCAGGTTGAGCAGGGCTTCCTCGTCGTCTTCACCAGCGGTCTGCAGCGTCAAGCGGCGGTGGTCGAGCTCGGCCTCAAACACCGCGGCGTCAAAACGCGCTTCGAGCATGGTCGAGACCGCCAGCTCATCGATCACACCGGGGTGCAAGAGCAGATAACGCGCCGGCCAGCGCGCGGCGCCCAGCAGACGCAGCAGGCGTTTGTGCACATTGGGCCGCTCCAGCAGCAAGGCCAGGTAACTTTCGCGACGCAGCAAGGGCTCCATCCAGTCCACCAGTCCCACGGCGGCGGCCTCGGTCACCCGTCCTTCGCGCACCCATTGCGCGGTACGCGACAGCAGGCGCATCAGCCGGGTGCGGGCTTCCTCGCGCAGGGCCAGCACCCGCGGGTGCTCGACCCAGGCCGTCAGGCGCTGGCGAAAGTCCTCGCCGAGCTGGGGCAGCAGCTCGGTCATGCTGGCTGTTACCTCGGGTGTTTTGCCAGCGTGGCAACCTTTGCATTCGGGCGCGCCGCCACCGAGTAACTTGTCAAATTCTTGTGCCACCAGCTCCCGGTGGCTGTCGAGCTGTGTGAGCAGGGTCTGGGCCGAGTCCAGGCCCATGGTGCTGGCAATCCAGGCCAGATCGGCATCCTGTGTGGGCAGGATGTGGGTTTGCTGGTCGTCCAGGTACTGGATGCGGTGTTCCACCTGGCGCAGGAACACATAGGCCTGCGCCAGTGCCTGGGCGGTGTCGCTTTGCATCAGCTGGGCCTTGACCAGGCGCGACAAGGCGCTCAAGGTCGGCCGGGTGCGCAGCTCGGGAAACTGGCCACCACGCACCACCTGCAGCAGCTGCACGATGAACTCGATCTCGCGGATGCCGCCGCGCGAGAGCTTCACGTCGTTGGCCCGTTCGGGGCGGCCCGCGCTGCGTTTGCTGGCGTGGTTGCGAATCTGGTGGTGCAACAGGCGCAGCGCGTCAAACACGCTGTAATCGAGATACCGGCGGAACACAAAAGGCATCACCACCTGGCGCAGCGGCTGGATGGCACCGCGCTCGACGCTGGCCCGGGGCGCTACCACCCGGCTCTTGAGCCAGGCAAAACGCTCCCACTCGCGCCCCTGGACATGCAGGTACTGCTCCAGAGCGTCGAGCGAGACTGCGGCCGGGCCCGAGTTGCCGTTGGGGCGCAGCGCCAGATCGACCCGGAACACAAAGCCGTATTCGGTGACATCCCCCACCAGCCCGTAGACGGCACGCACCACCTTGCCGAAATACTCGTGGTTGGTGATGCGGTTGCGTCCCAGCGCGTCGCCAGCGGTGTCTCCGTCTTCGTCGTAGATGTAGATCAGGTCGATGTCGCTGGAGACGTTGAGCTCGCGCGCCCCCAGCTTGCCCATGCCCACAATCCACACTTCGGCCCGCTGGCCGCTGGCCGCCATCGGTGCGCCATAGGTCTGGTCCAGGGTGGCCAAGACCTCGGTCAGCGCCTGGTTCAGGGCAAATTCCGCCAGGTCGGTCATGGCCTGGGTGACCTTGGGCAGGCTGGCCTGGGCGTCGCAGTCCAGGCACAGCAGGCGCTCGAGCACCAGCGCCCGAGTGATGCGCAAGGCACTGCCGGTGTCCTGTCCCGCGCTTTTCAAGGCATCAAAGGTGGCCTGGAGGTGTTCCGGTGTGGGCAGGCCCGGCGCCAGCAGGGGCAGTTGCTGTTCAAACCGGCGATGTACACGCTGCGCAAAGCGGGAATGCAGAGCCAGGGAGGCGCGGGTCATAATTCTGCTGTGCAACTTCTTATCCAAAAAATTTGTCTCCCCCGACTTTCACTTTGCTGAGAACCTGGTCCGCCCTGACGCGTGGCCTGTTGATCGTCGCGGTGCTGGTCTGGCTGTTGTTTGGCGCGACCTGGGCCACGCTTCATTGGTGGATTGTGCCGCGAATCGGCGATTTCCGCCCGCAGCTGCAGGCCCAGGCCAGCAAGGCGCTGGGGGTTCCGGTGCGCGTGGGTGCGGTCTCGGCCCACTCCAGCGGTTTGATGCCTTCGCTGGAACTGCGCGACGTGGAGATGCTTGATGCTGCCGGCCGGGTGGCCCTGCGTCTGCCGCGTGTGCTGGTGAGCCTGTCGCCGCGCTCGGTCTGGCATCTGGGGTTTGAGCAGCTCTACATCGACCAGCCCCAGCTTGACATCCGACGTGATACCAGTGGTCGTCTCACGGTGGCGGGGCTCGATGTGTCTGGCGCAGGCGGCGCCAACCAGGACAGCTTGAACTGGCTCTTCTCCCAACGGGAACTGGCGATTCAAGGTGGCACGGTGCGCTGGACCGACGAGATGCGGCACACCGAGCCGGTAGCCTTGCAACAGGTGAGTTTTGTTGCCCGCAACAGCGGGCGACACCATGACCTGCGCATCGACATGACGCCGCCGCTGGCCTGGGGTGAGCGATTCACGGTACAGGGCCAGTTTGTGCAGCCTTTGCTGGCGCGTGACAACGGGCGCTGGCAGGACTGGGATGGCCAGCTGTTTGCGTCTTCTGGGCGGGTTGACCTGTCCGAACTGCGCCGTTTTGCGGACCTCGGTTTTGATTTGCAGCAAGGCCGGGGGGCGATACGTGCCTGGGGCGAGGTCAAACAGGGCCAGGTGACCCGGGTCACGACTGACCTGGCTTTGGCGCAGGTGTCGGTCAAGCTCGGGGCTGAATTGCAGCTGTTGTCGCTGCGGCAGGTGCGGGGCCGCTTGACCGGGCGGGTGTGGGCGGATGGTTTTGAGGTGGCGACCGAGTCGCTGGTGTTTGACACTTCAGAGGGGATGCATTGGCCGGGCGGCAATGTCCGCTTGCTGTCCCAGGGTGCCCTGGACAACATCGCGGCACATGGCGAGTTGCAAGCTGACCAGCTGGATCTGGCCGCGTTGGCGCAGATTGCGGACCGGCTGCCGCTGGACGCCAAGTTGCGCGAAGGCTTGGTGCGTTATGCACCGCAGGGCCGGGTTGAATCACTCACGGCCAGCTGGCAGGGGCCGGTGACTGCACCCGTGTCCTACCGGGCCAAGGGCCGCTTGCGGCAACTGGCGTTGGCCGCTGTTGATGATGCGCCGGGTGTTCAGGGGCTCGATGCCGATCTGGACTTTGACCAGGATACTGGGCGTGCCAAGGTTTCGGTGGTGCACGGCAGTGTGGCTGTGCCTGCGTATTTCCAGGACGGGGTGATACCGATTGACCAGTTGAGTGCGGATGTGTCGTGGCAGCTGGCGGGCGAGCAGATATCTGTGGATGTGGCCAATGCCAAGTTCAGCAACGCAGATGCAGAAGGCCAGGCGCGCATCAAATGGCACACCAGTGACCCTGCTAGCTCGGTGGGGCGCAGCCGCTTTCCCGGTGTGCTTGATCTGCAGGCCAGCTTGAGCCGTGCCGAGGGGCATCGCGTGTACCGCTATCTGCCCCTGGTGATTGATGCCCAGGCGCGTAACTATGTGCGTGATGCGGTACTGGCTGGCCATGCCCGAAATGTGCAGTTTGCCATCAAAGGCGACATCAATGACATACCCGCCACACGGCCTGCCCAGGGCGAGTTCAGGATCAGTGCCGATGTCAGCCAAGCTCGGCTGGCCTATCTGCCCAGAAGCCTGCAAGGCCCCAAAGAGCTGCCCTGGCCGATCTTGACCGAACTCAGCGGGCAATTGCTTTTCAATGGCATGCAATTGCATGTCAAAGGCGCACAGGCCAAGCTGGGTGAGGGCAGCGCGCTACACATTTCGCAAGCCGAGGTGAGCATCAACGATCTGCAAAAGACCCGCGTGGAGGTCCATGCCGAGATGAAAGGTCCGCTCAAAGACGCTTTGCGGGTGGTGAACAGCTCGGCGCTGGCGGATTTGACGGGCCATGCGTTGGCGGGTGCGGTGGCCTCTGGCAATGCAGACTTCAAACTCAAGCTGGATTTGCCCATTGCCGACATCAACAAGTCGCAAGTGGCGGGCAGTGTGTCACTGCCGGGCAATGATGTGCAGATCTCACCCGACACGCCCAAACTCACACGTGCTCGCGGTGTGGTGAATTACACCCAAAGCGGGCTCAGCCTTTCGGGGGTTCAGGCGCGTTTGTTGGGCGGTGACGCGCGGCTGGACGGTGGCCTGGTGTTGTTGCCCGGGGCAGTGGCCGAGGCCACTGCACGTGGTGTACCCACCAGCTTGCGCATCACCGGGGTGGCCAGCGCCGAAGGAATGCGCCAGGCCAGTGAACTGGGTTTTGTCTCGCGCCTGGCGCAAAACGTCACTGGCAGTGCCGCCTACAACGCCTCCGTGGGCTGGCGTGCTGGCGCCCCGGATGTGCTGGTGACCAGCAGTTTGCAGGGTCTGGCCTCGACCCTGCCAGCCCCGCTGGCCAAAGAGGCGCAGACCCGCCTGCCGCTGCGCTACCAGTCTGGCATGTTCAGCGGTGAGTCCGGTGCTGCCGCCGCGCGCGACCGCCTGAGCCTGAGCCTGGAAGGGCTTGGCCGCTTGACCTACGAGCGTGATGTGAGCCGCGCCGAACCACGGGTGCTGCGGGGGCTGGTGTTGGTGGGGCCCGATGCAGCGACCTCACCCGCGCTGCCCTCACAGGGCGTCAGCGCCAACGTCAACCTCACGCAGCTCAATGCTGATACTTGGGGGGATGTGTTGCAACCGCTCCTTGGCAAATCGCCTGCGGCCACAGGGGGCAGTGCTGCCGTGGACATGGCCTATGTGCCCACAGTGCTGGCGGTACGCACCGGTGTCCTGACCGCCGGTGGGCGCAGCTTCAACCGGGTGACGCTGGATGCCCGTCGGGAAGACCAGGTCTGGCGCGGTAATGTCGAGGCGACCGAGTTGGCGGGTTACCTCGAATACCGCCAGGCCAGCGCGGCCACGGTGGCCAGCAGCGGCGGGCGGGTGTATGCCCGGCTGTCGCGCCTGACCATCGCGCCAGGTGCCGCTACCGAGCTGGAGGCTTTGATGGATGCCCAGCCCGCCAGCATGCCCGCACTGGACGTGGTGGTGGATGAGTTTGAGTTGCGTGGCAAGCGCCTCGGGCGTCTGGAGGTCGACGCTGTCAATCGCGCCGCCGGCGCCACGACCGAGTGGCGGCTCAACAAGCTCAACCTGATCACCCCGGAGGCGACCTTGACCACCTCGGGGAACTGGGCGCGCATCAATGCTCTGGCCCCGGCGCCCGGGCGAGGTGGTTCGGCCAGCAGCGCGCAGCGCAGTCGAACCGTGCTGAGTTTCAAACTCGACATGAACGACGGTGGCAAGCTGCTCAGCCGCTTTGGCATGAAGGACGTGGTGCGCCAGGCCAGCGGCAAGATGGAGGGACAGGTGTCCTGGATGGGCTCACCACTCAAGCCGGATTACCCGAGCCTGGGCGGGGCGTTCACGGTGAATGTGGCCTCCGGACAGTTTCTCAAAGCCGACCCCGGCCTGGCCAAGTTGCTGGGCGTGTTGAGCTTGCAGGCCCTGCCCCGGCGCCTGACGCTGGATTTCCGGGATGTGTTCAGCGAAGGTTTTGCCTTTGACTTTTTGCGCGGTGATGTCACGGTGGACCAAGGCATTGCCCGCACCAACAACCTGCAGATGAAAGGTGTGAATGCGGCGGTGTTGATGGAGGGTTCGGCCAACATCGATCTGGAGACCCAGGACCTGCGGGTGGTGGTGGTGCCCGAGATCAACGCCGGCACCGCCTCCTTGATTGCCACGGTGATCAACCCTGCCGTTGGCCTGGGCACCTTTCTGGCACAGATGGTGTTGAGGCGCCCACTGATCGAGTCCAATACCCAGCAATTTCGCATCGACGGCTCCTGGGCCGACCCCAGAGTCACCAAAATCAGCAGCGCCAGCGCGCTGCCCAAGGAGAAAACCCCATGAAAGTTGCCGTGATCCAGATGGTGTCGTCCACCAGTCTCTCAAGCAATCTGGCGCAAGCCGCGGACTTGCTGCACCAGGCTGCCCTGGGTGGCGCCGAACTGGCGGTGTTGCCGGAGTACTTTTGCCTGATGGGCCAACATGACGCCGACAAGCTGGGCATCGCCGAGCCTTTTGGCCAGGGGCCGCTGCAGCAGTTTCTGGCAGAAACCGCCCGGGCCGAAGGTTTGTGGCTGGTGGGCGGGACGATCCCGCTGCGAGCCGATGGTGCTGATGTTGCCACCGCCCCTGAGCGGGTTTTTAACGCCAGTTTGGCCTTTTCCCCTGATGGTGCCTGCATGGCGCGCTATCACAAAATCCATCTTTTCCGTTTTGACAATGGCACCGAACGGTATGACGAGTCGGCGGTGCTGGAGGCTGGCAGCGAGCCGGTGACGTTTGATCTGGATTCGCGCGATGGGCATGTCTGGCGCATTGGGATGAGTGTGTGTTACGACATGCGGTTCCCGGAGCTGTACCGGGCCTATGCCGACGCCGGGGTGCACCTGCTGCTGGCGCCCAGCGCCTTCACCTACACCACCGGTCAGGCGCATTGGGAGGTGCTGCTGCGCGCCCGTGCCATCGAAAACCTGGCATTTGTGGCGGCTGCCGCGCAAGGTGGCCAGCATCACAACGGGCGCCAGACCTGGGGCCAGGCGATGCTGATCGATCCGTGGGGCCAGGTGCTGGCGCAACGCGCGCAGCAAGCTGGGGTGGTGCTGACGGAGCTCGACTTTGAACTTTTGACCGCATGCCGCAGCCGTTTGCCCGCCCTGGCGCATCGCGTTTTATGACGACTGCCTCGTCTCTCTTGCGGGCCGTCACAAGTGTTGGCGTGCTGGCTTTGTTGGTGGCCTGCGGCGGCGTGCCCCTGTCCAGCCCCGGCTACCGCACCGACGGCGTGTCGCCGACCAGTCCATCCGTCGCGCCCGCCGCCCGCAGCGCAGCGCCGGAAGCAGCGCCGTCCGGCCCCGTGTTGATGCAGCGCAACAGCCGCTGGGTGCCTGTGGCCTGGTCTGAGCTGCCTGGTTTGGAACAAGACGCGCTGCATGAAGCCTGGAACGCCTGGCTCAAAAGTTGTGAGCGTCCGGGGCCGGTGTTTGCGCCGTTGTGCCCCGAGGTGCGGCGTTTGAGCATTGGCGACGCTGAGGCCCAGCGCAGCTGGTTGCTGTCGCGTTTGCAGCCCTACCGGGTGGAGCCGCTGCAGGGGGGCGCAACACCGGGTTTGCTGACAGCCTATTTCGAGCCCGAGTTTGCCGCACGTCGCTTGCCAGGTGAGGGTTTCACCACCCCGCTGTACCAGCCCCCGGTCGGCTTGGTTCCGGGCAAACCCTGGTTCAGCCGCAAGGACGCCGACACCTTGGCGCAGCCACAGGCGGCTTTGCGCGGGCGCGAGTTGTTGTACTTGGCTGATCCGGTTGAGGCGATGTTGTTGCAGATCCAGGGCTCGGGGCGCCTGCGTGTGACCGAGCCCGATGGCCGTCAGCGCCTGGTGCGTCTGGCTTTTGCGGCGCACAACGGGCAGCCGTATCAGAGCATCGGCCGCTGGCTGCTGGACCAGGGCGAGGTGCGCGATGCCTCCTGGCCAGGCATTCGCGCTTGGCTGACCCAGAACCCGCAACGCCAGGCCGAGTTGTTGTGGCAAAACCCGCGTCTGGTGTTTTTCAAGGAAGAGACTTTGAATGACTTTGATGCGGCTTTTGGCCCACGTGGTGCGCAGGGTGTTCCCCTGACCCCAGGGCGCTCGATCGCGGTGGACCCGCTCAGCATTCCCTATGGCACCCCGGTCTGGCTGGCCTCTGAGGGGCCGAATCTGTCCTTGCAGCGGCTGGTGCTGGCGCAAGATACTGGTGGTGCCATTGTGGGTCCAACGCGTGCAGACTATTTTGCGGGCTGGGGTGAGGAAGCGGGTGAGTTGGCGGGGCGACTCAAGCAACCTGTGCGACTTTGGGTGCTCTGGCCAAAATAGTGTCAATGACGTTAACATCCACGCTCAGTGCCGGATCCACTTCACAGAAGACACACCATGAACAAATCAACCATGCGAGACATTGACGAACGCACCAATCTGGCGAGCAACAGCATGTTTGAGCTGCTGCTGTTTCGTTTGGGGGAGGCACCCGGCACGGACCGGCGTGAACTGTTTGGCATCAACGTGTTCAAGGTGCGCGAGATTCTGGTGATGCCCGAGATCACCGCCATGGTGAACTCGCCACCGTCGGTGATGGGGGTGGCCAACATCCGTGGGCAGATGATCACTGTGATCAACCTCCCTTACCTCGTGGGCACCAACCCGACCAAGGGCCTTGGCATCCTGCTGGTGACCGAGTTTGCCCGCACCACGCAAGCGTTTGCGGTGGAAGAGGTCAACGAAATTGTGCGCCTGGAGTGGAAGCAGGTGCTGTCGGCGGAAGGCCGTGGTGGTGGTCTGGTGACCAGCATTGCGCGTCTGGATGGCGCCGCCGAGAACACCCGGCTGGCCCAGGTGCTGGACGTGGAGCAGATTTTGCGCGATGTGTTCCCTGAACAACATTCCGAAGATGTCGAAATCACCGGCAAGTTGCATTTGCCCCCTGGTACCGTGGTGCTGGCCGCCGACGACTCGGCGGTGGCTCGCATGATGATCGAGCAGGGTTTGAAGGCCATGGATGTGTCCTACATCATGACCAAGTCCGGTCAGGAAGCCTGGGACCGGCTCAAGGCCATGGCCTCAGAGGCCGAGGCGCAGGGTCAAACCATCCGTGACAAGGTGGCGATGGTGCTGACCGACCTGGAAATGCCCGAGATGGATGGTTTTACCCTAACCCGCAACATCAAGCAGGACCCGCGCTTCAGCAAACTCCCGGTGGTGATCCACTCCTCACTCACGGGCGCCACCAACGAAGACCATGTGCGCAAAGTCGGTGCCGACGGGTATGTGGCCAAATTTGTTGCTGAAGAGCTGGCGCAGGCCATCCGCAAGGTGTTGCAGCGCTGACATCGCGTTTGCCAACTGCTTTTATATTCATAGCTTCTTCCCCAATCGGGGTAAGGGCTTGAAGGCAATTTGTCCTTAGATTCTCCGCTGCCCGGCAGCGGCTTTGCCGGGTACCACGGCGCACAGCCCACACAGCATCATGGCCAGCCGCGCCAACGCCTGCCAGGGCGCGCTGGGCCAGTCGGCTTGTTTCAAACCCTTGACAATGCCATCCACCAGGTGTGCGCTGTGCAGCAGCTGCGCCAGATCGGCATCACTCAGGCGTGGCAACACGCGCTCGAACAAACGCTCCTTGTTGCCCCAGACCCGTTGTTCACGCAGCGCCATCGGCAGCGGGCTGCCCCGGTTGATGGCATCCTTGACCCGCTTGAGCGCGCGGATGTCCTCGCCCAGGGTGTAGTGCACCAGCACCTCGGCCTCACCCTCGGCCTGAAGACCATCCAGCATCCGTTGCACCCGCGCTGCCTGACCGGCCAACACCGCCTCGGACAGCTTGAACACGTCATAACGTGCGACATTGAGCACCGCCGACTCGATCTGTTCAAAACGCAGCTCGCCCGCCGGGTGCAGCAGCGCCAGCTTCTGGATCTCCTGGTGCGCGGCCAGCAGGTTGCCTTCGACCCGGTCCGCAAAAAACTGCAGCGTGCGTTGGCCTTCTTCACCCGCGACCACACGTTGACCCTGAGCGGCCAGACGCTGGGCGATCCACTGCGGCAAGGCAGCACGCTCGACCGGGTTAACTTCGAGCGTGATGCCACTCTCCAGCGCCACAAACCAGGCGCTGCTTTTGGTCAGCTTGTCGAGCCGGGGCAGAACCACCAGGGTCAGGGTGCTGTCATTGCCACGTGATTGCTCCACCAGTTGCTGCAGCGCCACACTGCCGTCTTTGCCGGGTTTACCGCTGGGTATACGAATTTCGATGATCTGTTTGTCAGCAAACAGGCTCAGCGACCCGCAGGCGGCCAGCACCTCACTCCAGTCAAAGTTGGCGCCGCTGACGGTGTGAGACGTGCGCTCGGTAAAACCCTGGGTGCGGGCAGCTGCGCGGATCGCGTCCAGCGCCTCGGTGATCAGCAGCGGCTCGTCACCATGCAGGGTGTAGAGGCTTTTTAGCCCCTTGTTCAGGTGGGCAGATAACTGGGGCGGGCTGAGTTGCATGCAAGCAGTTTAGCCTTCCAGCAGCGCCAGTTGCCCAGCGCGCGGCTGGCGCGTGGTGGTATCGAGCTTGAACACGGCCACCACCTCCACCAGGGCATTGGCCTGGCTTCTCAAGCTGTTGGCCGATGCGGCCATTTGTTCAACCAGGGCGGCATTTTGATGGGTGGTCTGGTCCATCTGGCCAATCGCTTCACCCACCTGTGACACCCCTTGGCTTTGTGCTGAGCTGGCCGCGCTGATGTCGCGCACAATGTCGGACACATGCTGAATCGCCGCCACAATTTCTGACATGGTGGCACCGGCGCGGTCCACCAGCTCGGTGCCCTGCTCGACCCGCTGCACACTGGCACCAATCAGCTGTTTGATCTCCTTGGCGGCCTCGGCGGAGCGGCCCGCCAGGGAGCGCACCTCGGACGCCACCACCGCAAAACCACGGCCTTGTTCCCCGGCACGTGCTGCCTCGACCGCCGCGTTGAGCGCCAGAATATTGGTTTGAAACGCAATGCCGTCAATCACCTGGATGATGTCGGCGATCTGGCGCGAGGACTGGTTGATGCCTTTCATGGTTTCAACCACCTCACCAACAACGCCCCCCCCTTTGATGGCGACAGACGATGCCGTCAGGGCCAGTTCATTGGCCTGCCTGGCGTTGTCGGCGTTTTGGCGCACGGTGGACTCCAAGGTGTGCATGGACGATGCGGTGACCTGCAAGGCGTTGGCCTGGTGCTCGGTCCGGTCGCTCAAGTCCTGGTTGCCTTGGGCGATTTCTGCACTGGCGTTGGCCACGTTGCCAGAGCCTTCCCGGACCTGCTCCACAATGGCCAGCAAGCTGGTTTGCATGCGTTGCAAGGCTTGCAGCAGGCGCCCGGTTTCGTTGCTGGAGTCAATCGCAATGTCGTGTGACAAATCACCGGCGGCAATCCTGCTGGCGACCTCAATGGCGTCATGCAGCGGCAGAGTGACTGAGCGAATCAGCCAGACCGCCGCGCCCACGGCCAGCAACACACAGACCAGCAGCGCACCCAGCATGGCGTAGCGGGCGTTGGCGTAGGTCGCGCCACTGGCCTGCGTGGCAGCGGTGGCTGCGTCATGTGTCAGGCTGCCCAGCTGGTTCAAAGAGGTGTTGAGGCGTGCAAAAGAGGCGTTGGAGTCACCCTCCAGCAGCCTTCTGGCGGTGAACTTTTCGCGCTTGGTGGACAGGTCCACAATCTGCAGATGGATGGTGGTGTAGTTCTGCCACTCCGCCTCCAGCGCCTGGATCTGCTGCTGTTGCTCGGCCCCTGTCAGGCGTTGTTTGTAGGACGCTATGTCGGTTTTGATGGCGCCCATGCGCTCCTTCATGGCCTGCTCGGTCTTGGCCATGCCGTTTTCCTCCTGGTTCATGACGTGCTGGGTCTCGTCAATGCGCAGGTTGGAGAAGTTGATCTTGATGCGATTGACCAGTTCCACATCCGGCAATTGCTGCTCGGCAATGTCCAGCGTCACCGCGTGCATGGTCTTCATCTGCAACAACGCGATGCTGACAATGACCACCAAAAGGGCAATCAGCAGCCCAAAGGCCACGGACAGACGCGTCGAAATTTTCAAGTTGTGCAGATTTACCATGTCTCTTATTCCTGTTGTCGATGCCAATCAAAGGGGTCATCCACTCTGGGTCACAACGCAGCACTTGAGCGGCTGACTTCGCCCATCCATCATAGTGACATTGCCTTTGCCATCGACCCACCTGCGTCAAAGAAGCGCGCAACTGCCGAATCTGGATCAAGACAGGCGGTAGGTTTCCAGATGGATGCTGGTTTCGGTGTTGCTGATGCCTTTGAGCAGGCGGATGCGTTCCAGCACCTTGGCCAATTCCTGCAGACTCTCGGCACGCAACTCGGCCAGCAAATCCCAGCGGCCATTGGTGTCATGCAAGGTGGCCACACCGGGCTCACCCAGCAAGGCGGCAATCACCGCACGGGTCTGGTTGCCATCCACGGCGATGCTCATCCAGGCCGTGATCTGGTCGTGTTGCACGTCCGGGCGCAACCGCACGGTGTAACCCACGATCACACCGTCGTCTTCGAGCTTGCGGATGCGGTTGGTCACGGTGCCGCGCGACACCTTCAACTTGAGCGCCAGCGCCGCCACAGAGAGCCGTGCGTCCTGTCGCAGCAGCGACAGCAGTTGTTGGTCAATTTCATCCATAGTGGCAACAAAGTCTGTCAAAACGGCAATTATGTGACGATTTCTATACAAAGTTGACGATTGTTATTGTTTGCATGCACGGGCAAACTCGTTCTTATCTGTTTCCAGAATTTGGCCCATCCCAAGAGACCCGTCATGACCAGCCCCATCACCCCCTTGAACCACCACAGCAACCCGCTGTTCCTCAGCCCGCAGGACGTGGCCGCACTCATCAGCCGCCAAGGTTTTGCCACCACGCTGCAAGGTTTGGCTGCGTGTATCCACCAGGATTTTTTGCGCTGGAACAGTTTTGACAAGGCGCCGCGTGTGGCGAGCCACTCACTTGATGGTGTGATCGAACTGATGCCGATTGCCGATGCCAGCCGCTACGCGTTCAAGTACGTCAACGGCCACCCCAAGAACACGGCCAAAGGCCTGCCCACGGTGATGGCGTTTGGTGTGTTGGCCGATGTGGCCACGGGCGAGCCGTTGCTGCTCAGCGAGATGACCTTGACCACCGCGCTACGCACCGCCGCCACCTCGGTGGTGGCGGCCCGTGCGCTGGCCCGCCCCGATAGCCGGGTGATGGCGCTGATTGGCAACGGCGCCCAAAGTGAGTTCCAGGCACTGGCCTTCCACCACCTGCTCGACATCACCGACATCCGCCTGTACGACATTGACCCCCAGGCCACGGCCAAGCTGATGGCCAACCTGCGGGCCAACCCGGATGCTGCTGGTCTGCGCCTGACGCGCTGCGCGAGTGTCAGGGAAGCGGTGCGCGGTGCGGACATCGTGACCACCATCACCGCCGACAAAACCAACGCGGCCATCATCACGACCGACATGCTGGAAGCCGGTATGCACATCAACGGCGTCGGTGGCGATTGCCCGGGCAAGACCGAAATCCACGCCGATGTGTTGCGGGCAGCCAAGGTGTTTGTGGAATTTGAGCCGCAAACCCGCATCGAGGGTGACCTGCAGCACCTGCCTTCTGACTTTGCTGTGATCGAGCTGTGGCGCGTGTTGTCTGGACAGACCGTGGGGCGTGACAACACCACCCAAATCACCCTGTTTGACTCGGTCGGTTTTGCGATGGAAGACTTTTCTGCGCTGCGTTACCTGTATACCCAGGCACAGGCGCTGCAACTGGGTGCCCCCATTGCCCTGATGGCGCAGTTGAGCGACCCCAAGGACCTGTACCAGCTGATCCGGCCGACCGCCGCTGTGCCCGGGCGCAGCGTGGATGCCGCCGCCGTTACGGAAGCTTTTTGATGGCCGCCAGCCGGCGCTGGATTTGCTGCGCGACGTCACTTTGCATGTCGCGGTACAACAAGGCGATTTCGGTTTCCTTGGCCAGCGCGGCGGACTCGTTGTAACTGACGTCACGCTGCTGCGAAATCTCTGTGTCGGTGATCAGCTCGTCACCTTGTGGGGTGTCCAGCCTGAACTTCACAACCAGCCGCAGTTGCAACTCCCGCACCTGGCCGGATGAGCTCAGACCCACCACCACTTTTTCGCGCTGTTCACCCAGCACCTTGAGCACCACCTGGGCCTGTGTCAGCGGCGCATCTGCCTCCAGCACCCGCACCGCATTCTTGAAAGAGCGGCGCAGCTCCTGCACCAGCGCGCTGCCCGGGTTGGGCTGGATGGCGATGCTGGTGAAGACAAAGTTCTGCTGACCACGCAGGCTGAAGCCACAACCGGCCAGCAGACCGGCTGCCAGCAAGGCTGCGCCCACACTGCGTCGCGACAGGCCTGCAGCCTGTGTTGGAGAGGAAGGTGTTGATGTGAACTCAGCAGGTTTCATGGGAACTCCTTACACCACCAGATTGACCAGCCGGCCCGGCACCACAATCACTTTTTTGGGTGCCGCACCATTGGCCAGTTTTTGGAACATCTCATGGGCGATGGCCGCTTGCTCAATCGTCGCCTTGTCGGCGCTGCTGCTGACCACCAAGGAGCCACGCAGCTTGCCGTTGACCTGCAGCATCAGTTCGATCTCGTCCTTGGTCAGGGCGTTGGGATCGACCTTCGGCCAGGGCGCATCGAGCAGATCACCCAGGGCACCGGCATAACCCAGCTGTGACCACAAGGCGTGGGTGATGTGGGGCGTGGCCGGGTACAGGCAGCGTAGCAGGATGCCAAAACCTTCGATCAGCGCCACCTGGGCACCCGCGGTTTCCACCGCCCTGAAGTCTTCCAGCGCGTTGATCATCTTCATGGCGCCCGACACCACGGTGTTGTACTGCATGCGCTGGTAGTCGTAGTCCACCTGTTTGAGCACGGTGTGGATCTCCAGCCGCAGAGCCTTGGCCTCTTTCCCGAATTCCACATCATTCAGGCCTGTAGCCCTTGTGGATATTGAGCGAGCAGCTTCCAAATCCATAGTGGTCAACTTGACGCCAAAGTTCCAGACGCGGCGCAGGAAGCGGTAGCTGCCCTCCACCGCGGCGTCGTTCCACTCCAGTGTGGCCTCGGGCGGCGCGGTGAACATGGTGTACAAGCGGGCGGTATCGGCGCCGTATTTTTCGATCAGGTCCTGCGGGTCGACACCGTTGTTCTTGGACTTGGACATGGTGCCCACACCTTCGTAGTCGATGGGTGTGCCCACTGGCAGATCGTCGACGACGTTGATCAGGCGTGCACCAATGACCTTGCCTGCGTCGTCAAACACATGCTCCACGTCGCTCGGCCAGAAGTAATCTTTGCCACCTTTGTCGTTGCGGCGGCTGTAGATGTGGTTGAGCACCATGCCTTGGGTCAGCAGCTTGGTGAAAGGCTCATCGACTTTCACCAGACCCAGGTCACGCATCACCTTGGTCCAGAAGCGGGCGTACAGCAAATGCAGGATGGCGTGTTCGATGCCACCGATGTACTGGTCCATCGGCATCCAGTAGTCCGCACCGTCGGCCACCATCTTGTCCGCATTGGTTGGATCGCAGTAGCGCATGAAGTACCAGGAGCTGTCGACAAAGGTGTCCATGGTGTCGGTTTCGCGCCGCGCCGCTTTGCCGCAGATCGGGCAGGTGACACCAGCGTGGAAAGCTTCACATTTGTTGAGTGGGTTGCCCGAGCCGTCGGGCACCAGATCGTCGGGCAGCACCACCGGCAAATCCTTTTCGGGCACCGGCACCGCACCGTGGTCCTCGCAGTGGATGATCGGGATCGGTGTGCCCCAATAACGCTGGCGGCTCACGCCCCAGTCACGCAGGCGCCAGGTGACTTTTTTCTCACCCAGACTCAACGCGGCCAGATCGGCTGCGACGGCTGCGACGCAGTCCTTGAAGGCCAGCCCGTCGTACTTGCCCGAGTGGATGGCAATGCCTGCGCCTTTGTCGGCGTACCAGTCGTGCCAGACCTGGTTGTCGAACACCTGCTGCCCCACGCTCACCACTTGCTGGATCGGCAACGCGTATTTCAGTGCAAACGCGAAATCGCGCTCGTCATGCGCTGGCACACCCATCACCGCGCCGTCGCCATAACTCATCAGCACATAGTTGCCAACCCACACCTCGACCTGCTTGCCGGTCAGCGGGTGGGTGACAAACAAGCCGGTGGGCATGCCGACCTTTTCTTTCAAAGCCAGTTCAGCCTCGGTCGTGCCACCCTTTTTGCATTCTTCGATGAAGGCCGCCAGCGCTGGATTGCTGGCGGCGGCGTGCACAGCCAGCGGGTGTTCAGCGGCCACCGCGCAAAAGGTCACGCCCATGATGGTGTCGGCGCGGGTGGTGAACACATACATGCGCCCGCCACCAATGAGTTTGCCGTCGGCACCCTGGATGTCGTGTAGGAAGGCAAAACGCACACCTTCGCTCTTGCCAATCCAGTTCTCCTGCATCAGCTTGACGCGCTCAGGCCAGCCCGGCATCTTGTCGCCGGTGACATTGGCCAGCAACTCGTCGGCGTAGTCGGTGATCGCCAGGTAATACCCCGGAATCTCGCGTTTCTCTACAGTAGCCCCGGTGCGCCAGCCCTTGCCGTCGATCACCTGCTCGTTGGCCAGCACCGTCATGTCGACCGGATCCCAGTTAACGATCTGGGTCTTGCGGTAGGCAATGCCTTTTTCGAGCATCTTCAGAAACAGCCACTGGTTCCACTTGTAGTACTCAGGTGTGCAGGTGGCCACCTCGCGGCTCCAGTCGATGGCCAAGCCCATGGCCTGCATCTGCTGCTTCATGTAGGCGATGTTCTCAAACGTCCACTTGGCTGGTGGCACGCCGTTTTTGAGCGCCGCGTTTTCAGCAGGCAAGCCAAAAGCGTCCCAGCCCATGGGCATCAGCACGTTATAGCCCTGCATGCGCAACTGGCGCGTGAGCATGTCGTTGATGGTGTAGTTGCGCACATGGCCCATGTGCAATTTGCCACTCGGGTAGGGCAGCATCGAGCAGGCATAGAACTTTTTCTTGGGCTGGCCGTTGACGTCCAGCGCGTTTTCTGAAACGCGGTAGGCGTCGCTGGACTGCCAATGGGCCTGGGCGGCGGGTTCTACCTCAAGGTGGTTGTATTTGTCTTGCATGGCGATCTATCTTGGCGGCGGGATACGCCGCTTGGGCGGGAAGTGACTGAAACAGAGGTGTCGGAGGTTGCCACACGTGCGCAGCGCATGTGGCGAAACGACTCCGATTTTAGGGTTTGCCTGGTGCGCCCCCGGCGGGCGCCACCGCAGGTGATGTGGTGCTGGTCGGCGTGGCATCCGCGACAAAACCAATTCGGTTCAGCCCGACCTTTTGCGCTGCACCCATGATCTCCACAATACGGCCGTAAGGCACCGTCTTGTCGGCACGCAACTGCACCTCGGTGTCGGGGTTGGCATGCTGCGCTGTTGCAAACTGCTGGGCCAGTTCGTCCTGCGACACCGGGCGATCATTCACAAACGCTTGGCCCGCAGCGTCCACCACCACACGCACAGCCTGTGGCACCTCGCTGGGTTTGGCGGCGTCGGTTTTGGGCAGATCCAGTTTGATGGAGCTGGCCAGCAAGGGCGCGGTGATGATAAAGATCACCACCAGCACCAGCATCACATCGATCAGCGGCGTCATGTTGATGTCGCTCATGGGTTGTGCACCCGAGCTGCGATCCAGACGACCAAAGGACATGGTTATCAGCCCGTGCTCAAAGGGGCGTGCTGGTGTAGCCCACCAGTTCACGCAGGTCTCGGGCAAAACCTTCGAGTTCGGCCTCGATACGCGCGACCGAACGCCCCAGCACGTTGTAGGCCAGCACCGCCGGAATGGCGACCGCCAGACCCGCTGCAGTCATGATCAGCGACTCACCCACCGGGCCGGAAATTTTGTCGATGGTGACCTGCCCAGCTGTCGCAATACCAATCAGCGCGTGATAGATGCCCCACACCGTGCCCAGCAGCCCCACAAAAGGGGCGGTAGCACCCACGGTGGCCAGCAGAACCTGGCCGTGTTGCAACTTGGTCAGCGCCTGGTGCAGGGCGTTGCGCAACACACGGGTCAATTGGGTTTGCAGACCGCCGGCTCCGGCCAGGGTTGGGGTTGTCTCGATTTTTATAGCGTCCACCATAGGCGCGACAAGGGCTTCGCGGTCAAAAGCCTTGATGGTCTGGCGTGCATCATCGATATTGCCCGCTTGCCAGAAGGCAGCGATACAACGATCCACGTCACGGCTGGCGCGGTGCAGCAACCAGGTTTTCCACAGAATCACCACCCAGCTGCTGACCGACATGGCTAGCAGCAACAGGGCCACACCTCGTGCCAAGGCGTCTCCCTGCCAGAAAAACTGTGCCAGGTTCATTTCAGATTGAGCACGTCAGCCATGTCAAACAGGCCGGAGGTACGACCGGCCAGAAAACGCACGGCGCGCAGGCTGCCCTGTGCATAACTGACGCGGCTGGAAGATTTATGGCTGATCTCGATGCGCTCGCCAGTACCGGCAAACAGCACGGTGTGGTCACCCACAATGTCGCCACCACGGATGGTGGCGAAACCGATGCTGGACGGGTCGCGCTCACCGGTGACACCTTCACGTGCATACACAGCACAGTCTTTGAGGTCACGCCCAAGGGCGCCGGCAATGACTTCACCCATTTTGAGTGCGGTGCCGGAAGGCGCATCGACCTTGTGGCGGTGGTGCGCTTCGATGATCTCGATGTCGTAGCCGGTGGACAGGGCCTTGGCCGCCATCTCCAGCAGTTTGAGGGTCACATTCACACCCACACTCATATTGGGTGCAAACACAATGGCGATGTCTTTGGCGGCGGCGCTGATCTCGGCCTTCTGGGCATCGGTAAAACCGGTGGTCCCAATGACCAGATTCACACCCAGTTCACGGCACACCGCCAAATGGGCTAGCGTGCCTTCTGGCCGCGTGAAATCAATCAGCACATCGCTGTTGCTCAAGCCTGTGGGCAAATCGGCGGTGATGCTGATGCCGCTGCTTTTGCCCAAAAATGCGGCCGGGTCCAGGCCGACTGCCGGGCAAACCGATACATCCAGGGCACCGCTGAGTTGGCAGTCCTCAGCCTGGGTGATGGCCTCAACCAGCATGCGGCCCATGCGGCCGCTGGCACCGGCCACACAAATACGGTGGAGATGTAAGTCGCTCATGGGGCCTCGTTAACGCACGCTGTCTTCAAGTGGCGGGTAGCTTGCAGGCGGTGCTGCGACCGGCTTGGTGGGTTCTGCCGCAGGGGTCGTTTTGACCGGGGTGGCTGCTTTCAGGCTTTCCGGTGACATCTCCAGCACGGGTACTGGCGCAGCCTTGCGATCTGAGTCCATCGATGCCACAAACTCGGCTTCCGTGGGCAAAGGGTCGGCCACGATACGTACCAGCAGATCGTCTTTGAAGAACACCGTCACCTTGCGGGCCTGGGGTTCCACCCCCTGGCGCTTGAAGGTGAAGACATAGTCCCAACGGTCTGCGTGGAAAATGTCGGTGAGCAACGGTGTGCCAAGGATATTTTTGACCTGGCCACGTGGCATTCCCTCTTTGAGGGCTGCCAATTGCTCACTCGACACAAAATTACCCTGGACAATATCGATCTTGTAGGGTCTGACGAGACTGGCCACCCGGTTGCTGGTGCTGTCAAGCGTGCCACACCCGGAAAGCATCACGCCAGCGGCCCCAAGTGCACTCCAGCAGACACAACGAACAATGGAATCAAACATAGGACAGGCCGCAACGATATGATGCTTGCATTGTACTGGCAGCGTTTTCAACCATGACCCCCAGCCCAGACGCACCTGCGCGCGAAACCGGAACCTCTGTATGAGCAAGATTGACGAACTTAAAAGCACCGGCCTGAAGGCCACTTTGCCTCGGCTGAAGATCCTCGAAATTTTCCAAAAGGGCACCCGACGCCACATGACGGCGGAAGACGTGTTCAGGGTGCTACTGGAAGAACAATCCGATGTGGGCCTGGCCACGGTGTACCGGGTGTTGTCGCAGTTTGAGCAGGCCGAGATCCTGACACGCAGCCATTTTGAGAGTGGCAAGGCGGTGTATGAACTCAACGAGGGCCAGCACCACGACCATCTGGTGTGCCTGGACTGTGGCCGTGTCGAAGAGTTTTTTGACCCCCAGATCGAGCAGCGCCAAAACGCTGTCGCCAAGGAAAAAGGCTTTGCGATTGCCGACCACGCCCTGAGCCTGTACGCACACTGCACCCGAGGCAGCGCCTGCGAGCACCGCAGCAAAACGCGTTAATTAAGGCGATTCTTCCATCGCTTTGCGGTGGCGCTCCACAAACTCCTTGTAGGTGTCCACACCGCGGATCTGCAAGATGGTGTTGCGCACCGCTGCCTCCACCAGCACCGCGATGTTGCGTCCAGCCACCACCTGAATCACCACCTTGCGCACCGGCACGTCCAGCACGTCCTGGGTCAGGGGTTCGTAGGGAATGCGCTCGTAATCGCGCTCCATGGTTTCGCGGCGTACCAGATGCACAATCAGTTGTAGCCGCTTTTTGCGCCGCACCGCGGTCTCACCAAAAATGCAGCGGATGTCGAGCAGCCCGATGCCGCGCACTTCCAACAAATTGAGCAGCAGTTCAGGGCAGCGCCCCTCAATCGTGTCCTGGTTGATGCGGTACAGATCCACCGCATCGTCAGCCACCAGACCGTTGCCGCGTGAAATCAGCTCCAGCCCCAACTCACTCTTGCCCAGGCCAGACTCGCCGGTGATCATGACTCCCAGGCCCAGAATGTCCATGAACACGCCGTGCATGGTGCAGCGGTCGGCAAAGTGTTTGGACAGGTAGGCCCGCAGCACATCAATCACAAAGGCCGAGGAGCCCTGGGTGGCAAACATCGGGATCTGGGCGCGCTCACACATCGACATCAGCGCTTCCGGTGCGGCTTGACCATCGGCCAGGATCAGGACCGGCGGCTCCAGCGTGACGATGCGGGCAATGCGCCGCAAACCGTCTTCGGGTGTGGCATCCGACAGGTAGGCGACTTCGCGTTCACCCAGAATTTGTACCCGATAGGGGTGGATGTAGTTGAGGTAACCCACCAGATCGGCACCGGAGCGCGCCGCACGGACCGCCAGTTCATCAAAACGGCGCTCGGACGCGCCCAGCCCGGCCACCCATTCCCAGCGCAGGTTTGCGCGAAACGCCTCAAAGAGGACATCCGCACTGATGACAGTGGGTTTCAAGGTGCTGGCTTAGTTGGACTGGACCGACTGCCAACCTGTGATCAGCCCATGCAGGTCGGTCACCGTCGGGCTGGTCATCAGCTTTTCGCGCAGCTCTGTATCACTGAGCATCTCAGCGATTTCAGACAGGATTTCCAGGTGTTTCTGCGTGGCTGCTTCGGGCACCAGCAAAAAAATCATCAGCCCCACAGGCAATTCGTCCGGCGCTTCAAAAGCAATCGGACGTGCCAACTGAAACACCGCAGCCATCGGTGATTTCAGGCCCTTGATACGGCCATGCGGAATGGCCACACCGTGGCCCAGACCGGTGGAACCCAGGCGTTCGCGCGAAAACAGGCTGTCCGTGACCAGAGCGCGGCTCAGGCCATGGAGGTTCTCGAACAGCAGGCCTGCTTCTTCAAAAGCTCTTTTCTTGCTGGATATGTCCACCTGAACAAGCACATGTTCAGTCGTGAGGATAGACGCGAGTCGGTTCATGATTGGCCCAAATTATGCGCCCGGAAAAATTGGACGCAAAAAAAGCCGCACGCACCAGCGGGCGGCTTGCCAGAGTTTAAATTACATCAGGCGCTTGGCGGCATCGTGATGGTGGGATTGCAAGCGGTCTTTGTGGCGCACCACCTGACGGTCCAGTTTGTCCACCAGCTCATCCACCGCCGCATACAGGTCGGAGTGGGCGCTTTCCGCAAACAGTTCGATGCCTTTGATATGAATATTGCACTCAGCTTTTTGTCGACGCTCCTTTTCTTTGAGGTTTTCAAGGGTCAGCAGAACTTTGACATCCACCACCTGGTCGAAATGGCGTTTGATCCGGTCGAGCTTGTTGGTGACGTAAGACCGTAACGCGGGAGTCACTTCCAGGTGGTGTCCACTGATTGTCAAATTCATAAGGAGTCTCCTACAGCTTGGTTGAGAGAGTCGCGGTCAAGTTGGCCAACGACAGGGGGAACAAATTTGAATCCTTGATGACACTATGCCCCGCAGATTGGCTTATTGCAACTATTTCCATGCTGCACTGCAACGGTGTCAGGGTTTGCGGCGTTCGCCTTGTTCTGGTGCACTTCCCGATGCCATAATCCTAAGGTTCTTAACAACCGGAAGCCCCTCTTGGAAACCTACCCTAGTCGGTAGCTTTCGACCCCAAAACATGCATCAGGGGTTGGAAGCCAACCCAATCCCCCCTCGCTGATGCTTTGTTTATTTTGGGAGTGAGCGCATGCTCAATATCTTCACCCTTGCCAATGGCCGCCTGTTCCAGGAAGAAATCGAATCCCTGGAAGAGTTGTCGCGTTTCCAACCCATCTGGGTTGACCTCGAATCCCCGACACCCGAAGAAAAGCGCTGGATCAAACAGTATTACGGCCTGTCGATTCCCGAAGATGCGATGGACGAGGACATCGAGGAGTCGGCCCGCTTCTACAAGGAAGACAACGGTGAGCTGCATATCCGCAGCGACTTTTTGGTAGCCGACGATGCCGAGCCGCACACGGTGCGGGTGGCCTTTATCCTGAACACCGACAACGAGGAACTCAAAAGCAAGGGTGTGTTGTTCTCGATCCACGACGAAGACGTGCCGGTGTTCCGGCTGCTGCGTATGCGGGCCCGGCGCGCACCGGGGCTGATTGAGGATGCCAAAGAGGTGTTGCTCAAGCTGTTTGACGCCGATGCCGAGTACTCTGCTGACACCCTCGAAGAAATTTACGACGAGTTGGAAAAAGTCAGCCAGAAAGTGCTCTCAGGCGACCTCACCGATGCGCTGGCAGGTGAGGTGCTGGGTGCGATTGCCCGCCACGAAGACATGAGCGGGCGCATCCGTCGCAATGTGATGGACACCCGCCGTGCGGTGAGTTTCATGGTGCGCAGCAAGATGCTCAACGGCGAGCAGTTTGAGGAGGCACGGCAGATTTTGCGCGACATGGACTCGCTTGACTCCCACACCGCGTTTCTGTTCGACAAGATCAACTTCTTGATGGACGCCACCGTGGGTTTCATCAACATCAACCAGAACAAGATCATCAAGATCTTTTCGGTGGCGAGTGTGGCGCTGCTGCCGCCGACCCTGATTGCCAGCCTGTATGGCATGAACTTCAAGTTCATGCCCGAGCTGGACTGGTCCTTGGGTTACCCGTACGCCCTGGCGCTCATGGTGGCCAGTGCCTTGGGCCCGATGTGGTACTTCAGGAAACGCGGCTGGCTTAAATAAGAAATTGGCCTCTAGCCCTTATTTCGTAAGGGCTGATAGCTATCTTTTGGGTAGTGATTGCATGAACTGCGACACCACCGCCAAGGCATAAGGACTGGCCACCTGCTGCACAAAGGCCGAGAAGTCCATGTGGGCGTCGGCATCCGCCCGGTCGGAGATGGTGCGCATCGCCGCAAACGGGATGCCATAGTCAAAACACACCTGGGCCACGGCGGCACCCTCCATCTCCACCGCCAGTGCTTGATGGCCCGCCGACTGCAAGTCGGTGCGGATCTTGTGCACCGTCAAGGGATCGCACACAAACTGGTCACCACTGGCAATCAGCCCGCTGTGCACCGCCGCATATGCCAGCAAGCTATCACGGTGAAAATGGTCACCAACCCCCGCCAATCCAGCGTGAACTGCTTCAAGCAACAGAGCAGACAGGGCCGCATCACAGTCCAGGGTGGCGCGGCCATAGAGCGGGATTTCAAAGCGGGGGAACAGCGGGCCGGAGTCCATGTCATGCTGGATGAAGGCGTCGGCCACCACCACGTCGCCCACCTTGACACCGTCCCCAATGCCACCGGCGACGCCGGTGAACAACACCCGCTCGACACCAAAGGCTTCAATCAAGGTGGCTGTTGTGCTGGCTGCGGCCACCTTGCCAACCTTGGACAACACCAGCACCACCTCGTGGCCTGCCCACTGGCCGCACCAGAAGGTTCGCCCGGCACGCTCCCGCTTTGTGGGGTGTTGCAGTTGGTCTAGCAGTCCTTTTTGTTCGTCCAGCAGGGCACTGACGATGGCAAGTGTTGTCAACGGAGATCCTTCAGGTGTTGCGCAATTCGCGCCGCAGGATTTTACCCACCGGGGTTTTGGGCAACTCGGTGCGGAACTCCACCACCTTGGGGTGTTTGTAGCCGGTCATGTTTTCCTTGCAGTAGGCGCGCACATCCACCTCGGTCAGGTTGGCGTCTTTCTTGACAATGACCAGTTTGACGGCCTCACCCGACTTGTCGTCGGGCACACCCACACAGGCACACTCCAGCACGCCGGGCATCTGCGACACCACGTCCTCGACCTCGTTGGGGTAGACGTTGAAACCACTCACCAGAATCATGTCCTTCTTGCGGTCCACAATCTTGAAGTAGCCACGTGCGTCCATGACACCGATGTCACCCGACTTGAAGTAGCCGTCGGGTGTCATGACTTGTGCGGTTTCTTCCGGGCGCTGCCAGTAACCGGCCATCACCTGCGGGCCCTTGATGGCGATTTCGCCGGGTTGACCCGGGGCCGACTCGTTGCCATCATCATCAAGCAACTTGAGCCAGGTACTGGGCACCGGCACCCCAATCGCACCGGAATACTCGGTCACATTGACCGGGTTGCAGGTGGCAATCGGCGAGGTTTCACTCAAGCCATAACCTTCACAGATGGCGCAGCCGGTCTTCTCAAACCAGAGCTTGGCCACCGCACTTTGCACTGCGGTGCCGCCACCGGCCGACACCACCAGGTGGGACCAGTCGACCTTGCCGAAGTCCGGGTGGTTGGCCAGCCCGTTGAACAAGGTGTTGACCGCCGGCAGCACATGCACCTTGTGTTTGGCCAGCTCGGCCAGCACCGCCGGGAAGTCGCGCGGGTTGGGGATCAGGATCAGTTTGCCACCCAGCCGCAGTGAAAACATCATGCCCACGGTGAAGGCGAAGATGTGGTAGAGCGGTAGTGCGCACACCGAATTGATTTGCTCCCCGCTTGCAATCCGGCTCAGCGCGGGCTGGAAGCAGGCATCGGCCTGCAACACATTGGCGACCAGGTTGCGATGTAACAGCACAGCCCCTTTGGCCACACCCGTGGTGCCGCCGGTGTACTGCAACACCGCCACATCGTCCGCCTTGACCGTGACTTTCTTGAAGCTGCTGCCGCTGGCCTGGGCCATGGCGGCGTTGAAGCGCACCGCGTCGGGCAGGTTGTAGGCAGGCACCATCTTTTTGACGTTGCGCACCACGTAGTTCACCAGGGTGCCCTTGAGCAGGCCCAACTGGTCCCCCATGGCACACAACACCACGTGTTTGATCGGGGTTTTGGCCACACATTTTTCCAGTGTGGCGGCGAAGTTTTCCAGAATGACAATGACCTTGGCACCCGAATCCTTGAGCTGGTGCTCCAGTTCACGCGGGGTGTAGAGCGGGTTGACATTCACCAGTGTGAAGCCAGCACGCAGGATGGCCACCACCACCGCCGGATACTGCAGCACATTGGGCATCATGACGGCGACCCGGTCACCACGCACCAGCCCCAGGCTTTGCAGGTAGGCGCCAAAGGTCTGGCTGATCTCGTCCACCTCGGCGTAGCTCAGCTCCTTGCCCAGGAAGCTGTAGGCGCTGCGTTTGGCGTATTTGCTGAAGCTTTCTTCCATCAGCTCAACCAGGGAGCTGTAACGGCCCTCGTCAATGTCTGCGGGAACACCCGGGGGGTAGCTTTGCAGCCAGATGCGGTCGGTCATGGGGAAGTCTCCGGATTCTGAAGTGATGCAGGATTCTCACTCGCGGGGCCGCTGCCACCGTCTGTGTTTTCCCTAATTAGGGAAAAGCCCCCAAATCCGCAGGACGGACTTGGGGGCTGGGGCAGCGTATACAGCCCTGTCAGCAGGGCTTGGCGGGTGGACGCTCAGGCTTTGAGTGCGGTCAGCACCTCGTCGAGCATTTTCTTGGCGTCGCCAAACAACATGCGGTTGTTGTCCTTGTAGAACAAGGGGTTGTCAACACCCGCGTAACCAGAAGCCATGCTGCGTTTCATGACGATGGAGGTCTTGGCCTTCCAGACCTCGAGCACCGGCATACCGGCAATCGGGCTGCTCGGGTCGTCCTGGGCACTCGGGTTGACGATGTCGTTGGCGCCAATCACCATGGTGACATCGGTGTCGGGGAAGTCCTCGTTGAGTTCATCCATCTCGAACACGATGTCGTAGGGCACCTTGGCTTCGGCCAGCAGCACATTCATGTGGCCCGGCATACGTCCGGCCACCGGGTGGATGCCAAAACGCACGTTGACACCTTTTTCACGCAGGAACTTGGTGATCTCGAACACCGTGTGCTGGGCCTGCGCCACCGCCATGCCGTAGCCCGGCACAATGATCACGGACTTGGCTTCGCGCAACAGCTCGGCCGTTTCCAGCGCCGTCACCGGGGTGACTTCACCGGCTGGCTGCGCTGCGCCGCCAGCGGCGGGCTTGGGTGTGCTGGTGGTGCCAAAACCACCGGCAATCACGCTGATGAAGCTGCGGTTCATGGCGTTGCACATGATGTAGGACAGAATCGCACCGCTGGAGCCCACCAGGGCGCCCACCACAATCAGCAAGTCGTTGGACAACATGAAGCCGGTGGCCGCTGCCGCCCAACCGGAGTAGCTGTTGAGCATCGACACCACCACCGGCATGTCGGCGCCACCAATGGCCATCACCATGTGCACGCCAAACAGCAGCGCCACAATGGTCATCACAATCACCGGCAGCATGCCTGCCTGCACGTCGTGGGCCTGCATGAAGACGCCACCAAAGTAGATCACCACCAGCAGACCGGCCAGATTGAGCCAGTGCCGTCCCGGCAGCAACACCGGGTTACCGCTGACCCGACCCGACAGCTTGCCAAAGGCGATCACCGAACCGGCAAAGGTGACGGCGCCAATGAAGATGCCGATGTAGATCTCCAGTTCGTGGATGGTTTTGGCCGCACCTTCAAAACCGGCGCTGGCCGTCGGGTCGATGAAGGTGGCAAAACCCACGAGCATCGCGGCCAGACCGACCATGCTGTGCATCAAGGCCACCAGCTCGGGCATCTGGGTCATCTGCACCGTGCGTGCGGCGTACAAACCAATGCCGCCACCCAGCACCATGGCGCCAATGATCCACGGCAAACCGGCGGCGGTGACTTGGGGGCCAAACACCGTGGCCAACACCGCCAGCGTCATGCCGACCATGCCGTAAAGGTTGCCGCGCAGCGCGGTGGTCTGGTTGGACAGGCCGCCCAGGCTCAGAACAAAAAGAATGGTTGCGCCAATGTAAGCAACCGTGGCCAAACTTGAAGACATCTCTGGCCCCTTCTTATTTGCGGAACATCGCCAGCATGCGCTGGGTCACGGCAAAGCCGCCGAACATATTGATCGCGGTGAGCACAATGCCCGCCGCTGCCACCCAGGTGATCAGGCTGTCGGGCCGATCTGTCGCACCTGCAATCGGTGAAATCTGCACCAGCGCACCAATCGCGATGATGCTGGAAATCGCATTGGTCACACTCATCAGCGGGGTGTGCAAGGCGGGTTTCACATTCCAGACCACCATGTAACCGACAAAACACGCCAGCACAAACACAGTGAAGTGCGACATGAACTCCTTGGGTGCGTTGGCACCAATCAGCCAGAACAGCGCTGCCGCCACACCAAACAGGATGGCCAGCTTGTTGCCTGCCATGGGGGCACTGGCTTCGCCGTGGCCATGGGCTTTTTTGGCCGCAGGCGCTGCGGCGGGCTTGGCTGCTGGGGCCGCTGCTTGCTTGGGCGCAGGCGCTGGCCAGGTGATGGCACCGTCCTTGGTGACCGTCAGGCCGCGGATGGCGTCGTCGTCCATGTTGACGTTGATCACGCCATCCTTGGTCTTGCACAGTTCTTCAGACAAGCGGAACAGGTTGGTGGCGTAGAGCGTGGACGACTGCATGGCCAAGCGTGAGACCAGATCGGTGAAGCCAACAATGGTCACACCATGTTTCACCACGGACTGGCCAGGTTCGGTCAGCTCGCAGTTGCCACCTTGTTCGGCCGCCATGTCAACAATGACACTGCCGGGCTTCATGCTGCGCACCATCTCGGCGGTGATCAGCTTGGGCGCGGGTTTGCCGGGGATCAGCGCGGTGGTGATGATGATGTCCACCTCTTTGGCCTGCTTGGCGTACATCTCGCGCTGGGCTTGCTGGAAGCCCTCACTCATGACCTTGGCGTAACCGCCGCCGCCTGAGCCTTCTTCCTCGTAATCGACCTTGACAAATTCGCCACCGAGCGAGACCACCTGGTCGGCCACTTCGGCGCGGGTGTCATTGGCGCGCACAATGGCGCCCAGACCGGCTGCTGTGCCGATGGCAGCCAGCCCGGCCACACCGGCCCCGGCGATGAAGACCTTGGCGGGGGGCACTTTGCCCGCAGCCGTGATCTGGCCGTTGAAGAAACGGCCAAAGGCATTGGCCGCTTCGATGACAGCGCGGTAGCCTGCCACACCGGCCTGGGACGTCAGGGCGTCCATCTTCTGGGCACGGCTCAGCGTGCGGGGCAAGGCGTCGATGGCGAGCACCGTCGTCTTCTTGGCGGTGAGCAGTTGCATCAACTCAGGGTTCTGAGCGGGCCAGATGAAGCTGATCAAGGTGCCACCTTCACGCATCAGGGCCACTTCATCCGCCGTCGGTGGGCGGACCTTGAACACGATGTCGGCGGTCGACCACAGTTGGCTTGCGTCTGCCACGATGCTGGCACCGGCAGCTTGGTAATCAGCGTCGCTGATATTGGCAGCTGCACCCGCACCAGACTGGACCGCCACGGTAAAGCCGAGTTTGATCAGCTTGGCCACCACCTCGGGCACGGTAGCGACCCGTTTTTCGCCTGGAAAAATTTCGCAGGGCACACCGATAGACTGCGCCAAGCTCGCAGATTCGGGCAACCCTGACTCCACGGACTGACCCGCCTGGGCAGCAGTGGCAATATCACTTTGCATGGAATAACTCCTTAATTCTGTGCCAAAAAGCAAAGCCAACACATGGCTCTTAGGCAATCGGCTGAGCTTACAACAGTTTTTGGACGAACCAGCTCCCACAGCATGGCCCCATGGGTGCCAGCCAACCCAAAGCCGTCTTTCGTTACGATCGAAAGCAGGCACTCGAGGGGGCGTTCCGCGAGCCTTCAGTAAAAAAGCTCACTCTGCTTTGGTGCCAAATTGCCCACAACTCGCGCGACCTGCCAGCTCAGCACCATCGTCGCATGCTCAGATGCTTTGCCCCCCGGAAACCTCGATGCGCTGTGCAGTCACCCAATGGTTGTCTTGTCGAAGCAGGCTGGCCACCATGGGACCGATGTCCTCTGGGAGTCCGACCCGCCCCAGTGCCGTTATGTTGGCAAAGGCTTCGTTGTAGCCCGGGGTGTCGCGCACAGCGCCACCCAGGAAATCGGTTTCAATTGCGCCCGGCGCCACGGCGTTGGCAGTAATGCCACGACTGCCGAGTTCCTTGGCCAAGTAGAGGGTTAGGATTTCCACCGCCCCCTTTGCGGCCGAATAGGCGGAGAAGCCTGGGAACGATACGCGAGTCAGACCGGATGAGAAATTGATGATGCGCCCCTTGTCTGCCAGCAGCGGCAGCAGCGTCTGCGTCAGGAAGAAAACTCCCTTCACATGCACATTGAACAGACTGTCAAATTGCGCCTCACTCGTTTCAGCGAAACTGGCCATTTCGCCGTGGCCTGCGTTGTTAATAAGGTGGTCGAAGCTTGAACGTCCCCATCGGTCTTTCAGGGCAGCTTGGACGGCGTTGGCAAAAGCTGGAAAGCCTGAAATGCTGGAGACGTCGAGCTGCAGGGCAACAGCCCGGCGGTCCATGCGTTCGATTTCGGCCACGACGGCTTGTGCATCGTCAGCACCAGTGCGGTATGTCAGGATGACGTCGCCGCCCTGCCGGGCGATGCTCAATGCGGTGTTGCGACCCAGCCCGCGGCTGCCGCCCGTGATCAAAGAAATTGTGCTCATTTTGGTTCCTCGAAAGTTCATGTTGAAGACCATGAATTTTTAGGTCAAGACTCGCAGAGGAATTGCGCGTAAATCGGCAATTCTTGCCAAAAAGTCCGACCGAGCGCCGCGACCGCAATCCCTGGCATAAACTGAGTTCATGACCAATAGGCTTCTCGACATTGCTTTCCGGTTCGCCGACTCGAATGCTGATCGTGATGGCGTTGCACGCACGCCCATCCCCGGCGTAACCGTCATTCGCGAGACGGTACCCGGTGCCATGCAGTACGCCATCAACAGGCCTCTGGTTGCTCTGGTACTGCAAGGTCGTAAGCGTGTAACGATGGGACACCAGGCGGTGGAGTTTGGCGCGGGTGAATCGCTGCTCATCACGACAGACGCGCCGACGGTCAGCGAAATCATCCGCGCCAATGTGGCGGCGCCCTACGTTTCCATCGTCTTCGAGTTGGACATCGCCATCCTAGAGGGCCTGGTGATGGAGATGGGCGCGGCGCCCTTCACCATGGGTCAGCCCGTGCGGGTTGACCCGACGGGGCCGGAAGTCGCAGACTGCGCCTTGCGCTTGATGGCCTTGCTCGAACGTCCAGCTTCACTAACCCTTTTGCAGGCGCAGTTACTGCGCGAACTGCATTTCTGGCTGCTCACTGGCCAGCATGCGGGGGATATCAGGGCGCTCGGGGTGGTAGACAGCCATGCACAACGTATCGGCCGGGCTATAAGCTGCATCCGCAACAACTATGACCAGGTTCTGCACGTTGAAGAACTCGCAGCAGTGGCTGGCATGAGCGTCTCGACGTTTCACGAACACTTCCGCGCCATCACTTCGGTGACGCCGATTCAATTGCAAAAGCGACTACGGCTCATCGAAGCGCGGCGGAGGTTGTTGGCGGATGGTCTGATGGTGGCCCAAGCTGCGCACAGCGTGGGTTATGAGAGCGTTCCTCAGTTCACGCGCGACTATGGCCGCCTGTTCGGCATGTCGCCAGCACGAGAGGTCAGAACGGTCAATTTGAGACTGGCATCGATGGCCTGAGGAGAACCTCAAAGGCCATTGGACTTTGCGCCACCACCGACATGCCCCAACCCGTGGCGGCTTCCCGGATAATTTGGGCATGACTGACAGATGGAAACCCAACGCCACCGTGGCGGCAATCATTGAACAAGACGGCAAGTTTTTGCTGGTGGAAGAACACACGCCCGAGGGCCTGCGCATCAACAACCCGGCCGGGCACCTGGACGAAGGTGAATCCTTGGTGCAGGGCTGCCAGCGTGAGACGCTGGAAGAAACCAGGCACCTGTTCACCCCGACCCATCTGGTGGGTGTCTACATGTCGCGTTCTCAGCGTGCCGCCAATGGCACGGAAGATGCGCAGGATGTGACCTATCTGCGCTTCGCTTTTGCGGGTTCCTTGGGCGCGTTGGTGCCAGAGCGGCAACTGGACACCGGCATTGTGCGCACGTTGTGGCTCACCCCCGACGAGATCCGCGCCAGCGCCGCGCGCCACCGCAGCCCGCTGCTACTGCAATGTATGGAAGACTATTTACGTGGCCAGCGTTTTCCGCTGGACCTGATCCACACCGATGCCAGCGTCATCATGTTGGGTGCAGCATGAGCACAAAACCTCAGCGCGTGGTGGTGGGTCTCAGCGGCGGGGTCGACTCCGCCGTGACCGCTTGGTTGCTCAAACAGCAAGGCCATGAGGTGCTCGGCATCTTCATGAAAAACTGGGAAGACGACGACGACACCGGTTACTGCTCATCCAACGAGGACTTTGTCGACGCCGCCGCCGTGGCCGATGTGATTGGCATCGAGATCGAACACGTCAACTTTGCCGCCGACTACCGCGACCGGGTGTTTGCCGACTTTTTGCGCGAGTACAGCGCCGGGCGCACGCCCAACCCCGACATCCTGTGCAACGCCGAGATCAAGTTCAAAGCCTTTCTGGACCATGCGATGCGCCTGGGTGCCGACAAAATCGCCACTGGCCACTACGCTCGGGTGCGGCAGAACCCGGTCAGCGGCTTGCATGAACTGCTCAAAGGGCTGGACCCGTCCAAAGACCAAAGCTACTTTTTGCACCGTCTGACGCAAGCGCAACTGTCCAAAACGATGTTCCCGGTGGGTGAGCTGCTCAAGACCGAGGTGCGGCGCATCGCGCTCGAGATTGGCCTGCCGAACGCCAAGAAGAAAGACTCCACCGGTATCTGTTTTATTGGTGAGCGGCCGTTCCGGGACTTTTTGAACCGCTACATCGCCAAAGAACCCGGCCCGATCAAGAACGACAAGGGCCAGACCATTGGTCAGCATGTGGGCCTGAGCTTTTACACCCTGGGCCAGCGCCAGGGCCTGGGCATTGGTGGTCTCAAGGCCAAAGGGGCGCAGCGTGGCGGTGGTGACCATGCGCCTTGGTTTGTGGCGCGCAAGGATGTGCCGGGCAACACCTTGTGGGTGGTGCAGGGGCACGATCACCCCTGGCTGCAGTCGATGACCTTACAAGCCGGGCAAGCCAGTTGGGTCGCCGGGCACGCGCCGCGGCCGCAGGCGCTCGCCGCCAAGACGCGTTACCGCCAGGCGGATGCGCCGTGTGAGTTAAGTGATGTGTCGGGTGAGCAGTTTGCGCTGAGCTTCAGCCAGGCGCAGTGGGCGGTGACGCCAGGCCAGTCAGCGGTGTTGTACGACGGCGAGGTGTGCCTGGGTGGCGGCATCATCGACCACGCCAAGGCGCCTTAAAATACTCTGTTATTCATAGCTATCCGCCCTTGTTATATAAGGGCTGGATGGCTATTTTTTTTATGTAAGCTTAGCCAATCCTGGCGAGCAGGCCTTCCATGTCCTTGAGCAGGCTTTCCATGGCCGGTGTCTGCATCTGTTCTGCCGGGATCTGCTGTTGCAACTCCTGTTCCATGTAACACAGGGTCATGCGCAGGTAGGTGCTGTCCAGCGCCTTGCGCACGGCAGAGAGTTGTTGGCTGATCTTCAGGCAGCTCTCACCCTCTTCGACCATGCGCTGCACACCGCGAAGTTGTCCTTCGGCACGGCGCAGCCGATTGATCACATCAGTGCGTGCCGTCTCGTTTGTTAATACCGTCATGAATGTGTTTCCTCGTTGACCAATGCTGAGCGTCGCCACGGGCGGACACCAGGCCCGGCTGCCGGACGCTGCCATCCAGTCTAGCGTGCATGGCCGATTCAAGCCTCCGGCACACCCAGCTTCTTCAAGATGATGCCCAGCGGGCAGAAGTTGGTGAAGCCCGACTGGAACAGGTTGGCACCAACAAACGCGGTGAAAGCCAGCGCCCATTTGCTGACAAACAGCGGGCTGCCCTCGACCCCGAAGGCCAGCGACAGCATCACAAACAGGCCCGCAAACACCATGATGTAGCGTTGTACCGTCATCTCACTCTCCTTGTAAAAAATCAGTTGTCCAGCCGGTTGATGCCGAGCAGACCCATGATGTATTTCTCGTAAATGGGCTCGGAGGTGCCTTTTTTGAGCTTGCGCATGAAGTACTTTTCATACGCAATCTTGGCCAGGTGCACCCACTTGCCTTTTTTGAACCAGTTCACATTGCGCGGTGGGATCTGCGGCAGGGCCACAAACGCGGCGCCGGTGTCGCCCATGTCGGCCAGGCACACCGCGTTCCAGGTGCCTTTGCCGGTCACCGGCTTGCCTGCCAGCTCGTTGCTGATGTTGTGGCAGATGGCGGTCATCATGCTCTCGATCATGTAGCCGGTCTTGGGGCAGCCGGTGGGCACCGGGGTCACCTCGACCGGCGGAATCGCCACACACACCCCGGCTGAGAAGATGTTGCGGTAGGCCTTGCTGCGCTGGAATTCGTCGATCAGCACCATGCCGCGCGGATTGCACAGTTGGGGCACCGCCGCCACCGCATCCACCCCCTTGAAGGCGGGCAACATCATCGCCAGCTTGAAGCCAATGGCATGCTCTTTGACCGCATTGCCCAGGTCATCGAGTTGGGTCACCTGCATCTTGTCGACCTCGACGCTGGTGGTCCGGGCGTTGGTGACCCACTTGATGTCGCGGTTGCGGAATTCGGACTCCAGCATCGACTTGCTGTCGCCCACCCCCCCCAGACCCAGGTGGCCGATGTAGGGTTCACTGGTGACATAGGTCATGGGCACCTTGTGGCGCAGCTTGCGCCGACGCAGGTCGGTGTCGAGCACCATGGCAAATTCGTAGGCCGGACCAAAACAGCTGGCTCCCGGCATGGCGCCCACCACAATCGGCCCGGGGTTGGCCAGGAATTTTTCGTAGTCGGCAAAAAAAGCCTGCGCATGGTCCACATGGCAAATTGAATGGGTGAAGCCCCCGCCGCCAGACGACAGCGGGCCCGCCCCGGGCACCTCGTCAAACGCCAGTTTGGGGCCGGTGGCAATCACCAGATAGTCGTAGTCCAGCTTGTCACCGTCGGCTAGGGTCAGTTGGTTCGCCACTGGGTCGATGTGTGTCACAGCTTGGGCAACAAACCCGATTTTTTTGCGTGTCAGGTACGGAGCAATCGGCAAGGTCACTTCTTCGCGTTGCCGCCAACCGACCGCCACCCAGGGGTTGCTCGGCACAAATTGGAAGTAGGGGGTGATGTTGAGCACCGTGATGCGGTGCTCCGGGGGCAGCATTTCGCGCAGTTCGTAAGCGGCGGGCATGCCGCCAATGCCTGCCCCCATGATGATGATATGGGCCATGTTTGTCTCCTGTTTTATGGGGAATGATGAACATCAGTCGAGAGAAACCAGCGCATCTGTGTGCGCTTGGATACGACGCCGAAACAGCGCGTAATACAGGACAGGTATCACCACCAGGGTCAGCACGGTGGACACCAGAATGCCAAAAATCAAGGAAATTGCCAGCCCGTTGAAGATCGGGTCGTCCAGGATAAAAAACGCGCCGATCATGGCGGCCAGGCCGGTGAGCAAAATCGGCTGGGCGCGCACAGCGGCCGAGGCCACCACGGCGTCTTTGAACGCGATGCCCTGCGTGAGCTGCAGCTCGATGAAATCCACCAGCAAGATTGAGTTGCGCACAATGATCCCGGCCAGCGCAATCATGCCAATCATCGAGGTGGCCGTGAACTGCGCACCCAGCAAGGCATGCCCGGGCATGACACCAATGATGGTCAGCGGAATCGGCGCCATGATCACCAGCGGCGCGAGGTAACTCTTGAACTGGACCACCACCAGCAGGTAGATCAGGATCAGACCGACGCCGTACGCCGTGCCCATGTCGCGGAAAGTCTCGTAGGTGATCTGGGACTCACCGTCCCACTTGATGGCGTATTGCCGGTACGGGTCACTGGGCTGGCTGATCCAGTACTCACCCACCTCACCCGTACCGGGCAGGGCTGCTGCCTGCAGCTTGTCCCGGATGGCGAACAGCCCGTAGAGCGGTGAATCCAATTGGCCCGCCATGTCGCCAAACACATAACTGAGTGGCTGCAGGTCTTTGGTGTAGAGCGGCTGGTCGATCAGACCGTGTTCCACCTGCACCAGTTCTGACAAGGGCACCAACTGGCCATTGCTGGCTCGCAGGGGCAAAGCCAGTACCGCTGCCAGGTCCACCTGGTCTTGCAGTGGCAACTGCAGGCGCACCGGCACCGGGTACTTGCTCTGGCCATCGTGCAGGTAGGCCGCATCTGCCCCACTGAGTGCCACTGCGGCGGTTTGCGCCACGGTCGCCACCGAAATACCCAGCGACTCGGCGCGCTGGCGGCGTACCCGCAGATAAGCGCGCGGCGCATTGACCTGCAACGAGGTGTCCACCCCCACAATGTCGGGCGTCGCCGCAAAGGCTTTGGCCACCCGGGCCGCCAAAGCCTGGCGACCCGCTTCGTCCGGACCATACACCTCGGCCACCAGGGGCGACATCACCGGCGGGCCGGGTGGCACTTCCACCACCTGGATCACGGCGTTGTGACGCTGCCCGATCTTCTCCAGCGCCGGGCGCAGGCGTTGGGCAATCGCGTGGCTTTGTTCATCACGGTGGTGTTTGTCGACCAGGTTGACCTGCAAATCACCGAGCTCGGCATCGGAGCGCAGGTAATACTGGCGCACCAGCCCGTTGAAGGTGATCGGCGAGGCGGTGCCCGCGTAGGCCTGCAGGTTCAACACCTCGGGCTGCTGCGCCAGATAAGCGCCCAGTTCCTGCAAGGTGGCTGCGGTGTTTTCCAGCGGGGTGCCTGCGGGCATTTCTACGAGCACCTGAAACTCGCTCTTGTTGTCAAAGGGTAGCATCTTGAGCACCACCCACTGCACCATCGCCAAACCCACCGACAAAGCCAGTGCCACCAGGATGCCGACCAACAGCAACCAACGTTGGCGTGCACTGTCGAGAAACGGCGTCAACACCCGGGCAAAAAAGCGCTGCAGCTTGGCGCTTGTACTGGTGTTTGGGTTGTGGCCTGCCTCCGGCCCGTGTCCCGACGGGCGCATCAGTGTTAATGCCAGCCAGGGTGTCACTGTGAAGGCAATACCCAGCGAAATGGCCATACCCAAACTCGCGTTGATCGGGATCGGGCTCATGTACGGGCCCATCAGCCCGCTCACAAAGGCCATCGGCAACAAGGCCGCAATCACGGTCAGTGTGGCCAGAATGGTCGGGCCACCCACCTCATCCACCGCCTGAGGAATGATTTGGTGCAGGGTTGCCGTGGGCTCCAGCTGCTGGTGACGGTGGATGTTCTCCACCACCACAATGGCGTCGTCGACCAGAATGCCAATGGAGAAGATCAAGGCAAACAGCGATACCCGGTTCAAGGTGAAACCCCAGGCCCAGGAGGCAAACAAGGTGGCCGCCAAGGTCAGGATCACCGCCGTGCCCACAATTACCGCCTCACGGCGGCCCAGTGCAAACCCAACCAGCAGGATCACCGATCCGGTGGCAAACACCAGCTTCTGGATCAGTTTGTTGGCCTTTTCCGCTGCGGTTTCACCGTAGTCGCGGGTGATGCTGGTGCTGATGTTGGCAGGGATCACCGTGTTTTGCAGCTCTGCCACCCGGGCCCGCACGGCCTGGGTCACATCCACCGCGTTGGTACCCGGTTTTTTGGTGACGGTGAGGGTGACCGCCGGGTGCACCGAGCCCGCAGCAGCAGGCTCTGCCGTGCCAGCTGAGGTGCTGGCGGCGCCCGGCGTGAACCAGACGTAACGCTGAGGCAGTTGGGCACCCACCTCAAGACGCGCCACCTCGCGCAGAAACACAGGTGCGCCTTTGCTGACACCCACCACCAAATCGCCCACGTCCTCGACCGAGCGCAAGAACTCACCGGTTTCCACCTGGAGCATCTGGCCATTGGCGACGTCGCTCTGGATCACCGAGCCGGACGGTTGGCTGGCATTGGCCCCGGCCAGCAGTGCCTTGAGCGACAACACGTCCACACCGCGTTCGCGCAGCCGCGCCGGGTCCAGCCAGACAAACACCGCCCGACCCGGCCCACCAATGGTTTGCACTTCACGGGTGCCTGGCACGCGTTTGAGTTCAGCCTCCACCGCGTGGGCGGTGCGCTCCAGGTCCACTGCCGGCAGCGAATCGTGGCTCCACAAGGTGAGCGCCAGCACCGGTACGTCGTCAATGCCCTTGGGTTTGACCATTGGGCTCAGGGTGCCCAGGTTGCTTGGCAACCAGTCCTGATGCGCGTTGAGCACGTCGTACAGACGCACCAAGGCTTCGGTTCTGGGCACGCCGACCTTGAACTGCACCGTGAGCACCGCCATGCCCGGGCGCGCGACCGAATAGGTGTGTTCGATGTCGGCGATCTGGCTGAGCACCTGCTCAGCGGGTAGCGCCACCATGTTTTGCACGTCGACACTGCTGGCCCCGGGGAACGGGATCAGCACATTGGCCATGGTCACATTGATCTGTGGCTCTTCCTCACGCGGGGTCACCAGCACCGCAAACAAGCCCAGCAACACCGCCAACAAGGCCAGCAACGGGGTGATGGCGTTGTGCTGAAAGGCCCGCGCCAGGCGCCCGGAAATACCCAAGGGTTCAGGGTTTGACATGGTCATCTCACTGCGCCGGGGCGCCTGCGGGTAGGGCACGCGCACCGTTCAGTCCGGCTTTCACCGGGTCCAGCGCCACCAGGTCTTTGTCCTGCAAACCCGCCAGCACTTCAAACCCCTGTGGCCCGTGGTCGGTCCCCAGCCGTACCGCTTTCAGCACAAAAGTGGTGCCACTGAGCGTGTAAACCGCCGTCAGCTCACCACGGCGCAACACCGCCGCAGCGGGCACCATCAGGCGTTGCTTCTGGCCAGCGGCAAAACGCACCCGGACCTGTTGCCCAGGCGTCAGCCCTGTAGCCGCTTGTGCTGGCAGCTCCAGCCGCCATTCGATGGTCTGCGACACCGGGTCGGCGCCCGGTAGACGGTCAACACGTGCCGGGCGAATCCAGCGCAGGGCACCGTCGGCCGCTGGCAACTGAACCTCGATCTGGCTGCTGGATGTGAGTGCACCTGAACGCGACACCGGTACTTGCACCTCCACCCGCAGCGGCAGCGGGGCATACAGCGTCAGCAAGGTCTTGCCCGGCTGCGCCAAGTCGCCCACCTCGGCCTCGGTCTGCAACACACGGCCCTCAAAAGGCGCGGTCACACGGGTGAAACCCTGCGACACATGGGCTTGGCGGACACCCGCTGCCGCCTGGTCAAGTGCCGCCCGCGCTGACCTGAGCTGGGCCTCGGCTGTGTCCATGGCCGCTGCGCTGATGAAACCCTGGCGCAACAGATCGCGCGTGCGGTCATAGTTGGCCTGAGCGTTGTGCAACTGGGCCTGCGCCTGCGCCACCTGGGCCTGGCTGCCCTGCACCTCGGCCTGGGTTTCGCTGTCATTGATGGTGGCCAGCAGCTGGCCGGTTTTCACCTGATCACCCGCTTTGACCAGCAGGGACAGCAGCCGACCGGAGGTCTGCGCCGACAGTGTGGCCTGTTTGACGGGCTGCACCACCGCGTCCATCTCGAAGCCTTGACCCACCGCTTGCAACTGCACCGCTGCCACCGGAACCTGAATCGGGGTTTGAGCCCCAACCTGGGCAGCCAACAACAGACCCGCTACAACCAGGCAGCACCTGCACGATCTGATCGGTTTGACGCAGAACCATGGAAAAGAGATGGACATGGAGTTTCCTTCGAAATACGGTGGGGAGTATATGAGGAAGTTAAAAAAAATGCCACAAACACCCAAGTGCACGCAGCACCCGACCCGACCCGTCCAGCATCTGTCCATCAGGCAAAAAAAAGCCCCGATCACTCGGGGCTTGTTGACAGGTCTCGGGCTTGCAGCGGTGCAGGCCCGAGGTTTGCGCTTGGTTCAGGCGCTGCGCGAACTGCGGTTCAGCAAGGCGTACAACACAATCGCGCCAAAAGTGGCGGTACCGATGCCACCCAGGGCAAAGTCGCCAAATTTCAGCGTGAAGTCACCGGTGCCCAGCACCAGCGTGATGGCCGCAACGATCAGGTTTTTGTTGTCGGCAAAGTCGACCTTGTTTTCGACCCAGATGCGTGCACCGGCCACCGCAATCAGGCCAAACACCACAATGCTCACACCACCCATCACCGGCAGCGGAATGGTCTGGATGATGGCGCCAAACTTGGGGCTGAAACCCAGCACCACCGCCAACAAAGCGGCCACCAGAAACATGGCGGTGGAGTAGATCTTGGTGGCGGCCATGACACCGATGTTCTCGGCATAGGTGGTGACACCGGTGCCACCGGCGGCGCCACTGACCATGGTGGCCACACCGTCGCCGATGAAGGCGCGGCCCATGTACACATCCAGGTTCTTGCCGGTCATCGCGGTCACCGCTTTCAGGTGGCCCAGGTTTTCCGCCACCAGGATGATGGCCACCGGGGCAATCATCAGCATCGCTTTGGCGTCAAACACCGGCGCGGTAAACGAGGGCATACCCACCCAGGCAGCATTGAACAGGCTCGACAAATCCATTGGTTTGCCCAGCCCCAGCCCATTGGTCAGCACCGCGTACACCAGACTGGCCACGATCAGGCCCACCAGAATCAGCAGCCGCTGCACCATGCCGCGCGTGAATACCGCCACCAGCGCCACACACAGGAAAGTCACCGCCTGCATCCAGCTCTCGAAATTGTTGGCTGCCATGTTCTTGATGGGCACCGAGGCCAGGTTCAACCCGATCACCGCCACCACCGCACCGGTCACCACCGGCGGCATCAGCTTCTCGATCCAGCGGGTGCCCACCAATTGCACCAGCACACCAATGACGGTGTAGAGCGCGCCGCAGGCAATGATGCCGCCCAGCGCCACACCCATGTTGGTGTTGAGCCCCTTGCCGGCATAACCGGTGGCGGCAATCACCACCCCGATGAAGGCGAAGCTGGAGCCCAGGTAACTCGGCACCTTGCCGCCGGTCACCAGAAAAAAGATCAGGGTGCCGATGCCACTCATCAGAATGGCCAGATTCGGGTCAAAGCCCATCAGAATTGGCGCCAGCACGGTCGCGCCAAACATGGCAATCACGTGCTGCATGCCCATCACGGTGGTCTGGGGCCAGGGCAGGCGTTCATCGGGGGCGATGACGCCGCCTTGCTGCAGCACCTCGGTTGATTTTTCGGTCCAGTTCAAAAGGCTCATGGGTTTCCTTGTTGTTGTCGTGCGCTCGCCTATGCGGGCGACAGCGTGCGCTGTCGCCAATAAAGCGGCATGGTTTTGAAAGATGATGGGTTGGTGATGGCGGGCTGGCAGAACCCTGATTCAGGGTTCCGTCGATAGCGTCTTGCTTCTACAGACATCGTATTTTCGCAGCAGGAAAGCATGTTTTTCGGACAGCAAAAAGCCCGCAATGCGGGCTTTTTGAGATCACTACTGTGTCAAAAAGTACTATTTAGAACGGAATATCGTCATCCATGTCATCAAAGCCACTGGCTGGGCGGCTTGGGGCCGGGGCGGGTGCCGGGCGCGGTGCTGGAGCGCTGGGGCGTGGGGCACTGGGACGTGGTGCCGGAGCCGGGCGGCTGTTGTAATTGTCGCCAGCATCGCCGCCGTAGCCATCGTCTTCACCAGCGGGGCCACCCATGCCTTCGCGGCCACCGAGCAGTTGCATTTCATTGGCGATGATGTCGGTGGCGTATTTTTCCTGGCCATCCTTGTCCGTGTATTTGCGGGTCTTGATGCGCCCCTCCACATACACCGGACGGCCTTTTTTGAGGTACTGGCTGGCGATTTCGGCCAGGCGGCCAAAAAAGGTCACGCGGTGCCATTCGGTTTCTTCGACCATTTCGCCGGATTTGCTCTTGTAACGGCTGCTGGTGGCGATGGTGACGTTGGCCACCGGATCTCCGCTGGGCAGATAACGCACTTCCGGGTCACGGCCCAAATTACCCACCAGAATCACTTTGTTTACCGAGGCCATAGTTTGCTTTCCATATTGAGAGTCAGGCCACGCTGCCTGAAAACGCGCACTTTATCAGGGATTGGCCGGGGCCTCCAGCGTCTTGGTTTGCGCCATCCTCATCGGCCAGGCCAGCCACAACCACAGCATCATCAAGACACCACAGCCAGTAAACAGGGCGTGCGGCCCGCCCCATTGCATGGCCCAGCCCCCCAGCAGCCCGCCGGCAAAAAAACCAATCGACTGCATGGTGTTGTAGACCCCGATGGCCGCACCGCGTGCGCTCAGTGGTGCCAGCCTGGACACCATGCTGGGTAGGCAGGCTTCCAGCACATTGAATCCATAGAAGAATAAAAACAGTAGCAATCCGAGCAAGTAGATAGAGGGCTGGAGGCCAATTTGCCACCATAAACCCAGCTGCACCAGCGCCATCAGCGCCACCGCGGTCAAAAACGCGGCACGCACATAACCTCGCTTCTCGAGCTGAAAAAAGCTGCCACCCATCACCACAAACGAGCCAACCAGCACCGGCAGGTAAAGCTGCCAATGCCGCGCCTGGGGCAAACCGGCCTCCACCAGCATCGACGGCACCGCCAGCCACATGGCGAGCTGCACCCCGTGCATCACAAAGCCGCCGTAGTTCAGGCGCAGCAGCTCGGGCAGGCGCAGCACATCCAGCACCCGACCTTCTTGCTGGTGGCGGTGCTGCAACGGTTCGGGCGGTACCCACCACAGCACCGCCGCGATGCCCAGCAGCGACAGCAGCGCGGTCAGTGCAAAGATCGCGACCAGCCCGCCCCAGGCCGCCAGCAACGGCGCCACCACCAGCGACAGCGCAAAGGTGAGCCCCATGCTGGCGCCCAGCAAAGCCATCGACTTGGTGCGTACCTCGTCCCGTGTTTGATCGGCCAGCAAGGCGGTGACCGCCGCCGACACCGCACCGGCACCCTGCAGCGCGCGCCCCACCGACAGCCACAACAGCGACGGCGCCAGCGCCGCCACCGTGCTGCCCGCGGCAAACACCAGCAGCCCGGCGATGATCACCGGCTTGCGGCCAAAACGGTCCGAGGCCAGGCCATAAACAAACTGCAGCGCCGCCTGGGTCAGGCCATAAATCCCCAGCGTCAACCCGATCAGGCCGGTGTTGTCACCGCCGGGGTACTGCGCGGCTTCATGGGCAAACACCGGCACCACCATGAACAGGCCCAGCATGCGCAGGCCAAAAATCGACGCCAGAGACAAGTTGGCACGCCATTCAGCACGTGTCAAAGCGCTGGTGGCGGTGGGTGACAAGGTGGGTGGCATGTTGGGATGGCAGGGGCAGCTCGGTTTGAAACATCATTCGCCTGCCAGGGCAAGCCATGGCGCGGCATTGTCACGGATCTTTGGCCGCGCCACCAGACGAACTTGGCCTGTCAGTGCGTCAGCTGGTGGGCGGCGCGCAACCGTTCGCCACGTCTAGATAACCGCACAAGCGTGGCGGCTTGCCGCTGGCAGAAAGATGGCCACCCAAGGTCACGGCTTGTCTAAGATGACACCTTCACAGCCCGGCACCCGCCTCGTACTGCGGGTCTGCCATCGGTGGCAGCGTGTTGCCACACCGCCACGCTGCCCGGACAATCACCTTATTTGACATGAAGACCATGCTGACCCTCTCAAAAGACGCTCTTGAACTCATTGCCGAACGCAGGCAGTCTGTTGTCATTGATGTGCCGCAAACCGTGCACGGCTGCTGCATCGAAATCACGCCCTGCCCGTCGGTGCGTTTGGGCAAACCACGTGTCCCTGATCAGCACAGCTTGCAGCAGATCCAGGGTGCCGATGTCTTTGTGCCACACGATTTTCCCAGCATGCTGCCGCTGTCGATTCGTGCGAGGAAAGTGCTGGGCCGAAAGTTCCTGGCCATTGACGGCTGGAAACTGGTGTGAGCGTGGGCCGGGGTCAGCGCGACTGAAGCGCCAACCCCGATGTCACTATCATCGCGGGTTGACATAATGAGTGGTGCCGCGAAGGACGACATCGCTGCGAAGATCGACGCCTTTGTGGCCCTCTCGGCACAACACATGCAGGACGAAGAGGCCGTCCTGGCGCGTTCGGAGTTTCCAGGGTGCGCCGCGCATGCGGCGCGGCATCAGCAACTGCTGGAGCGCGCTCAACTGCTGCGAGCGCGTTATGCCCGCGACCAGCTTGACACCACCGAACTGCTGCACTTTGTGGTGTTTGAGTTCACCGCGCAGCATCTGCTGATCGAAGACCGCAAGTTCGCCGCTTACCTCGGCGGCCACTGAGCCGTACTCAAGGCCCGGGGCAGCCCGCTTTGATCCAGCACACGGCAAGAGACGGGCGAGCCAGACTTCACTATCATGGCGGGTTTCCTGGTGCATCTTCACCAGCTATTTTTTGAGCAGTCACCGCTTTGAACACACCTGAAGATGGCAAGTACCTTGCCAAGGCCCTGCAGCACCAGCACATCAGCATCCGTGGTGCGCGCACCCACAACCTCAAGAACATCGACCTCGACATCCCGCGCAACCAGCTGGTGGTGATCACGGGTCTGAGCGGCTCAGGCAAGTCCAGCCTGGCGTTTGACACCTTGTACGCCGAGGGCCAGCGACGTTACGTGGAAAGCCTGTCCACCTACGCACGCCAGTTTCTGCAGCTGATGGACAAGCCTGATGTCGACATGATCGAAGGCCTGTCACCCGCCATCAGCATCGAGCAAAAAGCCACCAGCCACAACCCGCGCTCCACGGTGGGCACGGTGACCGAAATCCACGACTACCTGCGCCTGCTGTTCGCCCGCGCCGGCACACCCTATTGCCCGGACCACCATGTGCCGCTGCAATCGCAAACCGTGAGCCAGATGGTCGATACCACGCTGGCCCTGCCCGAAGGCACCCGGCTGATGGTGCTGGCGCCGCTGGCGCGCGAGAAGAAGGGTGAGTTCTTGGAGGTGTTTGCCGACATGCAGGCGCAGGGGTATGTGCGTTTTCGCATCAACGGTCAGGCCTATGAGTTTGACCAGTTGCCGGCGCTGAAAAAAACCGAAAAACACGACATCGACGTGGTGATCGACCGCATCAAGGTGCGCCACGCCCCGCCACCCAGCAGCTTGCCCGTCGACCCGGTGGCGGGTGACGCGCCAGAGATTGACGCGGCGGTGCAGGCCGCCCACGCCGACTATGCCGCGCTCAAACAACGCCTGGCTGAGAGTTTCGAGGCCGCGCTGCGGCTTGCCAATGGCCGCGCCATTGTTCTAGAAATGGATAGCGCCCAGCCCTTATCCGATAAGGGCTACAAGCCAAAAGAGCATGTTTTCAACGCCAAGTTCGCCTGCCCGGTGTGCAACTACTCGATTGCTGAACTGGAGCCGCGGCTGTTCTCGTTCAACTCACCGGTGGGCGCCTGCCCGAGTTGTGACGGTCTGGGCCAGCAGGAATTTTTTGACCCGACCCGGGTGGTGGCCTTCCCGACCTTGAGCCTGGCCAGCGGCGCCATCAAGGGCTGGGACCGGCGCAACGCCTACTACTTTGCGATGCTCGAGAGCCTGGCCGCGCACTACAAGTTTGACATTGACCAGGCGTTTGAAGACCTACCTCCCCATGTGCAGCAGGCGGTGTTGCAGGGCTCCGGTGAGGAAGAGATCAAGTTCGCCTACACCCTGGACTCTGGCGCCAATGCGGGCAAAAAGGTCAGCAAGAAGCACCCGTTCGAGGGCATCATCCCCAACATGCAGCGGCGTTACCACGAGACCGACTCGTCGGTGGTGCGCGAAGACCTGGCGCGTTACAAAAGCACCCAGCCTTGCCCGGTGTGTGGCGGCAGCCGCCTGCGCACCGAGGCGCGCCACGTCAAGATTGGTGAGGGTGCACAAGCCCGTGCCATTTTTGAACTGAGCCACCAGACCCTGGCCGAGTGTTTTGCCTACTTCAGCAGCCTCAGCATGACCGGCGCCAAGGGCGACATTGCCGCCAAGGTGGTGCGTGAAATCAGCCTGCGCCTGAAGTTCCTCAACGACGTGGGCCTGACCTACCTGAGCCTGGACCGCAGCGCCGAAACCTTGAGTGGTGGCGAGAGCCAGCGCATCCGGCTGGCCAGCCAGATCGGCTCGGGCCTGACCGGTGTCATGTATGTGTTGGATGAGCCCAGCATCGGCCTGCACCAGCGCGATAACGACCGCCTGATCGACACCCTGAAACATCTGCGCGACATCGGCAACAGCGTGCTGGTGGTCGAGCATGACGAAGACATGATGCGTGCCGCCGACCACATCATCGACCTCGGCCCCGGCGCTGGTGTGCATGGCGGGCGGGTCATGGCGCAGGGCACGTTTGACGAGGTCCAAGCCAACACCCAGTCCCTGACCGGCCAGTACCTGGCCCACACGCTGAACATTGATGTGCCGGTGCAGCGCACCGCCTGGCTGCCGACCCAAGCTCCCAAAGCCTTCAACGCTGGCAAACCCAGCCGTTTTGCGCCTAGCCCGGCGGCACAACGGCGCGCCGAACGGGAGGCGCAGCACAACGCCACGCTGGGTGATTTGCAGGCGCTCAAAGTCATTGGCGCGAGTGGCCACAACCTCAAAAACGTGGACGTCGCCTTCCCGGTCGGCCTGTTCACCTGCGTCACCGGGGTGTCGGGTTCGGGCAAGTCCACCCTGGTCAACGACACACTCTACAAAGCGGTGGCGCGCACCATCTACCGCGCGCACGACGAGCCGTCAGAACACGAGAGCATCGAAGGCATCGAGTATTTTGACAAGGTGATCAACGTCGACCAGTCGCCGATTGGCCGCACACCGCGTTCCAACCCGGCCACCTACACCGGCTTGTTCACCCCGATTCGCGAGCTGATGGCCGAGGTGCCGACCGCACGTGAACGCGGTTACGGCCCGGGGCGTTTCAGTTTCAACGTCAGCCAGGCCAGCGGCGGCGGGCGCTGTGAGGCCTGCGAGGGCGACGGCATGGTCAAGGTTGAGATGCACTTCCTGCCCGACGTGTATGTGCCCTGCGACGTCTGCCAGGGCAAACGCTACAACCGCGAAACCCTGGAAGTGCTCTACAAGGGCAAAAACATCGCGCAGATACTGGACCTCACCGTCGAAGCCGCCCACGAATTTTTCAAGGCCGTGCCGACCATCGAGCGCAAATTGCACACCCTGTTGGACGTGGGCCTGAGTTACATCCGTCTCGGCCAAGCCGCCACCACCTTGTCAGGTGGTGAGGCGCAACGCGTCAAGCTCGCGCTCGAACTCAGCAAACGCGACACCGGACGCACGCTCTACATCCTGGACGAACCCACCACCGGCCTGCACTTTGCCGACATCAAGCTGCTTCTGCAGGTGTTGCACCAGTTACGCGACGCGGGCAACACGATTGTGGTGATTGAACACAACCTGGACGTGATCAAAACCGCCGACTGGCTGATCGACATGGGGCCCGAGGGCGGCAGCGGCGGTGGCACCGTGGTAGGTGTGGGCACCCCTGAGACGCTGGCGGCCAACCCGGCCAGCCACACCGGGCGTTATCTGGCGCGACTGCTGTAAGCACGGCTTGATGCTGGCCACAAGTTGTGCCAGCATCCACATCGATCATTGCTGCGGCGTTATGGACTGACCTGGCGCCACGGACCCGCCGTTTGACTTTTGCAGGAGCCTGCCATGCACACGCGAATCGATGAGCTGCACAGTCACCAGGCACGGCGCAACAAGGTCGTCAGCGCGGCAGAAGCTGTCCGGCTGATCCACGACGGCGACACCGTAGCCACCGGTGGTTTTGTCGGCATCGGTTTTGCCGAAGAGATTGCGGTGGCGCTGGAGCAACGTTTTTTGCAGGCGCAGACCGACACCGGCCTGGGTGCGCCGCAGAACCTGAGCCTGATCTACGCCGCCGGCCAGGGCGACGGCCAGCACCGTGGGCTCAACCACCTGGCCCACCCGGGGCTGGTGGCACGGGTGATTGGCGGGCACTGGGGCCTGGTGCCCAAGCTGCAGCAGATGGCCATAGACAACCAGATCGAGGCCTACAACCTGCCCCAGGGCGTGATCACCCATCTGTTTCGCGACATCGCGGCTGGCAAACCCGGCACCCTGACCCATGTTGGCCTGGACACCTTTGTCGACCCGGTTCACGGCGGCGGCAAGATCAACAGCCGCACCACGGCCGACCTGGTGCAGCGTATGAGCATCGACGGGCGCGACTATCTGTTTTACAAGGCGCTGCCCATCCACGTGGGCATCATCCGCGCCACCACCGCCGACCCCGACGGCAACCTGAGCATGGAGCGTGAAGCGCTCACACTCGAGGCGCTGGCGATTGCCATGGCGGCGCGCAACAGCGGCGGCATCGTGATTGCGCAGGTGGAGCGCCTGGCCGAGCGCAACACCCTGCACGCGCGCAGCGTCAAGGTGCCTGGTGTGCTGGTGGACGCGGTGGTGGTGGCCAGCGACCCGGCCTACCACATGCAGACCTTTGTCGAGGCCTACAACCCGGCCTACTCGGGTGAGATCCGGGTGCCGCTGGACCGCATGCTGCCGATGCCCCTGAACGAGCGCAAGGTCATCGCCCGGCGTGCTGCGCTGGAGTTGCGCCCCAACAGCGTGGTGAATCTGGGCATTGGCATGCCTGAGGGTGTGGCCACTGTGGCCGCCGAAGAAAAGGTGTTTGACCTGCTGACCCTGACCGCCGAGCCCGGCGTGATTGGTGGTGTACCAGCCGGTGGCCTGAGTTTTGGCGCCGCCATCAACGCCCAGGCCATCATCGACCAGCCCAACCAGTTCGACTTTTACGATGGCGGCGGGCTCGATGTTGCTTTTCTGGGGTTGGCGCAGGCCGACGCCCAGGGCAATCTCAACGTGAGCCGGTTTGGTGGGCGCCTGGCCGGTGCCGGTGGTTTCATCAACATCAGCCAGAACGCCAAAAAAGTGGTGTTTGTCGGCAGCTTCACCGCCGGTGAGCTGGTCACCCAGGTGGCCGAGGGGCGCCTGTGGATCGAGTGTGAAGGCACGCAGCGCAAGTTTGTGCCCCAGGTGGAGCACCGCACCTTCAGTGCGCGTGAGGCGATCCGGCGCGGCCAGCAGGTGCTGTATGTGACCGAGCGTTGTGTGCTGCGCCTGATCGGCAGCTTTGAGGCGCCCGCGCTGGAGCTGATCGAGATCGCGCCCGGTGTGGACCTGCAGCGTGATGTACTGGAGCAGATGGACTTTGTCCCTGCCATCAGCCCACACCTGAAATTGATGGAGGCCGCGCTGTTCCACCCCGAGCCGCTGGGCCTGCGTGAACGCCTGCTGAGCACACCGCTGGCTCAGCGTCTGGAACTCAATGCCGAGCAGCGGCTGCTGTTCATCAATTTTGAGGGGCTGTCCATCGACAGCCTGGATGACATCAACGAGATCGAGGCGCAGGTCAGTGATCTGCTGGCGCCGCTGGGCCACCGGGTGGCGGTGGTGGTGAATTACGACAGTTTCAGCATCCCGCCCACCCTGCTTGATGCCTATTCCAGCATGGTGCAGGGCTTGACGCAGCGTTTTTACAGCCAGGTCACGCGTTACGGCACGGGTGGCTTTTTGAAAGCGCGGCTGGCGCTGGACAACCCTGCTGCATCGCCTGACTGAGTGGTTGCCGTACTCCCTGGCGGGGTGCGGCTTGTTCCATTTTTGATAGCTGTTTGCCCTTTATTTATAAGGGTTTACACCTATTTTTCTCTTCATTTCTTGCTCTGACGCACGGGCTCTGGCGCACTTGGTCGCTTGTCCGTATGATGCATCGAGACGCTGTCACTCCATCGCTTTTCAGGAGACGCCCATGCCGCTGCTGCAACACATGAAGCTCGCCCACAAGTTCCTGATCCTCGGGCTGGTGGCCCTGGTGATGGTGGCCATACCGACGGGTTTGTACTTCAAACGGTCCTTCTCCGACATCCAGGTGGCGCAGCGTGAGCTGCTGGGCACCGGCCCCTTGGTGGCGCTCAACAAGGTGATCCAGTTCAGCCAGACCCATCGCGGCATGTCGGCCAGCATGCTCAATGGCAACGAGGAACTGGCCGCCCGCCGCCCGGCCCTGCGCGACAAACTCAATACCGCGATCAGTGCCATGGAGGGTGAATTCGCCACCGCTGGCGTTTCGCCCGCTTTGCAAAAGCGCTGGGCCGACCTCAAGCAAAGCTGGGTCACACTGGAGCAAAGTGTGGCGGGCCGCAGCATCAACGTCGCCGAGAGCACCCAGCGCCACACCCAGATCATCACCGCCCAGCTGCAACTTGGTGAGGAACTGCTCGACGAATTTGGCCTGAGTCTGGAACCCCATGCCGACACCTACGCGCTGGTACGCGCCACCATGGTCGACATGCCCTGGCTGGCAGAGAACCTAGGCATCATGCGCGCCATGGGCAGCGGCTTTTTGACCAAGGCGACTGCACCACCCGAGGGCAAAGCCACCCTGCGTGCGCTGAGCAAACGCGCCCTGGAGCTGCAGGCCAGCATGTTCCGCCAGGTGGGGATTGCCACAAGTGTCAACCCGCGCATGCAGGTGGCCTTGCAAGCCCCTTCCGAGGCCAACCGCGCCGCCGTGGATAAAACCCTGGCGCTGGCCAACGACGGCGTCATCAATGCGACTGAGCTGAACATGCCAGCCGTGGCCTATTTTGATGCCTTTACCCAGACCATCGACGGCCTGTTTGCGTTCAACAGCCTGGCCATGCAGACCATGGTGGGCGAGCTCCAGGCGCGCCTGCAGACCGAATCCCGCATCCTGGGCGTTGTGGCGCTGCTGCTGCTTTGCGGTTTGCTGGCGGCGGTGTGGTTGTCCTGGGCCTTCATCCGCAGCATCACCGAACCGGTGAACGATGCATTGCAACTGGCCCATGCGGTCTCCCAGGGGGATCTGCGGGTCAAGGTGCAGGCGTATGGCGACAACGAGCTCGGTCAGCTGATGCAGGCACTGGCCAGCATGCGCGACAAGCTGGCCCATGTGGTGCAGCAGGTGCGCCAAGGCTCCGAGGCGGTGGCCACCGCCAGTGTCGAAATTGCCCAGGGTGACAACGACCTCTCCAGCCGCACCGAGTCTCAGGCCAGCGCACTGGAACAGACCTCGGCCAGCATGGAAGAGCTGGGCGCCGCCGTGCAGCAAAACGCGGTCAGTGCACAACGCGCCAACCAGCTGGCACAAGCGGCCAGCGCCGTGGCGGTGAAGGGGGGTGACGTGGTGGGCCAGGTGGTGCACACCATGAAAGACATCAACGAGTCGTCGCAGCGTATAGCCGACATCATCGGTGTGATCGACGGCATCGCCTTCCAGACCAACATCTTGGCCTTGAACGCCGCAGTGGAAGCGGCGCGCGCTGGTGAACAGGGCCGGGGCTTTGCGGTGGTGGCCAGTGAGGTGCGCTCGCTGGCCGGGCGCAGCGCCGAGGCCGCCAAAGAGATCAAGGGCCTGATCAGCGCCAGTGTGCAGCGGGTGGAGCACGGCACGCAGTTGGTCGATCAGGCCGGCAGCACCATGGACGAGGTGGTGGCCAGCATCCGCGAGGTGAGCCAGATCGTGGGGGAGATCAGCAGCTCCAGCAAAGAGCAGGCCGACGGTGTGGCCCAGGTGGTGGAAGCCGTCGCCCAGATGGACAAAACCACCCAGCAAAACGCGGCGCTGGTGGAAGAAATTGCCGCGGCCGCCACCAGCCTGAGCCAGCAGTCTCAGGGTCTGGTGGACACCGTGTCGGTCTTCAAGTTGTGAGCTATTTTGGTCTCTAGCCCTTTTTCTAAAAGGGCTGATAGCTATAGATTAAAGAGCTTATGCGGCTTGGCAAGCGGCCCGCAATACATCGCGGGTTTTGAATGCCTCGGCCCGTGCTGCCGTTGCAAAGTCGCCGCCAGCGCTGGCATACAAAATGGCCCGTGAGGAGTTGACGATGATCGGCCCGGTGGTCTGTGCCGTGCCGTCTGCGGCGCGTTGGTTGCGCCAGCCCGCCTTGACCGTGGCCAATGCGTCCCCACCTTGTGCCCCCACCCCCGGAATCAGCAGCGGCAGGCTCGGTGCCAGCGCCCGCACCCGCTCAATTTCTGCCGGGTAGGTGGCGCCCACCACCAGACCGAGCTGGCCGTTGATATTCCAGTGGCCTTGCGCCAGTCGCGCAATGTGTTCATACAGCAGCGGCTGCCCCGGCACACTGGCCAGGCGCTGGTTCTGGAAATCGTCGCCACCGGGGTTGGAGGTGCGGCACAGCAAAAACGCACCCTTGCCGTGGTACTTCAGATACGGTTGCACCGAATCCAACCCCATGAAGGGCGACAGCGTGACCGCATCGGCGCCGTAACGCTCAAACGCCTCGATGGCGTATTGCTCGGCGGTGCTGCCGATGTCGCCACGTTTGGCGTCCAGAATGATCGGCACCTGCGGTGCGGTGCGGCGCATGTGGGCCATCAACTGCTCCAGCTGGGCTTCGGCGCGGTGGGCGGCAAAGTAGGCAATTTGGGGTTTGAAGGCAATTACCAGATCGGCGGTGGCGTCGACGATGGCGGCGCAAAAGTCGTAGATCTTGCTGGCATCGTTTTTGAGGTGCGCCGGAAACCGCGCCGGGTCCGGGTCCAGACCGACACACAGCAGAGATTGGTTCTGGCGCTCTGCCGCGCCCAGTTGGTCAAGGAAGTTCATGCCCGACATTGTAAGAATGCCTTGGCCACAAAGCGCCTAAACTGCCCCTCGTTTCGCCCCCTTGGTGCCCCATGCAACACGACCCGATTTCCGACCCCCAGGACCTGCCCCAGTACAACAACGCCGAGCGTGCGCGTGCGGCCTCGCGCAGCACCTGGGTCAGTGTGGGTGTCAATCTGGTGTTGAGCACGCTCCAGATCGTGGCCGGGGTGCTGAGCAAATCGCAGGCCTTGGTGGCCGATGGTCTGCATTCGCTCTCAGACCTGGTGGCCGATTTTGTGGTGTTGTTTGCCAACCACCACAGCCAGAAAGCCGCTGACGCCGACCACCCTTATGGCCACCAGCGTTTTGAGAACGCGGCCTCTTTGGTGTTGGGGCTGCTGCTGTTGGTGGTGGGGTTGGGCATGTTGTGGTCGGCGGCCAGCAAATTGCAAAACCCCGACTTGATTGCCACGGTGCACATCGGTGCGCTTTGGGTGGCGCTCGGGGCGCTCACAGCCAAGGAGCTGCTGTTTCGCTACATGTTGCTGGTGGCCAAAAAGGTCAAAAGCAGCATGCTGGTGGCCAATGCCTGGCATGCCCGGTCGGATGCGGCGTCCTCGCTGGTGGTGGGGGTGGGCATCATCGGCAACCTGGCCGGTTATCCGATTTTTGACCCGATTGCGGCCGCGCTGGTGGGTTTCATGGTCACGCGCATGGGCTGGAGTTTTGGCTGGACCGCCTTGCACGACCTGATGGATCGCGCGGTGGACGACGCCGAACTGCAGGCCATCCGCCAGACCCTGCAGCAAACCCCCGGTGTGAGTGGTGTGCACGACATCCGCACCCGCATGATGGGCGACATGATTGTGGTGGACGCCCATCTGGAGGTGCTGGCCACCCTGACGGTGGAGCAGGCGCACGACATCACCGTGGCCGCGCAGCAGCGCGTGATGCAGCACCACCGCGTGTTGCACCTGCTGACCCACGTCGACCCCTACCACCGCCCGGACCTGGACCACACCCAGGCACCCGGCGCCTGAGGCGGTTTGACCCCTCAGCGGTTCGGGGCCTGTGCCACCTCGGCCGCCAGGCACAAATCTTCCCAGGCGCGGGCCTTGTCCAGCGGGTTACGCAGCAGGTAGGCAGGTGGGTAGGTCACCACCACCGGCACCCCCTGGTAATGCCAGACTTGCCCGCGCAACTTGCCCAGTGGCAACTTGAGGCCTTGTGGGTGGTCCTGGCTCAGCAGCACCTGCATCGCCAGCCGACCCATGGCCAAAATCACCTTGGGCTGCACCAGCGCGATTTCGCGGCGCAGGTAATGCGCGCAGTCGGTCAGCGCCTGCGCGTCGGGCGTGGTGGGCACCACCGGGCGGCACTTGAGCACCAGGCTCAGGTAGGCGGTCTGGGCCGGGTTGTTCTCTTCGGCTAGGCCTGTTTGGTGGCGTTGCACCCCCACCGCTTTGAGCATGTTGTCGAGTAACAGGCCCGCGTCGTCCACAAAGGGTTCGCCAGCGCGCTCTTGTGCGTCATCAGGTGGTTCACCGAGCACCAGCCAGTCGGCCCGCAGGCTGTCTGGTGGGGCAGCCAGCACCGGGCCACGTCGGCCCAGGCACATGGCGCATGCCTGACAGGCAGCCACCGTGGCCTGCAGCGTGGGCCAGTCCATGGTTTCGATGCCGGGCGCAAGCGGGGTCAGCGCAGTGGGGGCGGGGCCGCTCGGGGCCTGGCGCGCTCGGGCGGGGGGCCGCTGATCTGCCAACTGCTCGGGCGCGGCGGGTAGGGCCGTTGTGCTGGGTGGCGCAGACCGGCTGCTGGTCTGCGTGGGCAGGCTGGGCTGTGGCGCCGCAGCTTGTGAATGATTTTGGCCTCCAGCCCTTTCACTGTCTGGGCTGGGTGCTATATTTTCAAGATCGTGGTGGCGGTCACTGTCGGCCTGTAAATCGGCTGCGGCCGCCTGGGCCAGCACCTCATCGGGGGCCGTGTTGTCGGGCCACCAGACGTGCACCCCCATCTCGGCCAGCATGGCGCGTTGGCGGGTATCAAGGTCAAGGCTCATGGGCTGATTTTCACCGACTGGGCCGACCGGGCTGTGGCCAAGCCCTCACGGCGTGGTTTCGAGCTTGAGGCTCATCACCAGCGCGTCTTCACGCTGGCCGAGTTCCGCCGGGTAATACTGCTTGCGCAGGCCCACATACCGAAAGCCGTGCGCCTTGTAAACCTGCACCGCGCGGGTGTTGCTGGCGCGCGCCTCCAGCCAGACCCATTGCAGGCCCTGGCCACGCGCCCACAACACCAGCGCGTCGAGCATCACCTTGGCCCAGCCCTGGCGCTGGTGGCCAGGTGCCACCGCCAGGTTGAGCAAGTGCACCTCCTCAAAACCTTGCATGGCGACAAAGTAGCCCAGCAGGGTGTCGCCCGCCAGCAGCATCTGCGCCTGGTAGCCCCCGGCCAGACAGTCGGCAAAGTGGCGCCGCTGCCAGGGATGGCTGTAGGCCTGTTGCTCCAGCGCCAGCACCGCGTCGAGGTCGGCCTCACGCATCGGCTCAAAGCGCACTTCCACAGGCTGCAGTTGGGCGTTCATGGCGGGTTCAGGTCGCAGATTTGGCGGCCGCGCGTTCCAGCGTGGTCTGCGCCACCTTGTCGCGGATGTAGGTGGGCAGCGCCTGTGCTGCCGGCACCGCGCCGCCAGCGGCCAGCAAGGCCGGCGCCAGCCGCAGCATGGCCGTTGCGGTGGGCAGCGCCAGCAGGCGCAGACCGGGGCCATCGGGCAGGCGCGCACCATAGGCGGCAAACCCATTGCCCGCCAGCACACCCACGCCATCCCAGCCCAGGCTCTCCGGCTTGATCAGGCTGCAGCCCTTGATCTGTCGCCACACATCACTCTCAAAAATGTAGCTGGCGGTGTACAGCTCGTCCATGCGTGCGTCGAGCAGGCTGGTGACCACCAAGCCGCTCGCACCCGACAGCTGCCAACGCGCTTCTTCGGCCACGGCCAGCAGCGTGTCCACCGGCAGCACCGGCACATTTGCCCCAAAAGCCAGGCCCTGCGCCACCGAACAGGCGGTACGCAGCCCGGTGAACGAGCCCGGCCCGGCGCCAAACACAATCGCGTCGAGCTGGTCAAAAGACAGATCGGCCTGCGCCAGCAGCTGTTGGATCTCTGGAATCAGGTGTGTGGAGCTGTGGGCGCCACCGGCGGCACTGTGCTGCCAGGGCGCGGTCACACCAGCGCGCTGCACAGCGATCGACATCTGTTCGGTACTGGTGTCCAGGGCCAAGAGGTTCATGTGTCTATCCATCAAATCAACCACCAGCCCTTTTGGATACTGGCTTCACAGCTATGTTTTTAGAAGGGTTCGGTGCTGCCGCACGCACCCCGAACAAAATGCCGCCGGTCACCAGCAGCAGGCCCGCTGCCAGGTTCCAGTGCAGCGGTTCACCGAGCAGCAGCACCGCGCTCAGGGCCGAGAGCCCCGGCACCAAGGCGGTGATCATGGTCGAGCGCACCGGGCCAAAGTGGCGAATCATCTGGGTGAAGGTCACGCCCGAGATCACCACCGAACCCCAGCCCTGAAAAGCCGCCTGGAACAGCAGGTCGCGCCAGGGCGCATGGAACAGCTGCGACTTGACCACACCGGTCAAGGCCATCGCGGTGTACATCGGCAAATAGGCCACACAAGCAAAGGTGGTGATGGCGATGGTGGCGCGCACCGCGTCGAGCCGGTAGTGGCGCGCCAGCACGCTGTAACAGGCCCAGCACATGGCCGCTGTCATGAACAGCAGGTCACCGATCCAGACCGATCCGCCTTCAAACACCTGCAGCAGGCTCAGGCCGCCCACCAGCAGGTCGCCAAGCACAATCAGCGCCAGACCCGCAGCGCGCGCCGGCGTGATCCGGTCAGACAGCAGCCACATCGCCAGCAAGGCCGTCCACAGCGGCAGGCTGCCCGGCATCAGCACCGAGGCGTGTACCGCCGGTGCATACACAAAGGCGCTGTAGGCCAGCAAGGCGTAGAGCAGTCCGCCAAAAAAGCCGGTCTTGATGGTGATGTGGCCCGGCAAGGGCGAGATGCGCAGCCAGGACGAGCCGCGAATACCTCGGGCGCGGTCCTGGTGCACCAGCCAGGCCCCCAGGGGCAGCAGGATCAGGCAGGCGCCCACAATGCGGCAGTAGGCGATGTCAAACGGAGTCAGCAGGCCACCACGAGCCGGGTCGTTCGAGGCCCGTGCAATCACAATGAACGAGGTCCAGATCAGCACCGTGATCACGGCCGCAGCAATGCCTACCGTGCGGGAGGAAAAACGGGCCAGAAGAGGGTGGGGGGCATCGGTCATGAGCGGCATTATCCGTGGCCCGGATAATCCGCCCATGACCCGACCACCCTCACTCTGCCGCCACCAACTGGCCCGCTGTTTGTTACCCCTCTGGCTTGGTCTCAGCGCGCTGGTCGCTGGCGCCCAGGCGTTGCCCGAGCCGATCAGCAGCGCTCTGGCGCGTGCCCAGCTGCCACCCGATGCCATCAGCCTGCTGGTGGTGGATGCCAACGGCCTCTCGGCGCCACGTCTGAGTCACCGGGCCGAGGTGCTGGTCAACCCGGCCTCGGTCATGAAACTGGTGACCACCACCGCCGCACTGGACCTGCTCGGCCCGGCCTACACCTGGCGCACCCCGGTGTGGCTGGATGGCCCGGTGGTCAACGGTGTGCTCAAGGGCAACCTGGTGATCGCTGGCCAGGGTGACCCTGCGCTGACGCTCGAAAAACTCTGGCTGCTGCTGCGCCGGGTGCAAGGCCTGGGGGTGCAGCGGATTGCGGGTGACATCGTGCTCGACCGCAGCGCTTTTGCCCCACCCATCAGCCAGCCGGGCGACTTTGACGGTGAGCCGCTGCGCCCCTACAACGCCAGCCCCGAGGCGCTGCTGGTCAACTTCAAGTCCATCCTGATGACCTTCACCCCCGACCCGGCCAACCGGGTGGCGCGGGTGCAGATCGACCCGCCGCTGGCCGGGGTGCAGATGCCCAGCAGCGTGCCGCTGCTCGGCAGTGCCAGCGCAGATGGCTGCGGGGACTACCGTGGTGGTCTGCAAGCGGATTTTTCTGACCCGACCCGCATCCGTTTGGCGGGCGGTTACCCGATGGGCTGTGGTGAAAAGCTCTGGCCGGTGGCCTACATCGACCCGCCCAGCTACGCCGCCCGCGCGATCGAAGGCCTGTGGCGCAACCAGGGTGGCAAGCTCGATGGCCGCGTGTTGGATGGCCGCGCCCCGGCCACCAGCCCGAGTTTTTGGGTGAGTTCACCCACGCTGGCCGAGGTGATCCGCGACATCAACAAGTTCAGCAACAACGTGATGGCGCAGCAGCTGTTTCTGACACTGGCGCGCCAAGCCGACGCAAGCAGCCCGGCCAGCTTTGAGGCCGCGCGTGAGGTGCTGCGGGGCTGGTGGCAGCGCCGCATTGCGCTGGCAGGCACCGCCACCCAGGCGCTGGCGGTGCCGCAAATCGAGAACGGCGCCGGGCTGTCGCGCCAGGCACGCATCAGCGCTGCCGCTCTGGGCCGGATGCTGCAGGTGGCTTACCTGTCGCCCTACATGCCCGAGCTGATGGCCTCGCTGCCGTTGGTGGGTCTGGACGGCACCCTCAAACGCAGCCGTGCCGCGCTGGCCAGCGCTCACCTCAAAACCGGCAGCCTGCGGGATGTGCAGGCTGTGGCCGGGTATGTGCATGGCAGCAACGGCCGCCATCTGACGCTGGTGGCCATCGTCAACCACCCCAATGCGGCCGCCGCGCGGCCGGTGTTGGAGGCGGTGGTGGACTGGGCGGCGGCAGAGGCTGGCACATCCGGCAACACCACCTTGGGACGTTGAGCAGAGCCGACACAAATGGACACATGCTTGACCGACAATCGGGTTTTCCCTTAAACCCCATTCCCATGACTTTGATTGACATCATTGGCTCGGTCGCCGCCACGCTGACCACCATCAGTTTTTTACCCCAGGCCTGGCACACCTTCCGCACCAAAGATGTCAGCGGCATCTCGCTGGGCATGTACTGCGTGTTCACCACGGGTGTGGCGTGTTGGCTGGTCTATGGCCTGCTGATGGACGCCTGGCCGATCGTGATCTCCAATGCCATCACGGTGTCGTTGGCCGCGATGATCCTGGGGATGAAGCTGCGCTACCGCTGAGCGCCGCTGGCGCTCAATACGCGGCGCGCTGTAGCCGGTCGCGCACACCGTCCCACTCGGGCGTGGCCGGTGGGGTCTGCACCCAGATCTGAGACACCCCTTGGGCATCCAGCGCACGCAGCGTGGCAAACAGCTGCTGGGCCGCTTGTGCCGCATCCACCGGCATGGCCTGCCACAGGCAGCGGGTATCAGACAAGGCCAGCGGCTTGTGGGACCAGATGCCCAACACCGGGCCAGCCGCAGAACTCGCCTCCGCCAGCATCAAGGGGGCTCCTTGGTCCATGGCCGCCGCATCCATCAGGCGCACCCGAGCCCGGGGTGCGTAGTGCGAGTCCAAGGTGCCAGAGGCCTTGGGCGCTTGTTTTTCAAGGGTTGATAGCTCTTCTTTTTGGAGCACTTTGAGGCCGCAAGCCGCTTGTACCTGTTCCGGCGTGATGGCGCCCGGGCGCAGCAGCACCGGCTGGCCCCGGCTGCAGTCGATGATGGTGGACTCGATGCCCACGCTGCAGGCGCCACCGTCCAGAATCAGCAGCTCCTCCCCAAACTCACCCGCCACATGGGCTGCAGTGGTGGGGCTGACGCGGCCAAACTTGTTGGCGCTCGGCGCGGCCACACCCCACACCCCTTGTGTCGCGCAGGCTTGCAACAGCGCTTGCGCCACCGGGTGTGACGGGCAGCGCAGGCCCACGGTGGGGTTGCCACCGGCGGCGGCCTGGGCCACACCGGGTTGGCGCGGCAGGATCAGGGTCAGCGGGCCGGGCCAGAAGGCCGCCATGAGTTTTTGCGCGAAGTCGGGAGTGTCTGCCGCGTAATGGGCTGTCGCCGCTGCATCCGCGACATGCACGATCAGCGGGTGGTCGGCTGGGCGACCCTTGGCGACAAAAATTTGCGCCACCGCAGCGTCGTTGTCGGCGTCGGCTGCCAGCCCATAGACCGTCTCGGTAGGCAAGCCCAACAGCCTGCCAGCCCTGATGCTGTCTGCTGCTTTTGCTATAGATGGTGCGTTGTTGCCGGGCAGGATCACAGGCGCCCCCTTGTCCTCTGGAGTCGCTTCAAAATGCCTCGATCCCCAGCAGGCGGGCAGCCTCCAAGGCCACCGCATTGGCCTCAGCCGCCGTTGCAGCGGTCACGGTCAGGTGGCCCATCTTGCGCCCGGGTTTGGCCTGTAACTTGCCGTACAGGTGCAAATGCACCCCGGGCAAGGCTAGCACCGTATCCCAGGGCGGGATGCATCCATTCACCCACAGGTCGCCGAGCAGGTTGAGCATCACGGCGGCGCTGTGGTGGCGCGGCTGCACCAGCGGCAGACCGGCCAGGGTGCGCACCTGCAGGTCAAACTGCGACTGGTCACATGCGTCCAGCGTATAGTGGCCGCTGTTGTGCGGGCGCGGCGCCATCTCGTTGACCACCAGGCCACCGAGTGCGGCAGATTCGGGCGAACCCTCGGCCAGCACAAAAAATTCGACACACAACACACCGACGTAGTTCAGCTCATCAGCTATTTTTTTGGTAGCTGTTACCGCTTTATCAACAAGGGCTGGAGGCAGATTTCCTTCATAAGCCTGGGTTACCGCCAGAATGCCCTGGCGGTGCAGGTTGCGCTGCGGCGCAAAGTGGACACAAGCGCCATCCCAGCCACGCGCCACAATCACCGAACACTCGTCGGCCAGCGGCAGCATCTGCTCCAGCACACAGGGCACGTGTTTGAGGGCGTCCCAGGCGCTGGCCAACTCGGCCCGGTTGCTCACGCGCAGTTGGCCCTTGCCGTCGTAACCGAGGCGGGCGGTTTTCAAAATACCGGGCAGCAGGCTGTCGGCCACCGTCGCCAGGTCGGCCGCGTTCTCGATCACCGCATAAGGCGCCACCGGCACCCCGCTGCGTGCCAGGTGGGCTTTCTCCTGGATGCGGTCCTGCGCAATCGCCACCGCTTCGGCATTTGGTGCGGTCGGCCGGGTCGCGGCCAGGGTGGCCAGGGCGGCGGCGGGCACGTTTTCGAACTCGGTGGTGACAGCCGCACAGTGTTGCACCAGCTTTGCCAGGCCCTGTGTGTCCAGGTAATCCCGCTGGATGTGTTGGTGGCTCACCAGTCCGGCCGGGCTGCTGGTGTCGGGGTCGAGCACCACGGTGAAGTAGCCCATGCTCTGCGCCGCGTGCACAAACATGCGCCCGAGCTGGCCACCCCCCATCACGCCCAGAGTGGCGGGTTGTCCGTTGTCACTCCAGCCGGTGCTGCCCGGCAAACAATGGGGCTGGCTCATGGTGTGGGCGGCAGCGTCATGTCGCGCGCCGTCTGGGTTTGTTCGGCGCGGAAATCCTCCAGGCGGGCGCGCAGCACGATGTCGTTGTTGGCCAGCATGGCCACCGCAAACAGCGCGGCGTTGGCCGCGCCCGCAGCGCCGATGGCAAAGGTGGCCACCGGAATGCCCTTGGGCATCTGCACGATGCTGTGCAAGGAGTCCACCCCGCTGAGGTGTTTGGAGGCCACCGGCACACCGAGCACCGGCACCGTGGTTTTGGCCGCCAGCATGCCCGGCAGGTGCGCCGCACCACCGGCGCCGGCGATGATGGCTTTGAGGCCACGGCCCACCGCGTCTTGCGCGTAGGCAAACATGTCATCAGGCATCCTGTGGGCAGACACCACACGGTACTCGTGCGGCACACCGAACTGTTGGAGAATATGGACTGCGTGTTGCATGGTGTCCCAATCCGAGCTGGAACCCATGAGCACACCGATTTGGATGTTTTTCATCCCCGAATTTTACGTTTGACCCCGTTCAACCCCCAAGCCCCCCACCGCCATGATTGACATTACCCTGCAAAACTTCGAAACCGAGGTGATTGCCGCCTCCATGACCCAGCCGATCCTGATCGACTTCTGGGCGCCCTGGTGCGGCCCGTGCAAGACCATGGGGCCGGCGCTGGAGCAGCTTGAAGAAGACTACCAGGGCCGCTTCACCCTGGCCAAGATCAACGCCGACGACGAGCAGCAGCTGGCCGGTGCCTTTGGCATCCGCAGCATCCCGACCTGCATCCTGATGTTGGGCGGCAAACCGGTGGACGGTTTCACCGGTGCCCAGACACCTGCCCAGATCAAGGCCTTTCTGGACAAACACCTGCCCAGCGAGGCAGAGGAAATTGGCGAGGCCGAGGCCGACGAAGCCATGGCGCTGCTGGAGTCGGGCGACGCCCAGGCCGCGCTCGAAAAACTGGGTGATGCACTGGCCGCTGACCCCGGCAACGACGACACCCGTTACGACTATGTGCGCCTGCTGATCCAGCTCGGTGGTCACGAGGAAGCTGAGGCTGCGCTGGCGCCCAAGCTGGCCGAGATCCCGCGCAAGCTGCGTTTCGAGGCGCTGTCACAGTGGCTCAATGCCATCAAATTCATAGCTACCAGCCCTTATGCGATGTGGGATGAGGCGCAATTTGACGAACGGATTGCGGCCAACAAGCGCGACTTTGACATCCGTTTTGCCAAAGCCCGCTTGTTGATGGCGGTGGGTGAATGGACCGCCGCCATGGACGAGCTGCTGGAAATCATCATGCGCGACAAGAAGTGGGCTGACGAGGCCCCGCGCAAGGCCATGGTGGCGATTCTGGAATTGCTCACCCCGCCCAAACCCAAAATCGCGGCACCGGCGCCGGGCAAAACCACCCCCAGCATCGAGGTGCTGGGCAAGGTGGCTGCCCCCGAAGACCCGCAGGCCGCCCTGGTCTCGACCTACCGCCGACGCCTGAGCATGATGCTCAACTGAGACGCGCCGGGTGGCCGCTTGCCGGGCTACCCTGTGTGCTCAAGCAGGGCGCAAGGCAGCGCCGGGACGTCAGCTGGCGTACATATTCGGTCGATAGAATGAATTCGGGTTGATTCACCCGTAAAGGGCATCTGTCGTGAACGTACCGGTTTCTGATGTCAAACTTCCGCCTGCTGCGGACAAGCACCAAGATCCCAAGGCAATCTTGCGCGCCATGCTGGACGGCTTGTCCGACGAAGCGGTGGTGCTGGATGCACAGGGCAAGATTGTGATGACCAACCTGGCTTGGCGGCAATACCGCCTGGCCTATGGCCCGCAGCCCGACCCAGGTGCCACGGGGCAGGCCTTTAACGAGCTGGAACTGGCCTCACGTGGCCACAGCCCGCACAAACACACCAGCCGGGCGGTGCAGGGCATTCGCGATGTGTTGTCCGGCGACATCGAGGCCTTCAGCCTGACCTACCCCTGCCACACTCCCGACGCCCAAGTCTGGTTCACCATGACGGTGACACCGGTGTTGTGGGAGGGGGATACCGGCGTGTTGATCACCCACACCGACACCACGCCGCGCCACCGGCTCGCGCCGCGCTGAGCGCGCGCAGGTCTCGTGTTGGGTCTAGGCGGCCCGCACCTGGGCCGCGCTGGCAGGCACGGCGGCCAGCATGGCCATCGGCCAGTGCTCGGTGGCCAACACCCGCTGCGCGTTCAGGCTGGCAATCGGGATCGACACGTCGCTCGGGATGCCGCCCGAGAGTTGCAGCGCCAGGTAACGTCCGCAACACACACGCAGAAACGACGCAAAGTTGTCCACCTGGCCGCGTGCCTCGATCAGTTCGTCATAGAGTTTGGTGCACAGCTGCGGCACACCCAGGCCATCACGCCGGGCGATGGTATCCAACACATTCCAGAACAGGTTTTCGAGGCGGATGCTGGTGGCCACGCCGTGCAGGCGCACCGAGCGTGCGCGGCTTTGGTACAGATGCGGATCAGCGCTGACAAAGACCTGGCACATGGGCGACTCCGAGAGGTGGTGGTGCGAGTCAGCATGCCGACCGTGTGGGTGGGCGTCAATCCGGGCAAACCAGGGGCGGCCCAGGCAGGTTGTGTGGGCTCTTCTCCACCGTCCAACTTGGACCGCCTATCGTTTTACAGCGTGATCCGGGTGCCCAGCAGGGCCAGAAACTGTGCCATCCAAGCCGGGTGGGCGGGCCAGGCCGGGGCGCTGACCAGGTTGCCCTCGGTGAAGGCGCCGTCGATGGCAATGTCGGCATAGGTGCCGCCTGCGCGCTCCACCTCGTAACGGCAGGCCGGGTAGGCCGAGCAGCTGCGCCCTTTGAGCACGTCTGCCCCGGCCAGCAGTTGTGCACCGTGACAGATCGCGGCCACCGGTTTGTTGGCACTGAAAAAGTGCTGCACCATAGCCACCACCGCCGGGTAGGTGCGCAGGTACTCGGGGCCACGGCCACCAGGGATCACCAGCGCGTCGTAGTCCTGCGCCTGGATATCGGCAAACGTGGCATTCAGGCTGAAGTTGTGGCCCGGCTTTTCGCTGTAGGTCTGCGCGCCTTCAAAGTCGTGGATGGCGGTTTTGATCTGCTCACCTGCCTTTTTGTCCGGGCACACCGCATGCACCGTGTGGCCCACGGTCAGCAGCACCTGGAACGGCACCATGGTTTCGTAGTCTTCGCAGTAGTCACCACAGATCATCAGTATCTTTTTGGCTGCCATGTTGGTCTCCTGTTGGTTGGTCGGCCCGTGCATTGTTGGGTGGGCTGCTGCGCTTGTGGTGGTAGCGGGTTGTGACAGCCGCGTCTGTTTGGCGGGCTGCGGTTCACCTGGCACGTAAAATGCGCCGCTTTCTTCAACCAGCAGCCACTTGTAACCACCCATGCCCACGAGCCACCGATCCGACTACGATGAACTGGGCGAACTGTTGCTGGACATTGGTGTGATGCTGATGGTCTCGGGCGCCAATACCGAGCGCATCAAAATCACCGTGGAGCGCATCGCCAATGCCTTTGCCTGTGTGCCCGATCTGCTGATCACCAACCACGCGCTGATGTTGACCCTGACCTACCCGGACAGCAACAAGGTGTTCACCAGTGTCAAGTGGATGCCCGGCATGCACCTCAATTTCAACCTGATCTCTGACATCAGCACCATGAGCTGGCAGATCGTGCTGGAAAAGTGGTCTGTGGCGCGGATTGCCGAGGAGCTCAAAATGCTCAACCGCAAACCGCTGTACCCCAGGTACCTGGTGCTGCTCTTGGTGGCGCTGGCCGGTGCCTCGTTCTGTCGGCTGTTTGGCGGCAACCTGACCGAAATGCTGGCGGTGTTTGTGGCCTCGTTTTGTGGCCTGTATGTGCGCCAGGAAGCGATCAAGCTCAAGTTCAATTTTTACGTCTCGATCTTTTTTGCTGCGGCCACCGCCGCGCTGGTGGCCGGTGTCTATTTCCACTTCCACCCTGACGAGGTCTACAGCCACGCGTTTTCCACCTCGGTGTTGTTCCTGATTCCGGGTGTGCCGATGATCCATGCGATTTCTGACCTGATGGATGGCCACACCCTCAACGGCATCGTGCGTGGTGTCAATGTGATGATCATGGCGTTTGCCATTGCCCTGGGGCTGACGGTTGCCCTGGTGGCCTACAAGTTCTGAGCCATGAATACCTTGTTGTTTCTCGAAAAAGGCATCTGGCTGGGTTGTGCCGCCATCGGTTTTGCGGTCTTGTTCAACGTGCCGCGGCGCACGCTGGGCACCATTTTTGTGATCGCCGCTCTGGGCGGGCTGCTCAAAATCGGCCTGTTGCAGCAGGGTGCGGTGGCGGCCCTGGCCACCTTGGCCGGTGCGGCGTTGATTGGGCTGCTCAGTGTGCTGGCGGCGCACCAGCGCAAGGCGCCGCCGATGATTTTTGCGATTCCGGCGGTGATCCCGATGATTCCCGGCTTTTTTGCCTACCAGGCCATGGTGGGCATGATCGAGCTCACCGTCGAAAAAGACCCGGTGATCTACAGCAAGATCTTTTTTGCCACGGTCAACAACGGTTTGTCGGCGTTTTTTGTGATGCTGGCGCTGTCGGTGGGGGTGGCGATCCCGATGCTGATCTCACGCAAACAGACCATCAAACGTTTGCAGCCCGATGAAAATCTGGAAGTGGAGATGGAATAAGGGCTGGTCTCTGACCAGCCCTTCACCTTTAAAACCGTAGCTGCCAGCCCAATCAGCATAAGGGCTGGAGGCTGATTTCATGCATCACTCAGCTGGTCAACCGGGTCAGCGCTTCCTGGTATTTGGCCGAGGTTTTGTCAATGACCTCACGTGGCAGATGCGGTGCGGGCGGGGTTTTGCTCCAGAGCCGACCACCGACTTGGGCGGTCTCCAGCCAGTCGCGCAAAAACTGTTTGTCGTAGCTGGGCGGGTTGACACCTTCCACATAACTCTCGGCCGGCCAGTAACGCGAGGAGTCGGGGGTCAGCACCTCGTCCATCAGCACCAAGGTGCCGTCCTTGTCCAGGCCAAATTCAAACTTGGTGTCGGCAATGATGATGCCTTTGGTCGCGGCGATCTCGCTGGCGGCCTTGTAGATGGCGATGCTGATGTCGCGGATGCGTGTGGCCAAGTCAACGCCGATCATCTCGACGGTTTTCTCAAAGGTGATGTTTTCATCATGCTCGCCCATCTCGGCCTTGGCGGCGGGGGTGTAGATGGGTTCGGGCAATTTGCTGGCGTTCTTCAAACCTGTGGGCAGGGGCACACCACACACCGACTGGCTGGCCTGGTATTCCTTCCAGCCGCTGCCAGCCAGGTAACCACGCACCACGGCCTCCACCGGAATCGGTTTGAGGCGCTTGACCAACATCGAGCGGCCGGTGACTTGCGGTACTTCCGCTGCGGTCACCACACTCTCAGGCGCCTCGCCGGTGAGGTGGATCGGGCACAGGTTCAGGCCCTTGGGGCCGAGTTTGTCAAACCAGAACAGCGCCATCTGGGTCAGCAGCACACCTTTGCCAGGAATCGGCTGGCCCATGATCACGTCAAAGGCGCTGATGCGGTCGCTGGCCACCATCAGGATGCGGTCGTCCCCCACCGCATAGTTGTCGCGCACCTTGCCGCGTGCCAGCAGGGTCAGCGAGGTCAGGGAAGAGGTGTGAACGGTGGTTTCTGCAGGGGTGGTCATGGAATGGGTGCCAGTCAAAAAAGTCAATCAAGCCAAGGGGTGAGTTTAGGTTCAATGGGCCGAATTTTTTACGCTGGCGGCGTGTGATTGATCGGATGTGCTGGCCCCCGCTTTGATTTTGAAGACCACAAACCGTTCAGGGGGCGCTGACCGGTGTGGTGGGCCATGTCAGCCAAGGCCGCAGGCCTCAGACGCGCTGCGCTTTGCGACATCGGCCCACTGCCTTGGCTGACATGGCCCGAGACCGGCTTGGGTTCTCTGGCTGCGAATGCCGGGGCCGTGATCTGAAGCGCCGCCAGCAGTGGTTGGGCCATTGGGGTGCGCCGATGTCGCAAAGCGAAGCGCGTCTGAGGCGAGTCCCAATGGCCCGGCCACTGCCATCCAAATACTATGCATTCAATAGCTTTATCCCCTTTATATCAAAGGGGTAGAAGCACATTTTCTATACGAAAAAGCCACCCGCAGGTGGCTTGCCCGCAGCGCTGAAGTCGACTCAGTTGACCACCTGCGCCAGCTCACCACGTGCGTATCTGGCGGCCACCACCGTCAGGTTGTCGCCTTTGATCTTGGCGGCCTGGCCTTCACAGCCGAATTCGAGGTAACGCTGTTTGCACAGTTGTTTGGCGGCTTCGCGGGCCGGTTTAAGCCAGTCGCGCGCGTCGAACTTGTCGGGGTTCTCAAACAGGAATTGGCGCACCGCCGCGGTCATGGCCAGGCGGATGTCGGTGTCGATGTTGATCTTGCGCACACCGTACTGGATGGCTTTCTGGATCTCTGCCACCGGCACGCCATAGGTTTCCTTCATCTTGCCGCCGTACTGGTTGATCGTGGCCAAGTAGGCCTGCGGCACGCTGCTGGAGCCATGCATCACCAAGTGTGTGTTGGGCAGGCGGGCGTGGATTTCCATCACGCGGTCGATCGCGAGGATGTCGCCGGTGGGCTGGCGGCTGAACTTGTAGGCGCCGTGGCTGGTGCCAATCGCAATCGCCAGCGCGTCGAGTTGGGTGCGTTTGACAAACTCGGCGGCTTGTTCGGGGTTGGTGAGCATCTGCTCGCGCGTCATGGTGGCATCTGTCCCGTGACCGTCTTCCTTGTCACCCTTCATGGTTTCCAGGCTGCCCAGGCAACCGAGTTCACCTTCGACCGTGACTCCCACGGCGTGGGCCATGTCGACCACCTTGCGGGTGACGTCGACGTTGTATTCAAAACTCGCGATGGTTTTGCCGTCACCTTCCAGGCTGCCGTCCATCATGACCGAGCTGAAGCCCAGGTTGATCGCGCCCTGGCAGACGCCCGGGTTCTGGCCATGGTCCTGGTGCATCACCAGCGGAATGTGCGGGTAACTCTCGATGGCGGCCTGGATCAGGTGTTTGATGAACGGCTCACCCGCGTACTTGCGGGCACCGGCGCTGGCTTGCAGGATCACCGGGGCACCCACCTCGTCGGCGGCGGACATCACGGCCTGGACCTGCTCCAGGTTGTTCACATTAAACGCCGGGATGCCGTAGCCGTTGACCGCCGCGTGGTCCAGCAGTTCGCGCATAGAAACAAGTGCCATGGTGGTGTCCTTGGTAAGGTTTTGACAATTGTGTATTTTGAAATACAAAAGCACACAAAACCCTTACAGTAAACCCTAGGTCTGACCGCTCCGTGACGGATGGCTGGCAAGACATGGGCCAGCGACAGTCCTGACCCTGATCAGCTCCATGAAAAAAGGCCGATGTTTCCATCGGCCTTGTGCTCTGAACGCGAATGCCTGTGGCTTACAGGGTGTTCACCGCATTGAGTTCCTGGAAGGCCTGCTCCAGGCGGCCGATCATGCCGAGCTGGCCGGCACGTTGCCAGACGCGTGGGTCATAGAACTTCTTGTTGGGTTTGTCCTCACCGTCGGGGTTGCCGATCTGGCCTTGCAGGTAGCCTTCGTTCTTTTTGTAGAAACCCATCACACCTGCCCAGGTGGCCCATTGGGTGTCGGTGTCGATGTTCATCTTGACCACGCCGTAGCTGATGGCTTCCTTGATCTCGTCGGCGCTGGAGCCCGAACCACCGTGGAACACAAAGTCCAGCGTGTTGGGCGCGACTTTGTATTTTTCCGAGACAAACTTTTGCGAGTTGTCGAGGATCTTGGGGGTGAGCTTGACGTTGCCCGGTTTGTAGACACCGTGCACATTGCCGAACGAGGCGGCAATGGTGAAGCGGTGGCTGATCTTGCTGAGCTCTTCGTAGGCATAAGCCACGTCTTCGGGCTGGGTGTAGAGCAGGGAGTGGTCCAGGCCGCTGTTGTCCACGCCGTCTTCTTCGCCACCGGTGACGCCAAGTTCAATCTCCAGCGTCATGCCCATCTTGGCCATGCGGGCCAGGTACTTGCCGCAGATTTCGATGTTTTCCTTGAGCGACTCTTCCGACAGGTCGAGCATGTGGGAGCTGAACAGCGGTTTGCCGGTTTCGGCAAAGTGTTTTTCACCGGCGTCGAGCAGGCCGTCAATCCAGGGCAGCAGCTTTTTGGCGGCATGGTCGGTGTGCAAAATCACTGGTACACCGTAGGCTTGGGCCATCAGGTGCACGTGTTTGGCACCAGAAATGCCACCCAGAATGGCGGCTTGCTGGCCGTCGAGCTTCAAACCTTTACCGGCCACAAACCCCGCACCACCGTTGGAGAACTGGATCACCACCGGGGACTTGACCTTGGCCGCCGCTTCCAGCACCGCGTTGACGGAGTCGGTGCTGATGACGTTCACGGCGGGCAACGCAAACTTGTTGGCTTTGCAAATGGCGAAGATTTTTTGCACATCGTCACCCGACACCACGCCAGGTTGAACCACGTCGAGAATTTTTTGAGACATTGACGATCCTTTTCAGTTAGTTGAGTTGAGGAAGAAAAAACCGGGGCCATGCTGACACGGTCAACCCCAGCAAGTCGCGCGTCTCTGGGCGACCCGGTGCGGCGCAGGGCCGTCTGGCGGAGGTAAAACAGTGTGCAGCGGTCATTTTGGACAAATTTGACAAGGGCAACAACGGGTTGGCATCTGCTTGACGCCACCCCGCTCCACATGATTTCCAGCAAGTCACATATCAAAAAATCTGCACTTGCGCGCTGATTGTCGTGGTCTGGCCAAAGCAAAGCTTAACCAACATCAAACTTTAATGTAATCGTTTTCATGAATGTCCCTGAACCAGGGTTCGGTGCGCAGAAACAGCCTGCTGGCCCCGGTCCGTGCTGCCCTGCGTCCGCACCAACAAAAAAGCCACCTCGCGGTGGCTTTGTGACGGCTGACCCCGGGTCGCCCCGGGCCATCAGGCGGCCAGTTCGGCCTCGATACGCGCCTTGGTGTCGGTCAAGGCCTTGGGCAGGTGGTAGGCCAGTTTGGCAAAGAGTTCATTATGCAAGGCCATCTCGTCTTTCCAGGCGGCCTTGTCGATGCTGGTGACGGTCTTGAACTGCGCTTCAGAGAAGTCCAGGCCTTTCCAGTTGATGGCCGAGTAGGTGGGCGTGAGGCCGAAGAAGTACTCTTCCCCTGCGGGTGCCGTGCCGTCCAGACGGTCCAGAATCCACTTGAGCACACGCATGTTCTCACCGTAACCCGGCCAGGCAAACTTGCCATCCGCATCCTTGCGGAACCAGTTGGTGGTGTAGATCTTGGGCAGCTTGACACCTTTGGCTTCGAGCTCGGCACCCAGGGTCAGCCAGTGCTGGAAGTAGTCACTCATGTTGTAGCCGGTGAACGGCAACATGGCAAACGGATCACGCCGCACCACACCGGCTTGGCCAACCGCCGCTGCGGTGGTTTCCGAACCCATGGTGGCGGCCATGTAGACACCGTCGACCCAGCTGCGCGCTTCGGTCACCAGCGGCACCGTGTTGGCACGGCGACCACCGAACATGAAGGCGTCGATCGGCACACCTGCGGGGTTATCCCACTCGGGGTCGAGTGCCGGGTTGTTGGTGGCCGACACCGTGAAGCGCGAGTTCGGGTGCGCTGCCTTGGCACCTGTGGCCTTGGCGATCTCGGGTGTCCAATCGTTGCCTTTCCAGTCGATCAAATGCGATGGCAGGGCCTTGCCGGGGGTGTCGTATTCCAGGCCTTCCCACCAGACATCCCCATCATCGGTCAGGGCGACGTTGGTGTAGATCACGTTTTTGTCCAGGCACAACATGCAGTTGGGGTTGGTCAACATGTTGGTGCCCGGCGCCACGCCGAAATACCCTGCTTCTGGATTGATCGCGTACAACTTGCCGTCCGCACCGGGCTTGATCCAGGCGATGTCGTCACCCACGGTGGTGATCTTCCAGCCTTCAAAACCAGCGGGTGGCACCAGCATGGCAAAGTTGGTTTTGCCACAGGCGCTTGGGAAAGCCGCCGCCACATAGTGTTTTTTGCCTTCGGGGTTGGTGGCACCCAGAATCATCATGTGTTCGGCCAGCCAGCCTTCGTCACGCGCCATGTTGGAGGCGATGCGCAGCGCAAAACATTTTTTGCCGAGCAGCGCATTGCCACCGTAGCCCGAGCCAAAGCTCCAGATTTCACGGGTTTCGGGGTAGTGGACGATGTATTTGTTGGTGTTGCACGGCCAGGTCACATCTTTTTGACCAGGTGTCAAAGGCGCACCCACGCTGTGGACACAGGGGACGAACTCACCGTCGGCACCCAGCACGTCGTAGACGGCTTTGCCCATGCGCGTCATGATCTTCATGTTGACCGCCACATAGGCGCTGTCAGAGAGTTCGATGCCGATGTGCGCAATCGGGCTGCCCAGCGGCCCCATGCTGAACGGGATCACATACATGGTCCGGCCTTGCATACAACCGTCAAACAGGGCTTTGGTGCCGTCGGCCTGGCCGGTCTGCAGCAGCGCACGCATTTCGGCCGGAGCCATCCAGTTGTTGGTGGGGCCGGCGTTTTCCTTCTTGTCGGAGCAGATGAAGGTGCGGTCTTCGACCCGGGCCACGTCGCTGGGGTCACTGCAGGCCAGAAAGCTGTTGGGCCGTTTGACCGGATTGAGCTTCTTGAAAGTGCCTGCGTCCACCAGCAGCTGGCACAGGCGGGTGTATTCCTCTTCCGAGCCATCACACCAGTACACGGCGTCGGGGCGGGTCAGGGCGGCGATCTCTGCCACCCAGGAAATCAAACCTTGGTTGCGCACATAAGCGGGGGCATTGCGGGATAAGTCATGCTGCGTTTCGGCGTTCATTGAACCTCCTGGTAAAACCGTTTCATTGCATCAAGCAAAACTTATTGTGAGCGTTTCACCTTACCTGAAACTGTTCAAACGCAAGGAAACTGATTTTTGTTAACTGCATTTGACAAAAATATTTTTCAGCAGATTGACGCAAGCCGCAGCGTAGACACGGCGCGGCTGCAAATGCAGTCGAATGGAACGGAAAACGCCAGCAGGAGAGGGTATCCGTGTGAGACCAAGGAGCCTGAGATTTTGAGCGGTTTTGGCCTCTGGCCCTTATAAATAAAGGGCATGTTGCTATATAAATGCTTTTAGAAAGCTTGACAGCAGCAGGCTGTGCTTACCTGGCTGTCTCGGTGTGGGCCAGCCGGGTCAGACGTTGAGCCATTCCGAGTTCAGATAACAGCCGCAACCCAACAGGTGCTGCTGGTCCAGCGGCACCACGTACGAGGTCTTGGCCTGGGTTTCGCGGCTGACCGGGTTGGTGATCACGTAATTGACCCAGCCACCCTGTTCCCTGTCACACACCGCCCAGGCATCGGCAATCAGTTTTTCCGCGTCCAGACCGGGAATCACACGCAAGTCGGTGTTGTCTTTTTCGGGCAAAGCGCCGTGCACCTGGTAGATCCCGGCCCGGTCAAAAATGAAGATGTAGAGGTCGCGGTCAATGAAGGGTTTGCTGCGGTCATGGAAGTCGCGCACCGCCTGGGCGTAGCCCACCTGGCGCAGGTGCGCCAGGGCGTTGAGCGTCATCTGGCGTGCCTGGTCGGCGGTGCCCTGGTGCAAGCGGATGTCACCGACCGAGACCTCCAGGATCGAGGCCTGGTTGATCAGGCGCTCAGCGTTGACACCGGCGCGGCTGACCAGCACCGCGTTCTCCTGGGTCAGCACGTCGAGGTCGCCCACCGCGTGCACCACTTCTTCCAGCGCAGCACTTTGTGAGGCACTGCCCTCGGCCATGACATTGATGTTGGTGGCAATGCCGCCAATGCCGGAGATCAGGCTGGCCATGCTGTCGTTGATCTGTTTGATGCCATGCACCGTTTCACCCACGCGTTGGGACGACTCGGCAATCAGGTCACGGATTTCAGCGGCCGCGTCCTGGCTGCGTTTGGCCAGGTTGCGCACCTCGGCCGCCACCACGGCAAAACCCCGGCCTTGTTCACCGGCGCGTGCCGCCTCCACCGCGGCATTGAGCGCCAGCAAATTGGTCTGGAAGGCAATACCGTCGATCACCCCGATGATCTCGGACATGCGTTTGGAGGTCACCTCCAGCGGGCCCATGCTCTGCATGGCCTCGGTCATCTTTTTACCGGCCGAATCGGCTTCCTGGTGCAGGCTGGCCGTCATCTGGCTGACCTGCTGCGCCGCCTGGGCGTTTCGCGCCACCGTTTCGCTGACATGTTTGACGTGGACCGAGGTCTGCTGAAGGTGCTGGCCTTGGGCCTGCGCACGTTCTGCCAGGCCGCGGGTGTCTTCGACCAGGGTTTTGCCGGTGTCCCCCAGCAACACGGCCGCGGTGCGGATGTTGGCCACCATGCTCGACATGTTGGTGACCATCTGCTGCAACTGTTGGCCAAATCCGCCCAAGGACGGCTCCTTGCCAGAGGCCGCTTGCGACAGGTCTCCGTGTGACACCCGGGTCATGGCGCTATCCATGTGTTGGGCCTCGCCACCCATGAGGCTGACGTAGGCCAGCTGCAAATACAGCCAGATGGCCAAACCTGCCAGCACCAGCCAAACCAACACCGCGCTTTCTGGTGCGTGGGGCGCCGAAGCTGTCAACCACATGAATCCCATGACCAGCCCTACCAGCAGCATCGGGATCGGCAACACCCAAAAGCGCCACCGGGCCGACAAGGGCCTGAGCAATGTGATTCCCGGCGACAACAGATTCATGGGCTTCTTTCAGATCAGCCTGAGACAGGCGGTTGGGCCTCAGAGCCAGCCCCAGAAACACGTCTGTACAAGCCAGCGGTGGGTGTCAGAGGGGCTCAGTCCATTCTAGGGGCCGCCCCGTTGCGGCGCCGTCAGGGCTTCTACCAACCCAAAAGCAAATGCAGCGGCAGGTACACCAGCATGCCCACCACAATCGTGCCCAGCACCGCCTGCCGCTGGGTCTTGTGTGTCAGAAACCAGGCCGTACCTGCCAGCGCGGCAAACAGCCGGGCGTCTTGCCAGCTGTGGATGAACTCACCCTGGGTCATGACCAGTTCGGGAACAATCACCGCCGCCAGGGCTGCAATTGGTGCATATTGCAAACCGCGCTGCATCCAGCCGGGCAACTGCCAGGGGCGGCTCGAGAGGAAAAACAGCGAACGTGTCAGCACCGTGATGACCGTCAGGCCGAGGATCACCAGCACCGTCCAGAGATCGGTTTCGGCGTTCATGGCGCGGACTCTACCCGGGTGTTTTTGGCTCGGTGGGCTGCCTCCAGCATCAGGCTCATGGCCACCGCAGCGGCAATCGCCACCAGGATGTTGAGTTTGAAGGGCAGGGCAAATGCTGCCACCGCTGCCGCCCCGGCCACACCGGCGCTGACCCAGCGCAGCGGGCTCGATGCCAGCGACAACAAGACCCCGAGCAGCGCCAAAATACCGGCAAAACCCAGACCCCAGCTCGCCGGGATCAGGCCCGCCAGCACAATGCCCAGCACCGTGAAACTCTCCCATGAGGCCCAGCTGAGCCCGCAGTTGCCCGCCAGATAGGCCTGCTGTGCCTGCAGCTGCTCTGGGCTGTTGCCATGCTGCGGGTAGCGCCGGGTGAACTGCACATAACTCAGGTCGGTCAGCAGATAACCGGTGAGCAGCCGCTCACGCAGTGGCAAATGCATCAGATAGGGACGCATGTGGGCGCTGAACACCACAAAGCGCAAATTGACACACCAGCCGGTGGCCAGCACCACCCAGGCGGGTGCGCCAGCGGCGATCAGCGGAATGGCGGCCAGCTGCGAACTGCCGGCAAACACAATCAGGCCCATCAACAAGGACTCAAAGGTGCTCAGCCCCGAGTTCACCATGGCCACACCGGTCATCAGCGCCCAGGCGGCCAAACCCGGCGCCGCCCCCAGCGCATCCATCACCCCCACCCGAAATTCGGGGTGCCGGAACAAGGAGGGTTTAAAAAACACGGGCGGGACCTAACCCAGCAGTGTGCCAGGCTGCAGCGGCACCCCGCGCAGGAAGTCGGCCACGCTCAGGCGTTTGCCACCGGCGCGTTGTAATTCGGTGATGTGGACAATGGAATCCATAGCAGCTACAGCAATGTGGTCCTGGGCTAGCGCCACAATTTGTCCACAAGCCTGGTCGGCCAAGGGTTGGCCCGGGCCGGGGCAAGCCGCCCACACCTTGAGTGATTCACCCCCCAGCACGGTGCTGGCGCCAGGCGCCGGGTTGAACGCCCGCACCCGCCGCGTGATGGTTTCTGCGCTCTGGCACCAGTCGATCACCGCCTCGGCCTTCTCGACCTTGGTCGCGTAGGTGATACCTTCAGTGGGCTGGGGCACCGGCTGGAGTGCGCCTTGCTGCAACAACTGCAGTGCCTGCACCATCAACACCCCACCCAGGTTTGCCAGCTGGTCGTGCAGGCTGCCGGTGGTGTCGGTGGCCAAAATCGGCAGCGCCTGTGCCAGAAGCATGTCGCCGGTGTCGAGCCCGGCGTCCATCTGCATGATGGTGATGCCGGTTTGCGCATCCCCGGCCTCGATGGCGCGGTGGATCGGCGCCGCACCACGCCAGCGTGGCAGCAAGGAGCCGTGGATGTTGAAGCAGCCGTGTCGGGGCAGATCCAGCACCCACTGCGGCAGGATCAGTCCGTAGGCCGCCACCACCATTGCATCGGCTTGTGCGGCTTGCAGCAGATCTTTTGCCGCTTGGGCCTCATCGGGGTATTTGCCATCCAGACGCAGGCTACGCGGCTGGGCCACGGGGATGCCATGTTGCAAGGCCAGCTGTTTGACCGGGGATGCTTGTAATTTGAGGCCGCGCCCGGCCGGGCGGTCCGGCTGGGTCAGCACCAAGCTGATCTGGTGACCCGCCGCCAGCAACTGAGCCAGCGCAACGGCGGCAAACTCCGGCGTACCGGCAAAAACCAGCTTCAAACCAACTTGGCAACGCGGCCTTCGCGCTGCGCTTTGAGCAATTTGGTCTTGATGCGGTTGCGCTTGAGTGGTGACAAGTACTCGACAAACACCTTGCCCATCAGGTGGTCCATCTCGTGTTGCAGGCACACCGCCAGCAGGCCATCGGCTTCGATCACGCGGGATGTACCGTCACGGTCCAGCGCCTCGACCTTGACCGCATCATGACGGACCACACCATCGTAAATGCCGGGCACCGACAGGCAGCCTTCTTCGTTGAGGTGGGTTTCCGGGCTGGTCCAGACCAGTGTGGGGTTGATCACCACCAGCGGGCTGTCGCGCCCCTCGGAGGTGTCCAGGACAATGACCCGTTCATGCACATCGACCTGGGTAGCGGCCAGCCCCACGCCGTTGGCCTCGTACATGGTTTCCAGCATGTCGTCGACCAGTGTCTGGATGCGGTCATCCACCGCCGCCACGGGTTTGGCCACCGTGTGCAGCCGGGTGTCTGGGTAGCAAATAATTGTCAGTAATGCCATAGTATGTGTCCTGCGATGTCGTTATTTTCGCTATATTTTTGACTGGTTGCACAATCGCCGGGTGAGAATCGTTGTCCAATCAAGGGCTTGGGCGCAAAATCTCACGCGATACAACAAGGTACGAACCACATGCCGCACACTTTCCTTCGAGCAGCACTCCCCCCTCTGGCTTGTGTCACGCTGGCGTTTGGCTGGCTGGCCGCCGGGGCTGCCCAGGCGCAGAACTTCCCCATCACAGCCCAGCAGCGTGCCACCGCCGACCAAGTCGCACACGCCGGGGTGGCCCTGACCGATTTGCGGCCTGATGCGCCGCAGCGTTACACGATCCAGTCAGGGGATACCTTGTGGTCCATTTCCGGCCTGTTCCTGACCTCACCCTGGCGCTGGCCCGAGCTGTGGGGCATCAACCAGGCTGACATTCGCAACCCACACCTGATTTATCCGGGGCAGACGCTGTATCTGGATACCGCGAATGGCCGCGCCAGGCTGAGTACCCAGGCCAACAGCGACGGCGGCATCCCCACAGTGCGTTTGTCCCCACGCACGCGGATGGAAGGCGTGGTTGACAACGCCTTGCCCACGGTGCAAAACCACCTGATCGAACCCTTCCTGTCCGAGGGCATTGTGGTGGACGATCAGACCATGAACCAGGCGCCACGCATTGTGGCCGCCCAGGATGGCCGGGTGTTCCTGACCCGCGGTGACCGCGCTTATGTGCGCAGCAGCTCGGGCGACCTGACGGACGACCCGACGCAGAAACAAAAAGCCTACCGCATCTTCCGCGACACCAAGCCGCTCAAAGACCCGGTGACTGGAGAAGTGCTGGGTTTTGAGGCGCCTTACCTGGGCAGAGCTTTGCTGTCACGCAGCGAAGGGACGCAGACCTCTGCCCCGTCAGCGGTCGACGCTCCTTCAGAGGTGATTCCAGCGACCTTCGACATTGTGGATGTGAAGGAAGAAATCCGCGTCGGCGACCGCCTCTTGCCCGAGCCACCCCGGCAGCTGGTGAACTATGCGCCCCATGCCCCGGCCAAACCGGTGGACGCACGCATCGTCTCGATTTACGGCACGGGCGTGGTCAATGCGGCGCAAAACCAGGTGGTGATCATCAACAAAGGTAGCCTGGACGGGCTGGAAAATGGGCATGTGCTGGCCATTTTGCAAAGTGGTGCCCGCATGGTTGACAAGACCGATCAGGCGCTGACCAACATCAAGCTGCCCGATGAGCGCAACGGCTTGCTGATGGTGTTTCGTACCTTCGACAAGCTGTCCTATGGCTTGGTGCTGGACATTGTCAGCGGTGTCAAGGTGGGTGACCGGCTCGTCAACCCGCGTTAACAGCCACCACTGGCCCTCTGGCTTGAGCCACAAACCCCAGCAATGTTGTGGAACGTGACGAACTAGCTGCCTGGCTGCGACTGAGCCTGACCCCGGGCGTGGGCAACGACAGCGCCCGCAAACTGCTGGCTGCCTTTGGCCTGCCGCAGGCGATTTTTGAACAAAGCAGCGCCGCCTTGAAACAGGTGGTGAGCCCGGCCCGAGCCCAGGCACTGGGCAGCGAACCGACCCAATTGGCGGAACTGCTGGAGCGCACCTGGTCTTGGCTGCAGCAAGACGCAGAACACGGCCTACGCCGCCGGGTCGCCACACTGGGTGACGCGCTGTACCCTAACGCCTTGCTGAACCTGGACGACCCGCCGTTGATGCTGTACCTGCTGGGCAACGCAGCGTTCAAGGAAAATAGGCCTCCAGCCCTTTTGGACAAAGGGCAGACAGCTTCTGAAAGCATAGCAACTTGCAACACCATCGACACCAGCAGCAGCCTGGCCATGGTGGGCAGCCGCAACCCCACACCCCAAGGTGCGGCCAACGCGCGCCTGTTTGCCAAATCGTTTGCCCAGGCCGGTCTGACGGTGGTCAGTGGTCTGGCGCTAGGCATTGACGGGGCCGCCCACGAAGGTGCGCTGGACGGCGCCAGTGCCAGCCACCAGGCTGTCACCGTGGCGGTGGTGGGCACTGGCTTGGACCGTGTTTACCCCCGGGGGCACCGGGATTTGGCGCACCGCATTGCCCAGCACGGGCTGCTGCTGAGTGAGTACCCGCTGGGTACCCCGCCGCTCACAGCCAATTTCCCCAAACGCAACCGCTTGATTGCCGGGCTGGCGCAGGGCACACTGGTGGTGGAGGCCGCGCTGCAATCGGGCTCGCTGATCACCGCGCGCCTCACGGCCGAACAGGGGCGCGAGGTGTTTGCCATTCCCGGGTCGATTCACGCCGCGCAGTCCCGTGGTTGCCATGCGCTGATCAAACAGGGCGCCAAATTGGTCGAGTCGGCGCATGATGTGCTGGAGGAGTTACAGTGGCCGGGTCGTTTGCCAATAGCTACAACAGTTGCAGCTACTGACCCAGAAGATATGAGGGCTGAGGCCGATTTTTCTCAGAATTCACCGCTGCTCATGGCCATGGGCTTTGACCCGGTTGGGTTGGAGGCCTTGCAAGCCCGCACCGGGCTTGCCACCGCCGATTTACAAGCCCAGTTGATGGGTTTGGAGCTGGACGGCTTGGTGGCGCGGCTGGCGGGTGGCCTCTTTCAACGCCAGGGCGACTGAGGTCTGATTCCCGGCCCAGTTTGAGGGTTTGGGGTGCTCGGGCGGCGGTATATTGAGGCCATGTTTGAAGTCCTCGCGTTTGTTTACGACAACTACCTTGACAGCGATGCATGCCCTGAACTGCTGGCTTTGCACCGCAGCTTGAACACCCAGGGCTTTGCCCCCAGCGAAGTCGACGCCGCGTTGTTGTGGCTGGAGGACTTGAGATTTGCTGCGCGGCAGCTGCCCGAAACCCCTGTGGCGGGCGTACCCCCGCTGCCCGGTGCCGCCGCGGTGCGGGTGTTGTCTGCGCCAGAAAAGCGCCGGCTCGGCGTAGCCGGTTGGGGGTTTCTGGCTTTTCTGGTGTCGGTGGGCGCGTTGCCCACCTTGGAGCTGGAGCTGGTGATGGACCGGGTCACCGCCGCCGGCCCGGGGCCCATCGGTGTGGACGACCTCAAGCTGATTGTGCTGATGGTGTTCTGGGGTCTGCGCCGCACGCCCGATGTGCTGGTGTTGGACGAACTCTGCGATCACCAGAGCACGCGCCTGGCGAACTGAGGGCTTCAGCCCAGCAGGCGCTGCGGATGGGCGCGAATTTCATCCAGCGCCGAGCGGGTCGCCCGTGCTGTCAAGGGCTCGTCTTCCTGCGGTGTCAGCAGGCTGGCCTGCAAATAGGCGGCCAGTCGCACCGTCTGGAACAGGTAGCTGTGGCCTACATTGTTGGAGAACAAATGCAGGTGACCCAGAGGGCTGCGCCAGACATACTGCACCTGCACCGTGACGTCCTTGTAGTTGAGGGCAAACCACGAACCCAGCGCCAGTTCACGTGCCCACTCGGCCATGTCCTCGCTGGCGGTCTCACCGCCTTCGCTGACCACATCCAGCTCGGACGCTTCAAAGCCCAGCAGTTCCTCGATGTTTTCGGTGTCCAGCGGCAGCTCTTCACCACCGTCGTCGCTGATGTAGTCGTCCAGCTCGGCCAACCGTTTGGCCAGAGCCTGGATCTGCGCATCGGCGACGGTTTCGGTTTTGGCCATGAAAGCATCGGCCAGGGTGTCGCTGATGATCTTGATGTGCACTTCCTGGGCACCACGCACGATGCCCAGTCGGCTCATGCCGTCGCGCAGGTTCTGCAACAGGGCTGCCAGACCGGCAATCACCTTGGTGCGGTCGGCCCGGTTGGGTTTGGCGCTGGCCGCCCAGATCAGGTCGGTGGCGGTCTTTTTCAGCAGCAGGGTTTCCTCATGCTGTTTGCCCTGGCGCACCGTGGACACCGCCAGCACCTCGGTCCAGACCTTGAACAAAAAGGATCGGATTTCTTCACGCACCGGCATGTCCTTGAGCTGGTCACGCAGCTCAATGGTGTACTGGATCGCCAGCGTTTCCTTCTGCTCCAGCTGTTCGGCCACCCCCATCACCTTTTGCGCCGATGGTTTTTTGGCCAGGTGTTTTTTCAGGAACTGCTGAAACTCCTCGTACACCCGCCGGTAGACCCGGTCACCCGTCTCGGGGTACTGCTCCACCACCTGAACCACACGCTTGATTTCGGTCTCCAGCGCGTCGGTGCTGATGCCACTGGAGTCAAAGCCCAGCACACACGAGCCCATGTGGTCAATCAGCTGACGCGCCGGGTGGTCTAGCTTGCTGAAGAAGTCGGGGTCGGCCAGGGCGATGCGCAAGACCGGCATTTGCAGCCGCGCAAACCAGACCCGTGCACCGGGCGGAATGCGATCCTCCTGCAGGATCGACTGAAACATCAAGGCCACCAACTCGATGATGGCTTTTTCATTGTCGGTTTCGGCTTTGCCCTTGAGTTCGCTGGACAACTGCCGCAACTCGGTGGCAACCTGGGCCACTGCCACCGGGTACACAACCTGCCTGCCACCGTCCGTGGTGACAAACTGCACATCCTGCAGCCGGGGTTGCTGCGCCAAGGCCATCATCAGAGGCGCAGATGGTCCGGCATAGGCCAGCCGCACAGCACCCGCGCCCGATGCGGGCAAGATCATCCCACCGGGGCCGCTGACCACGCCCTGCCCGGGGTACCTCTCAGCCCCCACAAACCCTTGGGCGGCATAAGCAGACGCGCCGCTTATGCCTCCTGCGGCGGGTGGGGTCTCCAGAAACGCACCGCTGAGTAAACGGCCCACCTGCTCCATCAGACCTTGGGCGCGCCCATAGATGCCGCCAACCCGTCCAGCGGGTGAACCTATCCGCACACCACCGCTGCGCCGCTGTTCTGCGGGGTTGGCCCCCCCGGGCTGATCGGAGGCGCGGCGTTGTTGATTCGGGGCAGGTGCAGGCGGAGGAGCGGGCACTTGTAGGTGGGGTTCGCGCTCGTCTTCGAAAGAAGATGCGCTGGTGGGGGCACCAAACTCAATCACCGGCAGCACACCCAGCTTGATGAGCTCCTCATTGCACGCTGTGTAGGCTTTCTCGAGGTGTTCGTTGAGATGGCGCTGCACCACTGCCGACACCAGTTGCAAGGCTTCGCGCGACAACCCCGCTGCCTCCCACTGCTCCACCAGCAAGAAGAACAAGACCTCCGGGTGAACAATGTCTCGGGTTGACAAGGCCTGGTTGTTGTTGAGGTACTTGAGTCGCTTGCGCAGGTCATTGACCGGCTCGGCGCCTTTTTCCATCAGGTTCAGCGCCATGCGGGATGCGATGATCTTGTTCTCCACCTCATCCGTGCCCTGCAGCTCAAAATCGGCGGCCAGCGCAACCCGGCCCGATGGTCGGGCTGCTTTTTTGTCAGCAAGCAGCGCCGACTCCCAGGCAGAGAGGGTGCCATCGAGCCAACGCGTCTTCTGGCGTTGAAAAGCCATCCAGGCATCCCGGCGTACTTGCATCTCACGTGATGGCGCCACCTCGTCCATCAGTTGCGTCAAACGCTCCTGCACCTTGGTCAGCAAGCTGCTGAGGGACGCCCCGGTCTGAGCCACCAGGCGCTGGCGCACTCGTGCAGACAACTGCATTTGCGAGGGCGTCTGCGCTGTGGTGGCCATGCTCAAAACAACGGCTTAGACCGTGGCTCCTGCGTTGGGATCGTTCGGGTCGGTGTCTTTCTTGACCACGGTGCCCTTGACCAGGTCTTCGCGCTGGATGCCCAGCCACATGGCAATCGATGCCGCCACAAACACCGAGGAGTAGATACCAAACAAGATACCGATGGTCAGCGCCAGCGCAAAGTAGTGCAATGTGGCGCCGCCAAACAGCAGCATGGACAGCACCATCATCTGGGTCGACCCGTGGGTGATGATGGTCCGGCTGATGGTGGAGGTGATGGCGTTGTTGATGATTTCCACCGTGTTCATCTTGCGATAACGACGGAAGTTCTCACGAATCCGGTCAAAAATCACCACCGACTCGTTGACCGAGTAGCCCAGCACCGCCAACACCGCAGCCAGCACAGGCAGGGAGAACTCCCACTGGAAGAAGGCAAAAAAGCCCATGATGATGATCACATCATGCAAATTGGCAATGATCGCCGCCACCGCAAACTTCCACTCGAAGCGGATGGCCAGGTAAATCATGATCCCCACCACCACAAAGGCCAGTGCCTTGAGTCCGTCGGCAGCCAGTTCATCTCCCACCTGTGGACCCACAAACTCGGTACGCCGCATGCTGGCGCTGGCATCCACCGCCTTCAACGCGGTCATCACCTGGGCGCTTTGTTGTGCCGAACTAACGCCCTTTTGGGCGGGTAGACGGATCAGGACATCACGGGCGGTACCGTAGTTTTGCACCTGAACATCGGCAAAACCCAGTTTGGCCACCGTGTCGCGCACCACAGCCACGTCGGCAGGCTGGGCGTAAGTGACTTCCAGCAGGGTGCCGCCGGTGAATTCCACCGACAAATGCAGACCACGGGAAAACAGGAAGAAAACGGCGGCCAAAAAGGTGACCAAGGACACCGCGTTGAACACCAGGGCATGGCGCATGAACGGGATGTCACGCTTGATTCTGAAAAACTCCATCGTGTTCTCCCTTATTCCGCTTTGATGGTGGCGCCAGATTCAGGCCGCCAGATGGTACCGATGGAGACACTCTTGAGCCGATTCTTGCGCCCATACCAGAGGTTCACCAAGCCACGGGAGAAGAAGACGCCTGAGAACATGCTGGTCATGATACCCAAACAGTGCACAACGGCAAACCCCCGCACCGGCCCCGAGCCGAAGGCCAGCAAAGCCAGGCCCGCAATCAGGGTGGTGATGTTGGAGTCAAAAATGGTGGCCCAGGCGCGGTCGTAACCGGTGTGGATCGCCGCCTGGGGTGAGGCGCCGTTGCGCAGTTCCTCGCGGATACGTTCGTTGATCAGCACGTTGGAGTCAATTGCCATACCCAGCACCAGGGCCATGGCCGCCATGCCTGGCAAGGTCAGGGTGGCTTGCAACATGGACAGCAGCGCCACGAGCAGCAACAGGTTAAATGCCAGCGCAATGCTCGAAAAAACACCAAACAGCATGTAGTAGATACACATGAACACCGCCACCGCCAGGAAGCCCCAGGCGACGCTGTGGAAGCCTTTGGCAATGTTCTCGGCGCCCAGGCTGGGCCCAATGGTGGTTTCTTCGATGATTTCCATCGGCGCGGCCAAGGAGCCAGCGCGCAGCAGCAGCGCGGTGTCGTTGGCTTCCATCGTGGTCATTCGGCCCGAGATTTGTACCCGACCGCCGCCAATTTCGGTGCGGATCACCGGCGCGGTGACCACTTCGCCCTTGCCTTTTTCAAACAGCAGGATCGCCATGCGTTTGCCCACGTTTTCACGGGTCACGTCGCGGAAGATCCGGGTGCCTTTGGCGTCGAGGTTCAGGTTGACCGTGGGTTCCTGCGTCTGGCCATCAAAGCCGGGTTGGGCGTCGGTGAGGTTTTCACCGGTCAAGATGACCTGCTTTTTCACAATGACGGGCTGGCCGCTGCGTTCCAGGTAACGCTCCGAGCCAAACGGCACCATGCCGGTACCGGCTTCAGCGCCGCGCGCCTCCGCACTTTCGTCCACCATGCGCACTTCCAGGGTCGCGGTGCGCCCCAGAATGTCTTTGGCTTTGGCCGTGTCCTGCACGCCCGGCAGTTGCACCACGATGCGGTCCAGACCTTGCTGCTGGATCACCGGTTCAGCCACACCCAACTCGTTGATCCGGTTGTGCAGTGTGGTGATGTTCTGTTTGAGGGCCTGGTCCTGGATGCGCCGGGCGGCATCGGGCTTGATGGACGCGGTCAGTTTGAAATCCACGCCGTCGGCGGACTCGGCGGTTTGTAAATCGGTGAACTGGTCCTGGAACACCGCTTGTGCCTGGGTGCGGGTGGCCGCGTCACGGAACTTGACCTCGATGGTCTGGCCTTCGCGGTTGATGCCGCTGTGGCGGATGTTCTTCTCACGCAAGCTGGTGCGAAGGTCACCCGAGAGCGACTCGGCGCGTTTGCTCAAAGCCGCCTGCATGTCCACCTGCAGCATGAAGTGCACACCACCGCGCAGGTCCAGCCCGAGGTACATCGGCGCTGCATGCAGCCCCGTGAGCCACGCCGGTGAACGCGAGACCAAGTTCAAGGCCACCACATAAGCGGGGTTGCTGGGATCGGGCAACAGGGCTTTTTGAATGGCGTCCTTGGCCTTGAGTTGGGCGTCGGTGTCATTGAGGCGCACCTTGATCGATGTGCCGTCCAGCACAACTTGGTCCACCGTGATCCCGGCTGCTTTCAAAGCCGCCTCCACTTGGGCCAAGGTGTTGGTATCCACCTTGACCAGTGTCTTGGCGGCAGACACCTGCACCGCCGGGGACTCACCAAAAAAGTTGGGTAGCGCATACAGCCCACCAACCACCAGCGCGATCACGATGATCACGTATTTCCAGACCGGGTAACGATTCATGACCGCCCTTCAGATAACAAAACGCTGGCCAGGGCCAGCTTCAAGACGGCTTATTTGATGGTGCCCTTGGGCAAGACTTGCACCACGGAGCTGCGCTGGAGTTGCACTTCAACGCTGTTGGCGATCTCAACGCTGATGAAACCTTCGTTCAGCTTGCTCACTTTGCCCAGCAAACCACCGGCGGTGACCACTTCGTCCCCTTTGGCCAGCGACTCCACCATGTTTTTGTGCTCTTTGGCCTTTTTCATTTGCGGGCGAATCATCACAAAGTACAACACCACAAACATCAGGACCAGTGGCAACATGCCCATCAGGGTCGATTGCATGTCACCCGAAGCGGCAGCGGCGGGCGCGGTTTGCGCAAATGCAGAAGAAATAAACACAGATAACTCCAGATGTTCAATGAATTGATAAACAAACCGCCCAGGCAGAGCACCCAGAGCGACCGTCCAAGGACAACTTCTCATTGTATGCGGCCATCACAAAGCGGCCAACCTTCGCCGGGCCAGACTCCCCATGACACACAACGGTATCCCGTGCAGCGCAGGGTGATGGCCTGTTGCCGGGTTTTGGGCCCGGTCTTGCCGCGCGCCAGCTTGTGGTCTGCAGGCTGGATGTTGGCAAAGCAGCGTGCCAAAATAGCCTCATGAACGAGATCACCCTTTCTGAGCACACCCAGACCCTGGGTATTCAAGCAAAACAGGCCTCAGCCCTGATGGCAAAAGCCTCAGCAGTTAGCAAAAACGCTGCACTCAAAAAACTGGCGGCGCTGCTGCGCAGCAATGTGGAGACGTTGCAGATCGACAATGCCAAAGACATCGCGCGCGCGATGGCGGCCGGGCTGGCAGCGCCGATGGTGGACCGGCTCAAACTCACACCCAAGGTGATCGAAACCTGCGCCCAGGGCTGCGAGCAGCTGGCCGCCATGGCCGATGTGATTGGCGAGGTCATCGGGATGAAGGAGCAACCCAGCGGTATCCGGGTTGGCCAGATGCGGGTGCCGATTGGCGTGTTTGGCATGATCTTCGAGAGCCGTCCGAATGTGACGATTGAAGCGGCGTCGCTCAGCATCAAGAGTGGCAATGCCTGCATCCTGCGCGGTGGCTCCGAGGCGATTGACTCCAACAAAGCGCTGGCACGGCTGGTGCAGCAGGCCTTGGCTGAATCCGGTTTGCCAGAGAACGCAGTGCAGCTGGTGCAAACCACCGACCGCGAGGTGGTGGGCCAGCTGATCGCCATGCCGCAGTATGTGGATGTGATCATCCCGCGTGGCGGCAAGGGGCTGATCGAGCGCATCAGCCGCGAGGCCAAGGTGCCGGTCATCAAACACCTGGACGGCAACTGCCACACCTATGTGGATGACCCGTGTGACATCGTCCAAGCCGTCAAGGTGGCCGACAACGCCAAGACCAACAAATACAGCCCCTGCAATGCCACCGAGAGTCTTTTGGTGGCGCGCGGTGTGGCGGTGGACTTCCTGCCCAAAATCGCGGCCATCTATGCGGCCAAAGGGGTGGAGATGCGCTGTTGCCCCGAGTCCCTGGCCTTGCTCCAGAGTTACAAGGAAAATCGTGCCTCAGCCCTGATGGATAAAGGGCAGGGTGCTATGAATGAAGAAGTTTTCAAGCTGACCCCTGCCACCGAGGCCGACTGGTTTGAAGAGTATCTGGCACCCATCATCAGCATCAAGCTGGTGGCCGGGGTGGACGAGGCTATTCGCCATATCAATCAGTACAGCAGCCACCACACCGATGCCATCCTGACGCGTGACCATGTGCACGCGCAAGCGTTTTTGCGCGAAGTCGATTCGGCCAGTGTCATGGTCAACACCAGCACCCGCTTTGCAGATGGTTTTGAGTATGGCCTGGGCGCCGAAATTGGCATCAGCACCGACAAGTTCCACGCGCGTGGCCCGGTTGGCATCGAAGGCCTGACCTCGCTCAAGTACGTGGTGCTGGGCCAGGGAGAAGTGCGCTCGTGAGCTCATGCGCCGTCAAGCCAGGCGTGTCTGGCTGACGGTGGTGGAACTATTGCGCATCCGTGCACTCTGACGCGGTGCCAGACAGATTGTCAGGTCAGGGAGGTTGGAGCGACAACGCCCCGACCTAGAATCAAAGCAACTATTTCGCAAGGTCGTCCATGGTTCCTCACCTTATTACCGCATTGACGGGCCCCATCAACGAGTTAGAGCAGCGTGTGCTGGACTCCATGCCCGCCATCGAGCGCTGGTTCCGCCTGGAATGGATGGAGCACACCCCACCGTTTTACAGCTCGGTGGACATCCGCAACGCGGGTTTCAAGCTCTCTCCGGTGAGCACCCGGTTGTTTCCCAGCGCCTGGAACAACCTCACCCCGGAAATGCTGCCGCTGGCGGTGCAGGCGGCCATGGCTGCGATCGAAAAAATCTGCCCCGAAGCGCGCAACCTGCTGGTGGTGCCCACCAATGGCCCGCACAGCGTTCAGTATCTCGAAAACCTGGTTCAGCTCACGCGCATTTTCAACATGGCGGGCCTGAATGTGCGCTTGGGCTCGATTGACCCGGCCCTCAAGAAAACCATCACCCTGGATCTGCCAAGTGGTGCGTCTGTCACCCTGGAGCCGGTGACTCGCGGCAAACGTCGCCTGGGTCTCAAAGACTTTGACCCCTGCACCATCCTGCTCAACAACGACCTGGGCGCCGGCGTGCCTGGCATTTTGGAAGAAATTTTTGAGCAGTACCTGCTGCCCCCCTTGCATGCGGGCTGGCCGATCCGGCGCAAAAGCAACCACTTCAAGGCCTACGAAGAAGTGGCCAAACGGCTGGGCAAACTCATGGGGGTTGACCCCTGGCTGATCAACCCCTTGTTCGAGAAGTGTGAGGCGGTCGATCTGTCGCAAGACAGCGGGCTGGACTGCCTGCGTGGCCAGGTGGACCTGGTGTTGACCCGCGTGCGGCGCAAGTACAAGGAATACGGCATCAAGGAAAAACCGTTTGTGGTCGTCAAGGCCGACCACGGCACCCATGAACTGGGCATCGTCACCGTGCGTGATACCAAGGACATGCAGGCTTTGAGTGAACGGGTCCATACCCTGGTCAAAGAGCGCAAGACACCGCTGATGCCGCATGGTTTCATGGTGCAAGAGGGGGTGATGACACAAGAGCGTGTCAACGACGCCGTGGCCGAACCGGTGATCTACACCATGGACCGTTACGTGGTGGGCGGCTACTACCGCGTGCATGCGGGGCGCGGGGTGGACGAGGCGCTCAACGCGCCGGGCTCGGACTATGCCCCGCTGGCGTTCGAGCACAGCACCCAGTTGCCCCAGCCCGGTATGAAACCCGGGGTCAGCCTGCCCAACCGTTTCTATATGTATGGCGTGGTGGGCCGCCTGGCGATGCTGGCGGCCAGTTACGAACTCGAAGCCACCGACCCAGAAGCCGAGGTCTACGACTAGCGTTGGGTGTTGGTTTCAGGCCACAAGTCGGGGCTTGGGCTTGTCCTGGATCAAGTGGCTGCTGGATGGGTATCAGAACCCAGAGGCCTTTCTGACGCAAAATGGCGCCCTGTTATGACATGGAGCCTGATGATTCCGGGGCTTGGTGATTCTTGGTAACCTCTAAAACGACTTTGCGTGCGCTCACCTTGGGCGCCATCGGTGTGGTGTATGGCGACATCGGCACCAGCGTGCTGTATGCCGTCAAGGAAGTGTTTGGCGCTGGCCACGTTCCTTTCACCACGGACAACGTGATGGGTGTCCTGTCGATCTTTTTCTGGACCCTCACCGTCATCATCTCGCTGAAGTATGTGTCGCTGGTGCTGCGCGCTGACAACAACGGCGAAGGTGGTCTGGTGGCGATGCTGGCGCTGGCCTCCCAATCGGTGGTGGACAAACCCAAACTGCGCCGGGTGCTGCTGTATGTGGGCATATTTGGCACCTGCCTGTTTTATGGCGACGGGGTGATCACCCCGGCGGTGTCGGTGTTGTCGGCGGTGGAAGGTCTGGAGGTGGTCTCACCCGCCCTGAAAAAAGCGGTGATCCCGCTGACCCTGGTGATTCTGTTTGCCCTGTTTTTTGTGCAAAAGCGTGGCACGGCCGACATCGGCAAGTTTTTTGGCCCGATCACGCTGTTGTGGTTTGCCACCATTGCGGTGCTGGGGGTGTCCCACATCTGGCACAACCCTGAGATTCTGTGGGCACTGAGCCCGCACTATGCGCTGGGCTTTGCCTGGTCCAACCCGATGATCACCTTTCTGATCTTGGGTGCGGTGGTGCTGTGTGTGACAGGGGGCGAGGCGCTCTACGCTGACATGGGTCACTTTGGCAAAAAGCCGATCCGTCTGGCCTGGTTCACGGTGGTGATGCCCGCGCTGACGCTCAATTATTTCGGCCAAGGCGCCTTGCTGCTGAGTGATCCCTCGGCGGTCAAAAACCCGTTTTACAACATGGCGCCGGACTGGGCCCTGTTGCCACTGGTGGGCCTGGCCACCCTGGCCACGGTGATTGCCTCACAGGCGCTGATCACCGGGGCGTTTTCGGTCACCAAACAGGTCATCCAGCTCGGTTATCTGCCGCGCTTCCAGGTTTTGCACACCAGCGTCAAGGACACCGGCCAGATCTACATGCCCTTTGTGAACTGGGGCCTGTTTGTGATGATTGTGCTGGCCGTGGTGTTGTTCAAGTCGTCCAGCAATCTGGCGGCGGCGTATGGCATTGCGGTCACGCTGGACATGCTGATCACCACCGTGCTGACGTTTTTTGTCATCCGTTACGCCTGGCACTACCCGCTGCTCTTGTGCCTGGCGGCCACCGGCGCGTTTTTTGTGGTGGACATGGCGTTTTTCACCTCCAACATGCTCAAGCTGGTGGACGGCGGCTGGTTCCCGCTGCTGATTGCCGGGGGCATCTACACCATCATGCTGACCTGGAAAGACGGTCGGCGCCTGCTCAAAGCCAAGATCAAGGCCGAAGCCATCGATCTGACCAGTTTTCTGGAGGCGGTATTTGTCAGCCCGCCGACCCGTGTGCCCGGCACCGCGGTGTTTCTGACCGCCGAAACCGGCACCGTGCCCAACGCGATGTTGCACAACCTCAAGCACAACAAGGTGCTGCATGAGACCAACCTGTTTGTCACCGTGGTGAGCCAGGAGGTGCCGTGGATCGGTCTGGACAAACGCCTGGCCATCGAATCACTCGGGCATGACTGCTGGCAGGTGATTGTCAATTACGGCTTCAAAAACGACCCGGACCTGCCCAAGGCGCTGCAAAGCATCAAGGGCCGAGGCTGTGATCTGGACCCGATGACCACCAGCTATTTCCTGAGCCGCGACACCGTCACCCCCACGCTGGGCAGCGGCATGGCGCCTTGGCGAGAAAAACTCTTCGCCCAGATGCACCTGAACGCCAGCGGTGCGGCCGGTTTCCTGAACCTGCCCAGCAATGCGGTGGTGGAGCTCGGGTCCAAGATCGAAATCTGAGTGGGGTTGGCCCAGGCCGTTGGTGCGAGCCTGGGTCGGGCGTTTTGCATAAAAAGCCGCTTAAGCCCTTATTATGTAAGGGCCTGGTGCTATGGTTTTAAGTTGGTTTGAGGCGGCTGTGTCAAGCCGCGCCTTGCCAATAGGCTTTGCGCGAAAACTGTTGTTTAAGGTAGTCCACCCACAGGCGCACCCGCAGCGGCAAGTGTTTGCGCTGCGGAAACACCGCATAAATGCCATTGGGTGGCGCAGCAAAATCCTCCAGCACCGGCACCAGCAGACCCGAAGCCACCTCGGCCTGCACCTCCCAGGTGCTGCGCCAGGCGATGCCGTAACCTGCCAGACACCAGTCGAACAAGACCTGACCATCCGAGCAGCTCAGCGGCCCGCCCGGCTTCAGGTAGACCACCTCGGTGCCGTCTTTGGTGGCTTGTGAAAACGCCCAGCCACGGGTCTGAGACGCATCGCTGGAGAGGGTCAGACAGTCAAACCGGGCCAGATCCTGCGGTGTTTGGGGTAAACCGTGGCGCTTGAGGTACAGGGGCGCGGCCACACACAGGCGGCGATTGTCGGCCAGGCGCACACTCACCAGGCTCGAGTCGGGCAAGTCACCCACGCGTACCGCGCAGTCAAAACCTTCTGCAGCCAGGTCCACCACCCGGTCATTGAGATTGAGCGACAGCGTCACATCGGGGTGCAACTCACGAAAACGCGGCACCAGCGGCGCCACATGGCGTCGCCCAAAACCCGCCGGGGCGGTGATGTTGAGGTGGCCGGTAGCCCGTACGCCCCTGGCCGAGACACTGGCCTCGGCGTTGTCCAGATCGGTCAGCAGGCGCTGGCAGTCCTCCAGAAACGCGCTGCCTTCCTGCGTGAGGGTGACACGCCGGGTGGTGCGCACCAGCAGCTTGACACCCAGGCGTTCTTCGAGTGCATCGATGCGCCGGCCAATGATGGCTGGTGCCACCCCTTCGGCCCGGGCGGCGGCGGTCAGTCCACCGCGTGCGGCCACGGTGACAAAGGTTTCGAGTTGTTTGAGTTTGCTCATCCGGCGTCGGCCTCAGGCTCAGGCCACCACACCGGCATCGCGCAACGCCTGCACCTGGTGGTCATCCAAACCGAGCCCGTTCAGCAACTCGTGGGTGTGGGCGCCCAGCGTCGGCGGGCTCAGGCGCACCCCCAGGCGCTGGCCGTCCATCGTGAACGGAAACAAGGTGGCCTTGCTGGTCTGGCCAGCACGCGCGCCGTCGGGCAGGGTGATGTCGGCCAGGCCACCGGTGGCCAGCAGGTGTTCGTCGTCAAACAACTCTTCGGGCTTGCGAATGGGGGCGTAGGGCAGCTTGTTGGCCTCCATCATCTGGGCAATTTGTGCGGCGGAGTAACGCGCCAGGCGTTCACGCAGCACCGGCATCAGGCTCGTGCGTTCACGCACGCGGTCGTTGTTGCTGGCGTAGCGCGGGTCGGCCAACAGATCGCTCAGCTCAAACACCTGGCAAAACGTGCGCCATTGGGCATCACTCACGGCAGAGATGAATATCTGCTCACCATCCCCGGCGGTGAACACATCATAGACACCCCAAGGCGAAATGCGCGCAGGCATCGGTGCAGCGGCCTGGCCGGTCATGGCGTACTGCAGCATGTGCTGGCCCACCAGAAACACATTGTTCTCAAACAGTGCACTTTGCACCTCTTGGCCGCGACCGGTGATGCCGCGCTGGATCAGCGCACCCAAGGCGCCAATCGCGCCAAACATGCCACCCATGATGTCGTTGACACTGGTGCCTGCGCGTAACGGGTCACCCGGGCGGCCGGTCATGTAGGCAAGTCCCCCCATCATCTGCACCACCTCGTCCAGCGCGGTGCGGTGTTCGTACGGGCCGGGCAGAAACCCCTTGTGGCTCACATAAATAAGTTTCGGGTTGACCTGCGACAGCGCTGCGTAGTCCAGCCCGTACTTGGCCATGGTGTCGGGTTTGAAGTTCTCCAGCACCACATCCGCAGTCTGGGCCAATTGGCGTGCCACAGCCGCGCCTTCGGCATGGTGCAGGTTGATCGCGATGCTTTTTTTGTTGCGGTTGAACATCGGGAAAAAACCCGCACCGGCGCCCAGCAGGTGGCGGGTGCGGTCGCCTTCGATGGGCTCGACCTTGATCACCTCGGCCCCCATGTCGGCCAGCACCATGCCGCAGGTCGGGCCCATCACCATGTGGGTGAACTCCACCACACGCAGGCCAGACAGGGGTAGCCGGGAAGATGTTGGGGCGGTATCGGGAGAAGGTGTCATGGGGCTGTGGGGTGACGTTGGGGGTGATGAGCGGCAGATTATTTCCCAAACCCGTGTTTATCCGATGGATTACCTCTCTTTTTGTCACAACTGCGTGCCCGGGCAGGCGTTTAATTCGGTCGTTTGCCTCACTAAAATGCAACAAATGTTGGCAAAACCAGAGGATGTTGGCTCTGGTCGACGCGAGCAGGCCGCACCGGCCGATGACGACTCCAAACCGCGCTTGCCCTGTTGAGGTTTTCTTTTCTTTGGCTTCATCAACGGATACGTACCACCATGACCCAACGCATCATCAAACACCGCCTGCAAGTTGCAGCCAACTTGTGCCAGTTCGTTGAACAACAGGTTTTGCCTGGCACCGGCATCACGCCCGCCAAGTTCTGGAAAGGGCTGGATGGCATCGTGGCCGACCTGGCACCCAAAAACATCGCCTTGCTCAAGGAGCGTGACCGTTTGCAGACCGAGCTGGATGCCTGGCACACCGCCCACCCCGGCCCGATCACCAACATGCCCGTCTACCGTGCCTTTCTGGAGCGCATCGGTTACCTGGTGCCGGTACCCTCCAAAACCTGCATCACCACCAGCCATGTGGACAGCGAATTGGCCAAACAGGCGGGCCCGCAGTTGGTGGTGCCGATCCTCAACGCCCGCTACGCACTCAACGCCGCCAACGCCCGCTGGGGCAGCCTGTACGACGCGCTGTACGGCACCGATGTGATCGACGAGGCCAAAGGCTGTCAAAAAGTCGGCAAAAAGGGTGGCTACAACCCCAAACGCGGCGCCAAAGTCATCGAGTACGCACGTTATGTGCTGGACCGCTGCGCCCCGCTCAGAAAAGGCTCTCACATCGATTCGGTGGCCTACAGCGTCAAGGGTGGCAAGCTGGCCGTCAAACTCGCTGACGGCAGCACCACCGGCCTGGCCGACCACGACCAACTGGTGGGCTATCAAGGTGATGCCAAAGCGCCGGCCAGCGTCTTGTTCGTGCACCACGGGCTGCATCTGGACCTGATCATCAACCGCGCCACACCCATTGGCGCCAGCGACCCAGCCGGTGTGGCTGACCTGGTGGTTGAGGCTGCCCTCTCCACCATCCTCGACCTGGAAGACTCGGTCGCTGCGGTGGATGCGGACGACAAGGTGCTGGCGTACAGCAACTGGCTCGGCATCCTCAAAGGCACACTCACCGAAGAAGTCGCCAAAGGCAGCAAAACCTTCACCCGTGGTCTCAACCCAGACCGCCTCTATACCGCGCCCGACGGCAAGAAGAAGGTGCGCCTGCATGGCCGCAGCCTGATGTTTGTGCGCAATGTGGGTCACCTGATGACGAATCCGGCCATCCTGTACACCGACAAGGCGGGAGCGGTGCGCGAAATCCCCGAAGGCATTTTGGACGCGGTGGTCACCACCACCATCGCCCTGCACGACCTGGCCAAGACCAAGAAGGACGCCATCCGCAACTCGCGCAAGGGCTCGGTCTACATCGTCAAACCCAAGATGCATGGCCCGGCGGAAGTGGCCTTTGCCAGCGAGCTGTTTGGCCGCGTCGAAAAGCTGCTGGGCCTGCCTGATAGCACCGTCAAACTCGGCATCATGGACGAAGAGCGCCGCACCAGCGTCAACCTCAAAGCCTGCATTGCGGCAGCCGCCAGCCGCGTCGCCTTCATCAACACCGGCTTCCTGGACCGCACCGGCGACGAAATGCACAGCGCCATGTTGGCCGGCCCGATGGTTCGCAAAGCTGACATGAAAGCCAGCACCTGGATCCACGCCTACGAGCGCAACAACGTGCTGGTGGGTCTGCAATGTGGCCTGCGTGGCAAGGCACAAATCGGCAAAGGCATGTGGGCCATGCCCGACCTCATGAAAGCCATGCTCGAGCAAAAAATCGCTCACCCCAAAGCCGGCGCCAACACCGCCTGGGTGCCCAGCCCCACCGGCGCCACCCTGCATGCGCTGCACTACCACCAGGTGTTGGTCAGCGATGTGCAAAAAGACATCGAGAAAACCCACGCCAAGCGCGACGCGCAGAGTGAACATGACGCGCTGCTGGCTGGTCTGCTGCACATCCCGGTGGCCGCCACACCCACCTGGAGTGCGGCCGAGAAACAGCAGGAACTCGACAACAACGCCCAGGGCATCCTGGGGTATGTGGTGCGTTGGGTGGACCAGGGCGTGGGCTGCTCCAAGGTGCCCGACATCCACAACATCGGCCTGATGGAAGACCGCGCCACGCTGCGGATCAGCAGCCAACACATGGCCAACTGGTTACACCATGGTGTGGTCACCCAAGCCCAAGTCAAAGAAACCTTTGAACGCATGGCCGCCGTGGTGGACGCGCAAAACGCCGGTGACCCGGTGTACCAACCGATGGCGGGCCACTTTGACACCTCCAAAGCCTACCAGGCAGCGTGTGACCTGGTGTTTAAAGGCCTGGCCCAACCGAGTGGTTACACCGAGCCACTGTTGCATGGCTGGCGGCTGAAGGTGAAGGCGGCGGCTTGATGCTGCAACCGGCAATTACTATTTAATCAGTAGCTGGCAGCCCTTTTATAAAAAGGGCTAGGGCCTGATTTGGCTTGTAAGCGAAAAACGGCACTTAGGCGTGCCGTTTTTTTCGTAAATACTGTTCCCAGCTTTCACAACATTTTCCAGAGGCTTGCCAAAGGGAAACACTTGATCATTGCTTTTCAGCTCCCCCGCGTGTTCCGCAACTCTGACGTACTTGGTCAGGTCTACTTCCAACTCTTGCAGATGACCATCGCTGGGCCGACAAGTTGTCGAGTTGTCTCGCATCAAAGAGACGCGTTGTGCGTTTACGGTTGACATAGGTTTTCCTTTCATTGGGTGATCTAAAAATAGCTGCTTGCTTAGCAGTACCGTCACTTTAGACAAGCCCCTCACCATCGCAGCCAGTGAAATCGACTGGGACCCAACGGTACACTCGACCAACACAGTCCTTCCAAGGAACGATAGCCATGTCGCTAAGCAACAGTGCCGCCAACCCCACCCCAACCGACGCCTCCTTGTGCCCGCTCTGCGGTCAACCCAACCAGTGCGCGATGGAGGCGCAGCGTGTCACCGGTCAGGAGCAAGCGCTGTGCTGGTGCACCCAGGTCACGTTCAGCCAGGGCCTGCTCGACAGCATTCCTGCCGCAGGCCAACACCTGGCCTGTGTCTGCGCCACGTGTGCCACGAAAAAACAGGTGTGAACAGGCCAGATCAGGGTGCCATCACTGGCGGGAAAGGCGGTGGTACTGGATGGTCGATGCGCAGAGCGCCGACCGTGCCTCTCTGCTGTTGGTGTTTACACCAGGCCTGAGTTGCGGGGAGCTTGGGTCTGCCCCGGTGCATCCAGGTCAAGGTCCAGGTCCAGACTTTGCACCGGCGCTCTGACCTCGGAGAGATCCAGTGTCAGCGGGCCGCTGTCGCCCCGGCTGTCCATGGCGTCCAGGGGGCTGGCACCTGCAGGGGCCTCATCAAATTGACCGCGCATGGTCATGGCCAGTTCGGCCATTTCCGCCGCTGCACTGGAAGCACCCAGGCCGCCGTGTGAGGTCATCTTCCAGGGCGAGTCCGAGGTGACTTTTTCAGCTACCGCGTGCAGCATCAGCAGGTCACGGAACGCAGCCAGGTCAAACGACAGTTGCATCGGGGCGGCGTCGTTGTGGAAGATGCAGGCTTCCAGAAAAGCGATGGCTTCGATGTTGGGCCAGAACCGGGTCAGCACGGCCAGTGGTTCGGCGTAGGCCAACAGGTCCCGGCCTTCGTTGTTGTAGGCCGGGAAATCGGGTACAGACACATTGAAGAACTGTCTGAAGGCCACCCGCAACTCGCGGAAATCGGCTTTCAAACCCTGCGCATGGTAGAGCGTCAGCAGGTCCAGGTAGACCAGCGGATTGGGCTCGGTGCTTTCCATGATCTGGCGGCGCAGGATGTTGAGTGCACGATCCGTCTGCCCCAGGGACACAAAAAACTCGGCTTGCTGGCGAATGTCGGAGATGCTCTCCACATTGATGTTGTGGCCGCTGCCAAACCCATCCACCGGCACCACGGCCAGCGGTTCGGTCGAGGTGGTGGGTTCTTTGGACGGTGCCAGGCTGTCCAGATCAATGTCCACGTCGTGATCGGGGTCCACCTCGGGTTGGGTGCTGGGCGCCGCAGCGGCAAGTGGTGCGGCCTGCTGGTTGACGAACTTGTCAAACTCAGACACCGGTGCCGAAGGTTGAATGGTGGAGGCGGGTGTGATCACCAGTGTTTCGGAGGCGTCTTTCTGGGCGTGTTGCCACCAGTCACCCTGTTGGGCCTTCTGTTGTTTGCGCAGCACCCACGTCAGTGCACCGAGCGAGGCCAGCAGCAGCCCCACCACCAGGTAAAACCAGGTCATCGGTACACGTTCGGCCTCGGCTTGGCGCAGCTTGGACTGGAACTCCGCCAAGCTGGCCTGATTGATCACCGCCAGGTCTTTGAGGGTTTTGACATCATTCTGCAAGGCCTGAATGAGCAGGGCCTGTTGCACAACTTCATCGCTGGGGGCCGCTGCAGGTGCCGATGCGGGGGCAGACGCCGGCAAGCTCGCGGGCGGCGCTGCTTGCACCTGTGCGGGCAAAGCCGGCTGTGTATCGAGTTTCAGGACCGGCTTGGCGGCAACCGGCTCTGGCGCAGCCACCCGCTTGATCGGCGCGGCTGGTTTTTTAACCACCGGTTTGGGGGCGACCTTGCCAACAACCGGTGCTCTGGCCGGTGCGGCCTCTTGCACCACGGGGGACGCAGTTGCTGACGATGTTGAGGTGCTGGTGTCAGCCTGTGCTGCCTTCAACGGGGGGGCTGCATGTGTGGTGGCGTCAGCGACGGGTGCGGCGCTTGCCTTGGGCAGGTCGGGTGCAGGAAAGTCGGACAACAGCACGTAGCGGCGAGACGTGGCGGCACCACAGGTGGCGCGAAGCACCACGGACACCACGGGCTCGTCAACCGCGGCACTGGATCTGATGCGAACCACGGCCATCGGAACTGGCCCGGTGGTGACAGGTGTCACGGTCACAGAGGGGTTCAACTGCTGAACGTCGGCAAACAGAACCTCGGCCGACAGACAGGACGCCAGAGCTTCTTCACCGGAGCCGGGCAACACCGGAATAGACACATCCAGGGAACGGCCAACCACCGCGCTGCCGCGCAAGTCACCCAGGGTGAACGCGTGGCCTGGTGCTGCCGCACCTGTCAAGACTGCCATCAAGGCAACAAAATAACTGACTCTGTTCTTCAAGACAGCTGTTCCACGTTGTGTTGATTGACGCATCGAAAAGGACCCGGTGACCGGCACAGGTGTACCAGCTGATCTGACAAAATGAAGCCCAAGCGGATACCCTGAAAGCATACTCGCAAGACAGCTTTATTTTCTGCCATCTTGCCCCTTTCAAACAAAACATAGCAGGAAATCTATAAGCTTTGGGCCTCAGTGCAACATTTCGCTTGCCAGTACCCAGCTGCCAGAACACTCACCATGTGCCAACTTCTCGGAATGAACAGCCATTTGCCAGCCAGCCTGACGCTGAGTTTTACCGGGTTTTCACAACGCGGCGGCTGCACCGATCACCATGGCGACGGCTGGGGTATAGCGTTTTTTGAGAGTGACGGTGACTTGCCGAGCAAAGGTGTGCGGCATTTTGTCGACAAACAAAGCGCCGCCACCTCGCCGATTGCGCAGATGCTCAAGAATTACCCGATCAAGAGCCACAACGTGGTGGCCCATGTGCGCAAGGCCACGGTGGGCCAGGTCACGCTGGAAAACACCCACCCCTTTGTGCGCGAGTTGTGGGGGCGCTACTGGGTGTTTGCCCACAACGGTGACCTGAAAAACTTCAACCCCTACCTGCACGGCCATTTCAAGCCGGTTGGCAACACCGACAGTGAGCGCGCCTTCTGCTGGCTGATGCAGGAGCTGGACAAATCGCATGCCGACGTGCCTTCGGTCGATGAGCTCACGCGCACCCTGCAGGAGCTGGTGCCGCAGATCTCCAAACACGGCACCTTCAACTTTTTGCTCAGCAACGGCCAGGCGCTGTGGGCACATGCCACCACCAAGCTGTGTTACGTGCTGCGTGCCCACCCGTTCCATGAGGTGCACCTGAAAGACGATGATGTGACGGTGAACCTGGCGCAGCTCAACAGCCCGCAGGACCGTCTGGCCATCATCGTGACCGAACCCTTAACCACCGATGAGGACTGGACGGTCTTTACCCCGGGTGAACTCAAGGTGTTTGTGGATGGCACCTTGGCACATTGCAGTTGCCAGTGCGCTGCACCACCCCGCCCGGCGCCGATCACCGACCCGCTGGGTCCGGTGCCGGTGGTGCCCGAAGGACCGGCGCCCCAGTGCCAACGGGCCTGTGCGGCCTCAAGCGCCTGCACCAGGATGGCGACCACGACCTGAGCACCGACGGGTACAGGCAACCTGCACCAGCACCCGCTGCGTGTGTCAAGCAGTGGCGCAGGCGGCTTCCAGGGCGTCCACAAACATGGCAGGCACGTCAAAGCCGGTCTGGTCAAAAATCTCCTGAAAACAGGTCGGGCTGGTGACGTTGATCTCGGTGAGGTGGTCCCCAATCACGTCGAGCCCGATCAGCAGCAAACCACGTGCGGCCAGCACCGGGCCAATGGCTTGGGCAATCTCGCGATCTCGCTCGGTCAAAGGCTGGGCCACCCCCTTGCCACCGGCGGCCAGGTTGCCACGCACCTCACCACCCTGCGGAATACGCGCCAGGCTGTAGGGAACCGGCTGGCCACCAATCACCAGCACGCGTTTGTCACCCTGGGCAATCGCTGGCAAAAAGGCCTGCACCATCACCGTCTCGGCACCGTCCTTGTTGAGGGTTTCAATGATGGCGCCCAGATTCAGGCCATCTTCCTTGACGCGGAAAATGCCCATGCCGCCCATGCCGTCCAGGGGTTTGAGGATGATGTCTTTGTGTTCGGCATGGAAGCGCCGGATGGCCTGGGCGTCACGCGTGACCAGCGTGGGGCCAATGAACTGCGGCCACTCCAGAATCGCCAGTTTTTCCGGGTGGTCGCGCAGCGCGCGGGGTTTGTTGAAGACCCGGGCGCCTTCGCGCTCGGCCTGCTCCAGCAAATGGGTGGCGTAGAAAAACTCGCTGTCAAACGGCGGGTCCTTGCGCATCACGATGGCGTCAAAGTCCTTCAGAGCCAGCGGTAGCGCATCGGCCGCTTGTGGCGCTTCGGTGAACCAGTCCGGGCTCTGGCCGGTCAGCGTGATGTGGCGCACGCTGGCGGTCACGGGGGCACCACGTTGCCACAGGATGTCTGTGGGCTCACAAGTGCTGATGCTGTGGCCGCGCTTTTGTGCCTCACGCATCATGGCAAAGGTGGTGTCCTTGTAAATCTTGAACGATTCGAGCGGGTCGGCAACAAACAACAACTTCATGGAAACATCACTTTCTGGGTGGGCCATATCGGGCCTGGGACGCAAAACGAGACTGCGGTGAGCTGCAAGGATCAGCGCGGCGGCAGGTCAAAGTGCGATTTTCCCGCCCTTTGCACCAACAGTGCCAGCGCCCCGGCAATCACCCCCCAAAACGCCGAACCCACACCACCAATCACCACGCCGCTCAGGGTGACCAAAAAGGTGATCAGCGCCGCCTCGCGGTGGAAGTCGTCGCGCAGCGCCGTCGTCAGCGCCGAGCCAATGGTGCCGAGCAAGGCCAGGCCGGCAATCGCCGCGATGAGCTCCTTGGGGAAGGCGGTGAGGGCGCCGGTGATGGCGGTGCCAAAAATGCCGATCAGGATGTACAACAGGCCACACGACACCGCTGCGGTGTAGCGTTTGTCCGGGTCCGGGTGCACCTCGCGGCCCATACAAATGGCGGCGGTGATGGCGGCCAGGTTCAGCGCATAACCCCCAAACGGCGCCAGCACCAGCGTGACCAGACCGGTCAGCGTGATCACCCCCGACACCGGGATGCCGCGCTGCTCCGCCGTGCGGCCATAACCCGCGGCGTTGATCACCGCCACCCCCGGCAGGTTTTGGGAGGCCATGGTCACCACAAACAGCGGCAGCGCCAGGCTGATGGCCGCACTCCAGCTGAACTGCGGCTGGGTGAACACCGGCATTGCCAAGCCAAATTGCACGCTAGCCCCCGTGAATCCTGAGGTCATAGCTACATAGGCAATAGCAACCAGCAAGGTCACAGGCACCGCGTAACGGGCCAGCAAGCGTTTGCCCACCAAGTAGGTCAGCAGCATGATCAACACCAGCGGCAAATTGGTTTGTGCTGCGGTGAAGGCCTGCATGCCAAAGCGCGCCAACACCCCGGCCAGCAAGCCCGAAGCGATGGCCATGGGCAAGTGGTTCATGGCGCGCTCAAACCAGCCGGTGGCGCCCACCAGCGTGATCAGTGCCGCACACAGCATGAAAGCGCCCACCGCCTCCGCCATGCTGAAACCTCCCGCCACACCTGCGGTGGCCAGCACTGCTGCGCCGGGTGTGCTCCAGGCCACCATCACCGGCTTTTTCAGGATCAGCGAGGGCACTGCGCTGCAAAAACCCATGCCCAGGCCCAACGCCCACATCCAGGAGGTGATGTGTTCGGGGGTGGCGCCAAAGGCCAGCGCGGCTTGGAACACGATGGCCACCGAACTGGTGAAACCGACCAGGACGGCGACAAAACCGGCGGTGAAAGCACTGGGGGAAAGGTCTTTGAAAAACTGCATGGCGGGCCTATGGATAAGGCCTGATTCTTACATTGCCTGCGCAGCCGCCAAGCCGGGCTGCGGCTGGCCTTGTGCCAGCCCTCAAGACAGCCTTTTATGCCTCCCCTCACATGGGCCAGCACAAGATACATCTTTATAGAGAAAAATTCGACTTTGCCCTTGATTTGTCTGGGCTGAAAGCTATGGTTTTTGAGTCAGAAAGTCGCGCACTGCGGGCAAGGACTGTTCGGGCGTCTCTTCTTGCGGCAGGTGGCCCACCGCCTCTAGCGCCAGCAGTTGGCTGTGTGGCATGGCTTGGCTGTAATCGGCCGCGTTGGTGAACGGGATCATTGCATCTTGCTTGCCCCAGACCAGCAGTGTGGGGGCACTGATGCTTTGCAGCAATGGCCGAGGGTCCACCAGCACCCGTTGTTGCAACCGGGCCATCAGCGCCTGGCGCGAACCGGGCGCCAGCATCAGGTCGTGGTACAGCGTGGTTCGTGCATCGGTCAGCGTGCTGGTGTTGGCGTAAGCGGGCGCCAGGTTCAAACGCAGCAGCCATTTGGGCAGGGTGAAGCGCATCAGTTGCAGCGTGACTGGCACCTCCGGCTTCTCGCCATAGGCTTCGCCCGGGCTGGTAAAACCATCGGGTGCCACCAGCACCAGTTTGTCGACCCGCTGCGGGTGGGTGGCGGCCAGGGTCCAGGCGATGCGCCCGCCCATCGAGTGGCCGACCAGGCTGGCGCGCTTGAGCTGCAGCTGGTCCATCAGCGCCAGGATCAGCGTGATGGAGCGGCCATCGCTGTAGTCGCCGGTTTGATCAGGCGCACTCAGGCCGCTGCCGGGCAGGTCCAGCCGAATCACCCGCAACGACCCTGACAAAGCGTGTGCCCAGGCGTCCCAGGTCTGCAGGCTGCCGCCAAAACCGTGGAGCATCAGCACCGCTGGCGCTTCACGCGGGCCGCTGTCGCGCACATGCAGCTTCATGCCCTGCACCTCAACCAGGTCACCCGGGGCGGCCAGGTAACGGCGTTCCAGGTCGGCCCGGTCCAGATCGGGGGTCCACAACAGCCACAGGCTCAGGAGCAGGATCCACATGGGCAAAACAAGCAACAAACTAGCGCGCCGCCGAGCGGTCCAGGTAACGCTTGCGCCAAAAAAAGACGATCAGGCCCAGCGCGATGAGGCCCATCGAGCCCATGGCCAGCCAAAAGCCATAGGCGCGGTGCAACAGCGGAATGAAGTCGAAGTTCATGCCAAAAATGCCGGCAATCAGGTTCAGCGGCAGGAACACCGCCGTCAGCACGGTCAGGGTGCGCATGATCTCGTTGGTGCGGTGGCTCTGCGCATTGAAGTGGATCTGCACTGCGGTCTCGGCATTGCGTTCCAGCTGGCTGACATGGTGCACCACCCGGTCAATGTGCTCCAGCACATCGCGGCTGCGCACCTGCAGCAGGTCGCGCTCTTGCTGGCCCAGGTGGCCTTCACTCTGCGGCCAGGTTTTCAGCGCTTCGATCCAGTCCTGAATGGCGCTGCGCTGGTCGTCGCAGATTTCGTCGAGCTGGTGCAGGGTCTGGCGCGCGTCGAGCACGGTGCGCCAGTTGGTGAAACGGGTTTTGGGGTCGATCAGCTCGGTTTGCCAGTGGTCGAGCTGGTGGCTGAGTTCACGGCGCAAGGCCAGGAAACCGTCGACCATGTGGTTGACGAGGCGTAGCATCAAATCGGCCGGGCTGCCGGGCAAATCACGTGCGCCCGCTGTGTGGCCTTCGGGCAGAGCGGCTGGGGCCGGGTTGCCACCTGCGGCCAGCAGGCGTTGGGCATAACTGTCGCGCTGGCTGCAGTCGTCCGGGTGCACACTGAGCAAGAGCTGGTCAAACACCACCAGCCCGACGGCCCGGGTGTCGATGCGCCGCAGCAGGGGTGGCCCGCTGCGCTTGCTGCTGCGTGGCGCAGCTGGCGCCAAGGTCGCATCGACCTGGCTTTCTGCCAGACGGCGAAACACCAGCATGTCGTATTGCGAGGTGTAGTCAAAGCGCGAGGGCAACTGCTGGTTCAGCAGATCAGAGACATGCAGGTTCAGCAACTGCAGGCCACACAGACGCTGCAGTGTGGCTTGCAGTCTGTGTTGCATCTGCTCGAATTCGGCGCGGTTGCAGCTGAGCCACAGAAAGCCGGGTGCGGGCAGGCGCAACTCCTCCAGCGTGGTGCCGAGGTTCTCCGTCACGCTGCCCGCGTGGATGGCAAAGATGCGCATGCCCAGTAGTTGTATAAGAAAAAGCCGTCTAGCCCTTATGGATAAAGGGCCAGTAGCTCTTATTTCTTGAGCAAGCGAGCAGCGTCGCGGGCAAAGTAGGTGAGCACACCGTCGGCGCCAGCACGTTTGAAGGCGAGCAGGCTCTCCAGCATGACGGCGTCGTGGTCGAGCCAGCCGTTTTGTGCGGCGGCCTTGAGCATCGCGTATTCACCGGACACCTGGTAGGCGAAGGTCGGGATCTGGAACTCGTCCTTGACCCGGCGCACCACGTCCAAATAAGGCATGCCGGGTTTGACCATCACCATGTCGGCGCCTTCGGCAATGTCTAGCGCCACTTCGCGCAGGGCTTCGTTGCTGTTGCCGGGGTCCATCTGGTAGACCTTTTTGTTGCTCTTGCCGAGGTTGCCCGACGAGCCCACCGCGTCACGGAACGGGCCGTAAAAGGCCGAGGCGTATTTGGCGCTGTAGGCCATGATGCGGGTGTGGACGAAGTGGTTGGCTTCGAGCGCCTGGCGGATCGCGCCAATGCGACCGTCCATCATGTCGCTGGGCGCCACGATGTCGGCACCTGCACCAGCTTGGGTCAGCGCCTGTTTGACCAGCACCTCCACCGTGGCGTCGTTCATGATGTAGCCGTCTTCGGCCGGGTCCGGGTCAATCAGGCCGTCCTGGCCATGGCTGGTGAAGGGGTCCAGCGCCACGTCACACATGATGCCGAGCTCGGGAAACTCTTTCTTGAGGGCCTGCACCACACGTGGCACCAGGCCGTCGGGGTTGAGGGCTTCACGGCCGTCAGGGGTTTTTAAGGATTGGTCAATCACCGGGAACAAGGCCATCACCGGGATGCCCAGCTTCACGCAGTCTTCTGCCACCGGCAGCAGCAGGTCCAGGCTCAGGCGTTCCACACCGGGCATCGACAACACCGCCTGGCGCTGTTGTGTGCCATCCACCACAAACACCGGGTAAATCAAATCATTGGCCGTCACCGCATGTTCACGGACCAGGTTGCGGGTGAAACTGTCGCGGCGCAGACGGCGCGCACGGCCAAGGGGAAAAGGCGCGTAAGGGGTCATTTTTAAATTCCTTTGCTTGATTTTGTCGTCGTAAAGACATTATTTCGTGCTTGACTTGAAACAAGGAAAAAATTTTGTTAAATTACGACCCGGGCAGTTTACTGCCCCCCGCTTTTCCTCCCTGAGCGGGGCCTTGATGTGTGACAGCAAATAGGCTTACCACCCCAGCCCTTGTGCTGGGGTTTTTTTTTGGCCGCTCTGTGTTCTCTCCTAAACTGGCCGCATGACCCCGACCCCTTTCCTGTGATATCAGCATGCCTGCACACAAAACCTCGGCCTGGCCCCTGGCGGCGGTGTATGTTGGCCTGATCGTTTACGCCAGCCTGTACCCGTTTGTGGGTTGGCGCGACCAGGGGGTGTCAGCCTGGTTGTTCCTGACGGCACCCTGGCCCAGGTACTGGACCGCGTTTGATGTCATCTCCAATGTGCTGGGTTATATGCCGCTGGGGTTTTTCATGACCCTGGGCGCTCTGCGCACCGGCCACCTGCGCTGGGCCGTGTGGCTGGCGGCGCCAACCGCCGCCGTTTTGTCGATGGCCATGGAAACCCTGCAAATCTACTTGCCCGCGCGGGTGCCGTCCAACCTGGATTTGGTCTTGAACATTTCCGGCGCGGCACTGGGTGCGTTGGCAGCCTGGGGTCTGGAAAAACTGGGGATGCTGCAACGTTGGAGCCGGTTTCGGGCCTGCTGGTTTGTGCCGGACGCACGCGGTGCCTTGGTGTTGTTGGCGCTGTGGCCCCTGGCCTTGCTGTTTCCGACCACGGTGCCGTTTGGTTTGGGGCAGGTGATGGAACGCCTGGAGGCCACGCTGGCTGACTTGCTGGCCGACAGTCCTTTTCTTGAGTGGTTGCCGGTGCGCGACATTGAGTTGCAGCCGCTGTGGCCGGTGACCGAATGGCTGTGTGTGTTGCTGGGGGTGCTGGTTCCGGGTCTGTTGGGGTACTGCATCATGGCTCAGGCTGGCAAGCGCCTGTGGTTCCTGATCTGGATGGTGATGTTGGGTGTGGGGGTGACCAGTTTGAGTGCAACGCTGAGTTTTGGGCCAGAGCACGCCTGGGTCTGGTTGAGTGAGTCGGTGCGGGGTGCCTTAGTGGTCGCCTTGGTGTTGCTGGCGGTGCTGTTGGCCGTGCCGCCGCGCGCTGCTGCCGCCCTGGCGGTATTGGCGCTGGGTGTTGATCTGAGCCTGATCAACCAGACCTCGACCGACCCCTATTTTGAGCAGACCTTGTTCATGTGGGAGCAGGGCCGGTTCATCCGCTTTCACGGGCTGGCGCAGTGGCTGGGTTGGTTGTGGCCTTTTGCGACGCTGCTGTATGTGCTGAGTCGGGTGTGGGGAAAAGAGCCGCGCAACTAAAATTCGGGCATGACACATCCCACTTCCCCAGAGGCTGCCGCTGCCACGCAGGCGCCCGCCGCCAGTTATTTTCAGCGGCACATTTTTTTCTGCACCAACGAGCGAAGCAATGGCCAGACCAGCTGCGCGCAGTTTGACGCCCAAGGCGCTTTTGAGCACTGCAAGGTGTTGGTGAAAACGGCCGGGCTGGCGGGCCCAGGTCAGGTACGGGTGAACAAGGCGGGCTGTCTGGACCGTTGTGCTGCGGGGCCGGTGGCGGTGGTTTACCCTGAGGCGGTCTGGTACAGCTATGTGGACAAGGCTGACATTGAAGAGATTGTGGAATCCCATCTGAAACACGGGCAGGTGGTCGAGCGACTGCTGGTGCCGCCAGACGTGGGGCACTGATTCGTTTTAAGACATATTGTGCTCTAGCCCTTATGTATAAAGGGCTCATAGCTATATTAACTATAGTTAGTAACCTGCCTGTGGATGGGTCGACGCCTTACCCCTCATGAAAAAAATCTTCTTGACTCTGGTTGCCTGGGTGGCACTGACGGCTGCGGCACAAACCCCGCAAGCCCCTGAGATTGCTGCTCGCTCGTATGTTCTGCTGGATGTGACGGCGAACCAGATCCTGGCGCAGAAAGACATTGACATGCCGGTGGAGCCGGCGTCTTTGACCAAGCTGATGACGGCTTACCTGGTGTTTGATGCCCTGCGCAACAAAAAAATCGACCTCAAACAAACCCTGCCGGTGAGCGAACGCGCTTGGAAAATGCCGGGGTCGCGTATGTTCATTGACCCGAAGATGCAGGTGCCGGTGGAAGACCTGATCAAGGGCATGATTGTGCAAAGTGGCAACGACGCCACCATGGCGCTGGCCGAAGGTGTGGGTGGCAATGTTGAGCGTTTTGTGCAAATGATGAACGAACAGGCCAAGATCCTTGGCATGAAGTCCACCAGTTACAAGAACCCGGAAGGTCTGACCGAAGCGGGCCACACCACCACAGCGCGTGATTTGAGTGTGCTGGCCATGCGACTGATGCGTGATTTTCCGGACTATGTGCACTACTACGCGATCAAACATTACCGCTACCCAGGCACACCTGCGGCCAATGACAACAACCGCAATTCCCTGCTGTTTCGCGATCCTACGGTGGATGGCTTAAAAACCGGGCACACCGATGCGGCTGGTTATTGCCTGATTGCCACGGCGCACCGTGATGTGGCTGGTATTGGCAGTCGGCGCCTCTTGTCGGTGATGTTGGGGACGGCCAGCGAAAACGCCCGCGCCAACGAGTCGCAAAAACTGCTGAACTGGGGGTACACCGCCTTTGAGGTGGTCAAGTTGTTTGATGGCAACCAGGCGGTGGTGACGCCAGCCATCTGGAAGGGGACCCAGTCCACGGTTGGGCTGGGGCAACCGCGGCCGATCATTGTGGCTGTGCCCGCTGGTAGCACTGCCAAATTGTCCACCGATGTGGCGCGTCCCGAGCCGCTGGTGGCGCCATTGACCAAATGGCAGGCTGTCGGGGTGCTCAAAGTCAGCAGCCAGGGGCAATTGGTGGCGGAGGTGCCGCTGCTGGCCCTGCAAGAAGTGGAGCAGGCGGGGGTGATTGGCCGCGCGTGGGATGCCGTGCGGCTGTGGATCAAATAAAGTCCATTGCCCTCGCCAAGGCTACCTGATATAGTAGCGGGCTTTTCGGAATTTCCGAAGGGGTTCACGTTCTCGTTATTTTCATGTTTTCTTAAGCGTTTAGGGACGTTTAGTTTTTAGGAGGCTCAGGTGCCAACCATCAATCAGTTAATTCGTCAGGGGCGCGCGGTCGAAACGATCAAGTCCAAAAGCCCGGCGATGGAAAATTCTCCACAACGCCGCGGTGTTTGCACCCGCGTTTACACCACCACCCCCAAGAAGCCCAACTCGGCTTTGCGTAAAGTTGCCAAAGTGCGCTTGACCAATGGGTTTGAGGTGATTTCTTACATCGGCGGTGAAGGCCACAACTTGCAGGAACACAGCGTGGTGCTGGTTCGTGGCGGTCGTGTCAAGGATTTGCCTGGTGTGCGTTATCACATCGTGCGCGGTTCGCTCGATTTGCAAGGCGTGAAAGACCGCAAGCAGTCGCGTTCCAAATACGGTGCAAAACGTCCTAAGGCTAAATAAGCTTTCGGTTTGTTTGTATAAAAGGTGTTTGTTGCTGCGTGGCGCAGTCGACAAACGTAGTGACCCAAGGTTCGGGTCGAGTAAGTGAGAGTCTTATTTGTTAACTCTCGCGGTGTTGTTGAAACACCAACTGAAGCAATAGAGGTGAAAAAATGCCACGTCGTCGCGAAGTCCCTAAACGTGAAATCCTGCCGGATCCTAAATTCGGCAATGTCGAGCTGTCCAAATTCATGAACGTGATCATGGAAGGCGGCAAAAAAGCGGTTGCTGAGCGCATCATTTATGGTGCCCTGGAGCAAATCGCCAAGAAGCACCCCGATAAAGACGCTCTCGAAGCGTTTACTGTGGCCATCAACAACGTCAAGCCGCTGGTTGAAGTGAAGTCCCGCCGCGTGGGTGGTGCTAACTACCAAGTGCCAGTGGAAGTGCGTCCTGTTCGTCGCTTGGCCTTGTCCATGCGCTGGATCAAGGAAGCTGCACGCAAGCGTGGTGAAAAATCCATGGCTCTGCGTCTGGCTAATGAGTTGCTGGAGGCCACCGAAGGCCGTGGTGGTGCCATGAAAAAGCGTGACGAAGTTCACCGCATGGCTGAAGCCAACAAGGCTTTCTCTCACTTCCGCTTCTAATCAGCGGTTACTGCGCGGTTTTCATGCGTCGCTGCAGTCTGTGCTTGTGTTCTTTGTGTCACTTGCAAGGCTGTCCGGTTTGAAAGCTGCTCCCTGCGCCGCTGAGGTCAAAAGCCTTCAGCGGCGTAGTAGTTTGAAAATATAGATCAACCAAGGATCCATCATGGCCCGCCATACCCCCATTGAGCGTTATCGCAACATCGGTATTTCTGCTCACATTGACGCTGGTAAAACCACCACCACCGAGCGTATTCTTTTTTACACCGGTGTGAACCACAAGATTGGTGAAGTGCACGATGGTGCGGCCACCATGGATTGGATGGAGCAAGAGCAAGAGCGTGGCATCACGATCACCTCGGCTGCGACCACCTGCTTCTGGAAGGGGATGGAGTCCTCTTTCCAAGAGCACCGCATCAACATCATTGATACCCCCGGCCACGTGGACTTCACGATTGAAGTTGAGCGCTCCATGCGTGTGCTCGACGGTGCCTGCATGGTGTACTGCGCTGTGGGTGGTGTTCAGCCTCAGTCTGAAACCGTGTGGCGCCAAGCCAACAAGTACAAGGTGCCACGTCTGGCCTTTGTGAACAAGATGGACCGCACGGGTGCCAACTTCTTCAAGGTTGTTGACCAGATGAAGCTGCGTCTGAAGGCCAATCCTGTGCCGATCGTGATTCCGATTGGTGCTGAAGAAGGTTTCACGGGTGTGGTTGATCTGCGCAAGATGAAAGCCATCATCTGGGATGAGGCGTCTCAGGGCATGAAATTCAACTACGAAGAAATTCCTGCTGACTTGCTGGCGAAGGCCAAAGAGTGGCGTGAAAAAATGGTTGAGGCCGCAGCAGAAGCCAACGAAGAGTTGATGAACAAATACCTTGAAGAAGGTGATTTGACTGAAGCAGAGATCACCTTTGGCTTGCGTACACGCACAATCGCTTGTGAGATTCAGCCGATGTTGTGTGGCACTGCGTTCAAGAACAAGGGTGTTCAGCGCATGCTTGATGCGGTGATTGAACTCATGCCATCGCCGCTGGACGTGCCACCGGTGGTTGGTTTTGATGATGAAGAGAAAGAAACCACCCGTAAGGCGGATGACAACGAAAAATTCTCTGCCTTGGCCTTCAAGTTGATGACCGATCCGTTTGTCGGGCAATTGACGTTTGTGCGCGTTTATTCAGGCGTGCTGACCAAGGGTGACACGGTTTACAACCCGGTGCGCGGCAAGAAAGAGCGTATTGGCCGTATCGTGCAAATGCACGCCAACAAGCGCGAAGAAGTCAGCGAAATTGTTGCTGGCGACATTGCTGCGTGCATTGGCTTGAAAGATGTGACCACTGGTGAAACCCTGTGTGATCCAAGCGCGGTCATTATGTTGGAGCGCATGGTGTTCCCTGAGCCGGTGATCACGCAGGCTGTTGAGCCCAAGACCAAGGCTGACCAGGAAAAGATGGGTATTGCCTTGCAGCGTTTGGCTCAGGAAGATCCGTCATTCCGCGTCAAGACCGACGAAGAGTCCGGGCAGACCTTGATTGGTGGTATGGGTGAGCTCCACTTGGAAATCATTGTGGATCGTATGAAGCGTGAATTCGGTGTGGAAGCCAACGTGGGTAAGCCGCAGGTCGCCTACCGCGAAACCATCCGCAAAACCATTGAAGATGCTGAAGGCAAATTTGTGCGTCAGTCCGGTGGTAAGGGTCAGTACGGTCACGTGGTGCTGAAGATTGAACCCAACGAAGCCGGTAAGGGCATTGAGTTTGTCGACGCGATCAAGGGTGGTGTGGTTCCTCGTGAGTACATTCCCGCTGTTGAAAAGGGTATCCACGAAGCTGTTACCCAAGGTGTGTTGGCTGGCTACCCGGTGGTCGATGTCAAAGTTACCCTGCACTTCGGTTCGTACCATGATGTGGACTCGAACGAACTCGCGTTCAAGATGGCTGCTATCTTTGGCTTCAAGGAAGGTTGCCGCAAGGCTGGTCCGGTGATTCTTGAGCCCATGATGGCTGTGGAAGTGGAAACCCCTGAGGACTATGCAGGTAACGTGATGGGCGATTTGTCCTCACGCCGTGGCATGGTGCAAGGCATGGAAGACATGGTCGGTGGTGGCAAGGCCATCAAGGCTGAAGTGCCGCTGTCTGAAATGTTTGGTTACTCAACCACTCTGCGCTCCATGTCTCAAGGACGTGCGACTTACACGATGGAGTTCAAGCATTACACGGAAGCACCGCGTAACGTGTCTGAAGCCATCATGGCAGCTCGCGCCAAGTAAAAAAGAATCTGTCTGCGATGTCGCACCCCTCGTTGCCCGTGGCGAGGGATTTCGTGACGGCATGCAAACATTAAACCAATCCACGGGCATTGCTCTTTTAAGGAACTGAAAAATGGCAAAAGAAAAATTCACACGTACCAAGCCCCACGTCAACGTGGGCACCATTGGTCACGTTGACCACGGCAAAACCACCCTGACTGCGGCCATCACCACCGTGCTGGCGGCTAAATTTGGCGGTCAAGCCAAGGCTTACGACCAGATCGATGCAGCGCCCGAAGAAAAGGCCCGTGGTATCACCATCAACACCGCTCACGTTGAGTACGAAACCGCTGCACGTCACTACGCCCACGTGGATTGCCCTGGACACGCTGACTATGTGAAAAACATGATCACCGGTGCAGCCCAAATGGACGGCGCCATTCTGGTGTGTTCCGCTGCTGACGGTCCCATGCCCCAGACCCGTGAGCACATCCTGCTGGCTCGCCAGGTGGGTGTGCCTTACATCATCGTCTACTTGAACAAGTGCGACATGGTGGATGACGCTGAACTGCTTGAACTCGTTGAAATGGAAGTGCGCGAACTCCTGGACAAGTATGACTTCCCGGGCGACGACACCCCCATCATCCATGGTTCTGCCAAGCTCGCCATGGAAGGCGACAAGGGTGACCTCGGTGAAGGCTCCATCTTCAAGCTCGCTGACGCACTGGACAGCTACATCCCCACGCCTGAGCGCGCTGTGGACGGTGCCTTCCTGATGCCCGTGGAAGACGTGTTCTCCATTTCGGGTCGTGGTACTGTGGTGACCGGTCGTATTGAGCGCGGCATCATCAAAGTCGGCGAAGAAATCGAAATCGTCGGTATCCATGACACCCAGAAGACCACCTGCACCGGTGTTGAAATGTTCCGCAAACTGCTCGACCAAGGTCAAGCGGGCGATAACGTTGGCATCTTGCTGCGCGGTACCAAGCGCGAAGACGTGCAGCGTGGTCAAGTGCTGTGCAAGCCGGGTTCGATCAAGCCGCACACCCACTTCACGGGTGAGGTCTATGTGTTGTCCAAGGATGAAGGTGGCCGTCACACCCCGTTCTTCAGCAACTACCGTCCTCAGTTCTACTTCCGTACGACCGACGTGACTGGTGCCATCGAACTGCCAGAAGGCAAAGAAATGGTGATGCCTGGTGACAACGTGTCGATCACTGTGAAGCTGATTGCCCCGATCGCCATGGAAGAAGGTCTGCGCTTTGCTATCCGTGAAGGTGGCAAGACCGTTGGTGCCGGTGTGGTTGCCAAGATTCTTGCTTAATAAGGGAACATCATGGCAACGAAACAAAAAATCCGCATCCGCCTGAAGGCGTTTGATTACAAGCTGATTGATCAATCGGCTGCTGAAATTGTGGACACCGCCAAACGCACCGGTGCGATTGTCAAGGGCCCCGTGCCTCTTCCAACACGCATGAAGCGTTTCGATATTTTGCGTTCACCTCACGTCAACAAAACCAGTCGTGACCAGTTCGAAATCCGCACCCATCAACGCCTGATGGATATTGTGGATCCGACGGACAAGACGGTTGATGCCTTGATGAAGCTGGATTTGCCAGCAGGTGTGGATGTCGAGATCAAATTGCAATAACTGCAATTTCCGGCGAGGGCGGATTTGCTTGCGTAAGCGGTAATCTGTGGTTATACTCGCTGGTTCTGTTGGGGTGGGCTTGCAAGAGCTCATCCTGCAGATTTTTATCAACCCTCTTTCACGAACAAACAGACTCGCCAATTGAAGTGGGTCTGGTGAGAGTTATGGAGAAAACAATGAGTCTAAGCAATCACTTAGGATTGCTTGGTCGCAAGGTTGGCATGATGCGTCTGTTTACAGATGATGGGAATGCAATTCCCGTCACTGTGATTGATGTGTCTAACAACCGGGTGACTCAAGTCAAAACCCAAGAGAACGATGGCTATGTTGCTTTGCAAGTGACATTCGGTGCGAGAAAAGCCTCTCGTGTCAATAAGCCGATCGCTGGGCACCTGGCCAAGGCGGGTGTTGAGGCTGGCGAAATCATTCGCGAATTCCGTGTGACCTCTGAGGCTGCGGCAGCCTATCAGGCTGGTGCGGTTGTTCCTGTTTCCGCTGTTTTTGCGGTCGGTCAAAAAGTGGATATCCAGGGCACCACGATTGGTAAAGGTTATGCCGGTACCATCAAGCGGCATCACATGAGCTCGCAGCGCGCGTCTCACGGTAATAGCCGTTCGCACAATGTCCCGGGGTCCATTGGTATGGCTCAAGATCCGGGTCGGGTGTTTCCTGGTAAGCGCATGACGGGTCACCTTGGGGTGGATCTGGTGACGACGCAAAATCTGGATATCGTCCGGGTTGATGAGTCTCGTCAATTGTTGCTGATCAAGGGTGCTATCCCTGGCTCTGCTGGTGGTTTTGTGACCGTGCGTCCCGCCATCAAGGCAAAGGCCGTTGAATCGAAAGGGGCGAACTGATGCAGATCGAACTCCTTAATGATCAAGGTCAAGTGGCTTCCACTGTGGATGCGCCGGAAACTGTGTTTGGTCGTGCATACAACGAAGATCTGGTTCACCAGGTTGTTGTTGCTTTCCAAGCCAACGCCCGTCAAGGTACCCGCGCACAGAAGGATCGCGAACAAGTTCGTCACTCCACCAAGAAGCCCTTTAAACAAAAGGGAACAGGTCGTGCGCGCGCTGGTATGACGTCTTCGCCTCTGTGGCGTGGCGGTGGTCGGATTTTCCCGAACATGCCTGATGAAAACTTTGCCCAGAAGATCAACAAGAAGATGTATCGCGCCGGCATGGCGTCCATCTTGTCTCAGTTGGCGCGTGAAGGCCGTTTGGCTGTGGTTGACTCGCTGACAGTTGAGTCTCCCAAGACCAAGGTGTTGGCTGCCAAATTCAAGGCGATGAACCTTGATTCTGTGTTGGTGATTGCTGACGAAGTTGATGAAAACCTTTACCTTGCTTCGCGCAATCTGGTGAATGTCTTGGTGGTTGAGCCTCGTTATGCTGATCCGGTGTCGCTGGTTCACTATCGCAAGGTGCTGGTGACCAAGGCCGCTATGGGTAAATTGCAGGAGATGTTCGCATGAGCCATGCTAATAACCCCAATCAAAAATTTGACGAAGGTCGTTTGATGCAGGTTCTTGTTGCGCCGATCGTGTCCGAAAAGGCGACGATGGCTGCAGAAAAGAGCAATGCTGTGACCTTCAAGGTGCTCCAAGACGCTACCAAGTACGAGATCAAGGCCGCTGTGGAATTGATGTTCAAGGTAGAGGTCAAGGGCGTGTCTGTGGTGAACACCAAAGGTAAGACCAAGCGTTTTGGCAAATCTGTTGGGCGTCGCGACAATGTTCGCAAAGCCTACGTGATGCTCAAGCCGGGTCAAGAAATTAACCTTGGTGGGGAGGCTGCGTAATCATGGCTGTTATCAAAATGAAACCAACTTCTCCAGGCCGTCGTGGCGTGGTGAAGATTTCGCGTGATCACCTGCACAAGGGTGCACCACACGCAGCTTTGTTGGAGCCTCAGTTCCAGCACGCTGGCCGTAACAACAATGGCCACATCACGACCCGTCACAAGGGTGGCGGTCACAAGCATCATTACCGCGTTGTGGACTTTTTGCGTAACAAGGATGGCATCGCAGCCAAGGTTGAGCGCATTGAATACGACCCGAACCGCTCCGCGCACATCGCTTTGGTGTGTTACGCAGACGGTGAACGTCGTTACATCATTGCGCCACGTGGCCTGGAAGTGGGTGCGTCCATCATGAGTGGTGCTGAAGCGCCAATTCGTGTGGGTAACACTTTGCCTATTCGGAACATTCCGGTGGGTTCAGTGGTTCACTGCATTGAGCTGCAAGTTGGCAAGGGTGCCCAGGTTGTTCGTTCGGCAGGTGCTTCGGCTACCTTGCTGGCGCGCGAAGGTACTTATGCTCAGGTGCGTATGCGCTCCGGTGAGGTTCGCAAGATCCACATCGAATGCCGCGCCACTTTGGGTCAGGTTGCCAACGAAGAGCACAGCCTGCGTCAACTCGGTAAAGCTGGCGTCAAGCGCTGGATGGGTATTCGCCCGACAGTCCGTGGTGTGGTGATGAATCCTGTGGATCACCCGCATGGTGGTGGTGAAGGTAAGACCGGTGAAGGCCGTCATCCAGTGGATCCTTGGGGTAATCTGACCAAGGGCTACCGTACCCGAAACAACAAGCGCACGCAGGTCATGATCGTGTCGCGTCGCAAGAAGTAAGGGGTAGGCAATGACTCGTTCTCTCAAAAAAGGTCCCTTTGTTGACCATCATCTGGTAGCCAAAACCGAAAAAGCGGTTGCTACCAAAGACAAAAAGCCGATCAAGACCTGGTCGCGTCGCTCAATGGTTTTGCCCGAGTTCATCGGCTTGACCATTGCTGTGCACAACGGCAAGCAGCATGTGCCTGTCTATATCACTGACCAAATGGTTGGCCACAAGTTGGGTGAGTTCGCTCTGACCCGGACTTTCAAGGGCCACCCTGCGGACAAAAAAGTCCAGAAGAAATAAGGAGGCGACCATGGAAACACGTGCAACCCTTCGTGGCGTCCGTTTGTCGGTAGACAAAGGTCGTCTGGTCGCGGACTTGATTCGCGGCAAGAAGGTGGATCAGGCTCTGAACATTTTGCAGTTCACACAGAAAAAAGCTGCTGTGATCATCAAGAAGGTTCTGGAATCTGCCATCGCCAACGCTGAACACAACGACGGCGCCGACATTGACGAATTGAAGGTGAAAACCATCTACGTCGAACAAGGTGCTTCGCTCAGGCGCTTCACGGCCCGCGCAAAAGGCCGTGGCAACCAAATCAGAAAACCCACGTGCCATGTGTACGTGACGGTTGGTAACTGAAAGAGGCCAGGAAGTTATGGGACAAAAAATCCATCCAACCGGCTTTCGGCTGTCGGTTAGCCGCAACTGGTCATCTCGCTGGTACGCCAATGACCGCGATTTCGCGGGCATGCTGGCTGAAGATATCAAGGTGCGCGAGTACCTGAAAGCCAAACTCAAGAACGCCTCTGTTTCTCGCGTTCTGATCGAGCGTCCTGCCAAGAACGCCCGCATCACCATTTTCTCGGCACGTCCGGGTGTGGTGATCGGTAAAAAGGGTGAGGACATTGAAAACCTGAAGCGCGACCTCGGTCGTCAATTGGGTGTTCCAGTGGCGGTCAACATCGAAGAAGTGCGCAAGCCTGAAATCGATGCCAAATTGATTGCTGACTCGATCACGCAACAGCTCGAAAAACGCATCATGTTCCGTCGGGCCATGAAGCGCGCCATGCAAAATGCCATGCGCTTGGGTGCCTTGGGCATCAAGATCATGTCGTCTGGCCGTCTGAATGGTATTGAAATTGCTCGTTGCGAGTGGTATCGCGAAGGTCGCGTTCCACTTCACACCTTGCGTGCAGACATCGACTACGGTACCTCTGAAGCCAAGACCACCTATGGTGTGATTGGTGTGAAGGTGTGGGTCTACAAGGGTGATAACCTGGGTCGCAATGATTTGCCGGCAACGGAACAACGCACGGAAGAAGAACGTCGTCCTCGTGGCCCCCGTCGCGATGACCGTTCCGGTCGTCCAGGCGCCGACCGCCCGGCATCTCGTGGCGCACGTCGTCCGCTTGGTGGCAACAACGCACCTGCCGATGGCAGTGACAAACCCGCCGAGGCCGCTGGTGCCGACGCCAACAAACCCGCCGTTCAGCGCGTCCGCAAGGTAGCCGCGCCAGCTGCAGCAGCTGACGGTAAAGGAGAATAACTATGTTGCAACCCGCTCGTCGCAAGTACCGCAAAGAGCAAAAAGGCCGTAACACCGGTATTGCGACCCGAGGCAGCTCGGTCGCATTTGGTGACTTTGGTCTGAAATGTACTGATCGTGGCCGTTTGACAGCGCGTCAGATTGAAGCCGCCCGCCGTGCGATTTCTCGTCACGTGAAGCGTGGTGGACGCATCTGGATTCGGGTGTTTCCTGACAAGCCAATTTCCCAGAAGCCTGCTGAAGTGCGTATGGGTAACGGTAAAGGTAACCCCGAGTACTACGTGGCTGAAATTCAGCCTGGCAAGATCGTTTTTGAAATTGTCGGTGTGACAGAAGAGTTGGCTCGTGAAGCGTTTCGTTTGGCTGCGGCCAAGCTGCCTTTGCGCACCACTTTTGTGGCCCGCATGATCGGTCAGTAATCAGGAGCAAATGATATGAAAACGACTGAATTACGCCAAAAAGATGTTGCCGGTTTGAAAGCGGAAGTCAAAGAGCTGCAAAAAGCGCACTTTGGTCTTCGTATGCAAAAGGCCACGCAACAACTTACCAACACAGCCACGATCCGCACTGCGCGCCGTGACATTGCCCGCGCCAAGACCATTTTGGTTGAGAAGCTGGCTGCTGACACATCCGCCAAATAAGGAGCGATAAATGACGGAAGCTAAAACATCCCTCAAACGCACCTTGATTGGCAAGGTCGTTAGCGACAAACGTGCCAAGACCGTGACCGTTCTGATTGAACGCCGCGTCAAGCATGAGCTGTATGGCAAGATTGTTGGCAAGTCCAGCAAATACCACGCCCACGATGAAAAGGGTGAGTTCAAATTGGGCGATACGATTGAGATCACCGAAAGCCGGCCAATTTCAAAAACCAAGAACTGGGTTGCAACCCGCCTGGTTCAAAAAGCCGCTATCGTTTAATTTCTCTCACAAGCGCGTCTGTTGACGCGCCGCACAAGAAAAGGCCCACTTTGTGGGCCTTTTCTTTTTGTCTGAGAAATTGGCAGGGATCTGGTCCGTGGCAGTAGTTTGCTGCTCGGAGCGGAATCTGTGGTCACCCCAGCCAGCGTACCAAGGCCCACACGAGCAGAGCACAAGCGCTTGTGATGAGTGCCGCTTTGATTCGACTTTGGGCGTTGTCTTCTGAGTCAGGGGCAGCAAATTCCAGGGTTTTGTCCCCAGTGACCATGGGGCGCACCAGATTCTCCCGTTTCTTCAGAAAATACAGGGCAATTGCGAGCACATGAAGTGTGACTAGGGCGATCAAGATCAGTTTGCCGACTTCGGCATGGTAATAGGTAGCGTTGGCAACCCAGGTTGACGAGGCCAAGGACGCCAAGGGGCCGGTTGCCGAAATTTCGTCGTCACTGAACAGGCCAGAGACCAGTTGCAGTGCCAAAAATCCCATCAATGCAAAGACGGACAGTGCGCCCACAGGGTTGTGTCCTACAGTTTGCTGTGGGTCAGTTTGGCCCTTGAGGTGTGCCAAAACCTGTCCTGGCCGGTACATAAAGGCACGGAAACGGGACCAATGGCCACCAACCAAGCCCCAAATCAGCCTGAACATCAGCAAGGTCAGAATGGCGTAACCAAGCCGGAAGTGCCAATCCATCGCCGCTCCCCCCACTTGTGCGGTGATCACCGCTGCGACAACACACACGGTCAGTGCCCAATGGAACAAGCGGGTGGGCGCATCCCATACGCGAACTACATATTTCTGAGACATGTCAGCAATCCTTGTTGATGCGATTCAGCTAGGAAAAACCCTAGAATGAAGATGGTCAGATTCAGTTTAACTCTTGGAGCAATGGAATGAAAAAGCTACGTACTTTTGTTCTGGCAGCCGTCGCTGCCTGTGTGATGGTCCCGGCCTCGGCACAGTTTGCCAAGGTGGAGGACGCGATCAAATACCGCCAGAGTTCTTTCTTCGTCATGCAGCAGAACTTTGGTCGTGTTGCAGGTATGGCGGCCGGAAAAATCCCGTTTGACGCCAAACTGGCTGCGGACAGCGCTGCTGTGGCTGACTTCGTGGCCAAGTTGCCCTGGGCGGGTTTTGGGCCTGGCATGGACAAAGGCGAGAGCAAGGCCAAACCAGAGATCTGGTCCAACAAAACAAAATTTGATGACTACGCCAACAAGATGCAGACAGAAATGGCCAAACTGAATGTGGCAGCCAAATCTGGCAACTTGGACAGCATCAAAGCAGCTGTCAATAGCACGGGCGGCACCTGCAAGTCCTGCCACGACGATTTCAAGAATAAGTGATGCACTCAAAAGGCACGGCCTGCAGCCCGGGCTGGTTTGCTGTGGGGATGGATTGTGTCCTCCTGCTACCTCTTTTGTAGGGATGAGCCGATGAATCGTCGTCATTTCGGCCGCCTCAGTGTGGCGTACACCGCTGCCATGGGGTGTGCGCTTCCCTTGAGGAGCCAAGCGTTGACCTTGAACGATGTCAGCAGTTCACAAGCTACTCAGGGGGTGAAGGCTGCGCTTGAGAAAGGCGTCCGTTTTGCCGTCGACTCGCTGGGGCGGAACAACGGGTTTTTGGGCAATGACAAGGTCCGCATTCCTTTGCCTGGGTACCTGGAGGACGCCGCTGGTTTGTTGCGCCGCCTGGGGCAGGGCGCCAGGCTGGATGAACTCGTTGCGGCCATGAACCACGCAGCAGAGGCCGCCGTGCCCTTGGCGCGTGAGGTGTTGGTCGGCGCCGTCAAGTCGATGGGTGTGCAGGACGCCAAGAACATTCTGGTGGGTGGCGAGACATCGGTAACGCAGTTTTTTGCCGACAAGACCAGGGTCCAATTGGCCGACAAGTTTTTACCGATAGTCAAGAAAACCACACAGCAGGTCAGACTGGCCGACAAATACAACCGCATTGCCAGTCAAGCTGCCAACATCGGTTTGCTCAAGGGGGAGGACGTCAGTCTGGAGCGGTATGTCACGGGCAAAGCGCTGGATGGTCTCTATTTCATGATCGGGGAAGAAGAGAAGAAAATCCGCCAAGACCCCGTTGGCACCGGCAGCGCCGTGTTGCAGAGGGTGTTCGGTGCGATGAAATAGCCTTGTGCAGCTCACCCCGACACCCCACCGACAACGCCATAATCACACCCATACTGTTCTCAGCAGGACCCACATCGCACATCGCTGCACACCCGGCGCCTCTTTCACCTTATGAACAACGGTATCTTCATCATTGCCCATGCGCCCTTGGCAAGTGCCTTGCGTCAATGTGTGTTGCATGTGTTTCCAGATGCGGCGACGTCGCTGGCTGTGTTTGATGTCCAGCCCAACATGCCCACGGATGAAACATTGGCTGCGGCGCGGATGACACTCTCGCTGCTCAACACGCCGAGCACCTTGATCCTGACCGACCTGTTTGGTGCCACGCCCTGCAATATTGCTCAGAAAATGGCCGATGGTGTGAACTCCAAACTCATTACCGGTGTCAATTTGCCCATGTTGTTGCGGGCCGTGACCTACCGACAGGAAGCCATGGATGCCTTGGTGGCGCGGGTTTTGGCTGGCGGGACACAAGGTGTGATGCAGGTGGCCGTGACCGCACCCCAGAATCAAAAACGAAGACCACATGATCAAAACGACCACGACTATCAGCAATAAACTGGGTTTACATGCCCGCGCCTCGGCCAAATTGACCAAGTTGGCTGGCAGCTTTCCGTGTGAAGTCTGGATGTCACGCGGTGACCGCCGTGTCAACGCAAAAAGCATCATGGGTGTCATGATGCTGGCGGCCGGGCAGGGGGTGGAGGTTGGCGTAGAAACCAGCGGGGAACGTGAGCAAGAGGCCATGGACGCGCTGTTGGCCCTGATCAATGACAAATTTGGCGAGGGTGAATAAATGACCCAGGTGTCCCACCTATGACGTTTGCCATCCATGGATTGCCAGTCGCACGGGGCATCGCCATCGGGCGTGCGGTGCTGGTAGCCTCGAGCCGCCTGGACGTCGCCCATTACTTCATCGAACCAACGCAGGTCGCTGCTGAAATCAACCGGGTACGTGATGGTCGTGATGCGGTGATTGCGGAAATCCACCGGCTGCAGACCAGCATTGGCCAAATGGGGCCCAAGGACACGCCACACGAGTTGGCGGCCCTGCTGGAGGTGCACCTGATGCTGCTGCAGGACGAGCAGCTGACACAAGGTGTCAAACACTGGATCAAAGACCGGCTCTACAACGCCGAATGGGCGCTGACCAGCCAGCTGGAGGTGGTGGGCCGCCAATTTGACGAAATGGAGGACGAGTACCTGCGTGAGCGCAAGTCCGACCTGGAGCAGATCACGGAGCGTATCTTGCGTGCCATGCGGGGCATTTCCTCCCCACTGATCCAGCCGCTCGGGCGCGGTGGTCGCAAATCCTCGCAACAAGACCTGCTGCTGGACGACACGGTCGATGTGCCCCTGATCTTGGTCGCGCATGACCTGTCACCGGCCGACATGCTGCAGTTCAAGCAGAGCATTTTTGCCGGGTTCATCACCGATGTGGGGGGTAAGACATCACACACCGCGATTGTGGCGCGCAGTCTGGACATCCCCGCTGTGGTGGGCGCGAGGTTGTCGAGCCAGTTGATCCGACAGGACGACTGGGTCATCGTGGACGGGGATGCCGGTGTGGCGGTGATTGATCCCTCGCCCATCATCTTGGCTGAATACGGCTTCAAACAACGCCAGGGTGAATTGGCCCGGGGGCGCCTGGCACGTTTGCGACACACCCCAGCTGTCACGCTGGATGGCCAGAAAGTCGAGCTGCTGGCCAATATCGAGATGCCCGACGACGCGGCTGCCGCCGTCCAGGCGGGGGCGATGGGGGTGGGCCTGTTTCGCAGTGAATTCCTGTTCATGGGGCGTCACGGCAAGTTGCCCAATGAAGAGGAGCAGTACCAGGCCTACCGGCGCGCCATCGAAGGCATGCAAGGCCTGCCGGTCACCATCCGCACGGTGGACATTGGTGCCGATAAGCCGCTGGACGACACCGCGCGGGACATCGGTCACCTCAATCCGGCGCTGGGTTTACGCGCCATCCGTTGGAGCCTGTCCGAACCGGCCATGTTCCTGACCCAGCTGCGCGCCATTTTGCGGGCCGCAGTGCATGGCCCGGTGCATTTGCTGATTCCGATGCTGGTGCATGCCAGCGAAATCCGCCAGACCATGTCCTTGATCGACCATGCCCGGGTGCAGTTGGACAACCGGGGCGTGAGTTATGGCAACGTGAAAATTGGCGCCATGATCGAGATCCCGGCCGCCGCCTTGACACTCAAGGTGTTCTTGAAGTACTTTGACTTCTTGTCCATCGGCACCAACGACCTGATCCAGTACACCTTGGCGATCGACCGTGCCGACGAGTCGGTGGCGCATCTCTACGACCCCTTGCACCCGGCTGTGTTGCGGCTGGTGGCCAGCACCATCGAAGAGGGGCGGCTGCAGGGCAAGACGGTGAGCGTCTGTGGCGAAATGGCCGGAGACATCAGTCTGACCAAGTTGCTGCTGGGTTTTGGCTTGCGCAGTTTTTCGATGCATCCGGCGCAGATTCTGGCGGTCAAGCAAGAGGTGTTGCGTGCCGACACCAGCAAGCTCACCCCTTGGGCGCAAGCAATTCTGGCGGATGACGAACCCGCCCGGCGCCTCAACCAGCGCGTCTGAGGTTCAAAACAGCCAGAACAGCAGCGGTATCAACAGGGACGCCAGCACCGCTTGCAAGCCCAGTGCCAGACCGGCATAAGCGCCGGCATCGGCGTTGACCTGCAAAGCACGTGCAGCGCCAATGCCGTGTGCTGCTGTTCCCAAGGCAAAGCCCTGCGACATCCAGCCGTGTGCGGTGGGTGGCACCTTGAGCCAGCTCAGTAGCGCCTTGCCACTCAGGGCACCCACCATGCCGGTGATCACGGTAAACACCGCCGCCAGCGCAGGAATGCCACCGATCTTGTCGGCAATCCCCATCGCCACCGGCGAGGTCACCGACTTCGGCGCAAGTGACAACACCACATCGTGCGGCAGCCCCATGGCCCAGCCCAAAGCCAACGCCGAACTGCTGGCTGCCGCGCCACCGACCAGGGCCGCCAGCAACAGCGCCCGCCAGCGCAGCAGCAGCTCGGTGCGGCGCTCCCACAGCGGCCAGGCCAGTGCCACCACCGCCGGGCCCAGCAGGAAATGGATGAATTGCGCGCCTGAGAAATAGGTCTGGTAGTCCTCCCCGGTCAGCCCCAACAGACAGGCCAGCACAATCACCGACCACAACACCGGGTTGGCCCACGCCGCCTGGTGCAGGCGAACATAGGCCGCCTGGGCCAGCACGTAGACCACCAGGGTGGCGGTCAGCCCGAACAGCGGCGTGGCTGACAAATAGATCCAGAGTTCGACAAATTTAGGCATCGTTGGCTTTCCTGATGGCGCGCAAGACCAGTGCGGTGGTGCCCAGGCCGATCCAGGTCGACAGCACCACCACCGCGAGCATGCGTACCCCAAAATGTTCGAGCAGGTCCAGGTGGGTCATGACGCCCACCCCCACCGGCACAAACAGCAGCGACAGGTGCGACAACAAAAAGCCCGCGCAGCTGGCCACCGGCTGGCGCACCTTGGGCCAGCGCAGGGCCAGCAGCAACAGCAGCATGCCGATCACCGGACCGGGAATGGGAAGATGGAAACCGCGGGACAGGAGTTCACCCAGAGACTGCATGGCCAAAAGGCATGCTAGCCCTTGTATTGCTTGCATAGTTTGCTATTAAAAACGTGATAGGGTGGGGTGGCTGAGCTGGCCGTTGCGCACCAGCATCTTGCCGTACTCGGCACAGCGTTGCAGGGTCGGGATGACCTTGCCGGGGTTGAGCAGGCCGGGCGGGTCAAACGCACGTTTGACACCAAACATCTGCTCGTTTTCTTCGGCGCTGAACTGCACACACATGCTGTTGAGTTTCTCGACACCGACACCGTGCTCCCCGGTCACCGTGCCACCCATGGCGACGCTGGTCTCCAGAATCTCGGCACCAAATAGCTCACAACGTTTCAGCTGATCGGGGTCGTTGGCGTCAAACATGATGAGTGGGTGCAGGTTGCCGTCACCGGCATGGAAGACATTGGCACAGCGCAGGCCGTAGCGTTTTTCCATCTCCTGGATCGCCAGCAGCAGATCGGCCAGGCGTTTGCGGGGGATGGTGCTGTCCATACACATGTAGTCGGGGCTGATGCGCCCGCTCGCTGGAAAGGCGTTTTTGCGCCCGCTCCAGAAGCGCAGGCGCTCGGCCTCGTCCCGGCTGACCGCAATCGCGGTGGCACCACAGCCACGCAGCACGGCGCTCATGCGGCCAATGTCTTCCTCGACCTCTTCGGGTGTGCCGTCGCTCTCACACAGCAGAATCGCCTCGGCCGTCAGGTCGTAGCCGGCGTGCACAAAGTCTTCCACCGCAGCGGTCATGGGTTTGTCCATCATCTCCAGCCCGGCCGGGATGATGCCCGCGCCAATCAGGCTGGCGACCGCGTCACCGGCTTTGCGCATGTCGTCAAAACTGGCCATGATGCAGCGCGCCAACTGCGGTTTGTGGATGAGTTTGACGGTGACCTCGGTCACCACCGCGAGCATGCCCTCGGAGCCAATCACCACACTCAGCAGGTCCAGTCCGGGTGTGTCCAGCGCAGCGGAACCCAGGGTTATCTCCTCACCCGCCACGGTGAAACCTTTGACTTTGAGCACGTTGTGCAGTGTCAGGCCATATTTGAGGCAATGCACACCCCCAGAGTTTTCAGCCACATTGCCGCCGATGGTGCAGGCGATCTGGCTCGACGGGTCGGGCGCGTAATACAGACCCAGCCCTGCCACGGCTTCGCTGATGGTCAGGTTGCGCACCCCGCATTGCACGGTGGCGGTGCGGGCCTTGGGGTCGATCTTGAGGATCTTGTTGAACCTGGCCAGCGACAGGGTGACCCCCAATGCGTGGGGCAAGGCGCCGCCGGACAGGCCTGTGCCTGCACCACGCGCGACCACCGGCACACCCAGGCGGTGGCAGGTGCGCAGCACGGCTTGCACCTGGGCTTCGTTCTCGGGCAAGGCGACCACCAGCGGGCGTTGGCGGTAGGCGGTCAGGCCGTCACATTCGTAGGGGGTGGTGTCTTCGGCCTGCCAGAGCAAGGCGTGTGGTGGCAAATCGGCTTGTAGCCCTTTGACAACCTGGGCTTGTCGCTCTGATCTTTGTAGTGGTGTGGTGTTGATGGCAGCAACGGGACTGTTCATGGCGGTGCTTTGGCGGAGCTGTGTGGTCAGGGGGTGACTCTAAACCCTTGTGCGCGCCTGGGGTGTGATGATTTTTGCAACAGCGCTTGAAATAAAAACACTCTGACAAACATAGCTGTTGCCCCTTTAAAAATAAGGGCTGGAAGCACTTTTGACATCCAACTCAGGCCGGGCTGGTTTTGAGCCATTCGGCAAAGGCGGCACATTCCCAGCGGTCCATCATGCCGGTGCGCCAGCACAGGTAATGCGCGTGGGGGCTGGGCACGTTGGTGCTGAACACGCTGCTGTGGCCCAGGCGCACCAAGGAGCCGTTGTCGAGCCAGGGCTGGGCCAGTTTCAGGCGGATCAGGCCAATGCCCATGCCAGCGGCGGCGCCGTCACACATTAGGCCGATGTCGTTGAACTGGGAGCCGTCCACCGGCTCGGGCCAGTCCAGGCCGTTCGCTGCAAACCAGGTGCGCCAGGGCTCCAGTGGGCTGCGCAGCAGGGTCTCACCTGCCAGGTCTTGCGCCACCTCGAACGGCCCGTGTTCACGCACATAGGCCGGGGACGCCAGCGGGGTGACATCGTCCTTGGTCAGGCAGGTGTATTCCATGTCGGCGTAACGGCCGGCGCCAAAACGGATCGTCAGGTCGGCGTCTTCAGCCACCACGTCCAGCAGCGGGATCGAGACCTGCAGCGTCAGGTCAATCTCGGGGTAGGCCTCGGTGAACTGGCGCAGGCGCGGGATCAGGATCGAGCGGGCAAAAGTGGGCGTCACCGCCAGGCGCAGCTTGCGTTTGCCTGGTGCCATGGCCGAGCTTGGAAAACGCTGCAGCATCGCCAGCCCTTCGCGCACATGCGCCAGGTACTCCACCCCTTCGATGGTCAGCGAAAAATCGGCGCGGCCAAACAGCTTGGTGCCGATGATCTGCTCGAGCTGTTTGACACGGTGGCTCACTGCGCTGGGGGTGACACACAGTTCCTCGGCGGTCTGGGTCACACTGCGCAGGCGCGCCAGCGCCTCAAAGGTCAGCAGGCATTGGACAGGGGGAATGCGGGCGGCAGACATGCCTGCATTGTGGCAGGCGCCGCGTGAGCCAAACGGCGCTACAGGGCCTCTGTCAGCTCGCCGTGCTGGCTGATGCCAAGCTGAGGTAGATCGATTTTTTGTGCATGTCGATGTCAGAATCGGCAAACCGCAAGGCAATGGCCTGGAATTCGCCCTGGATGCTCAGAAAGCAGTCCACCAGGTCTGGGTCGAAGTGTTTGCCCCGCCCTTGCTCGATGATCTCGACCGCGCGCTCATGCGGCATACCTTCCTTGTACACGCGGCGGCTGATCAAGGCGTCATACACATCGGCCACGGCCATCAGGCGCGCCGAGATCGGAATGGCGTCCCCCTGCAAACCGGCCGGGTAACCGCTGCCGTCCCATTTTTCCTGGTGGAACAGGGCGATGTCCTTGGCCATGGTGAGGAACTCAACCCGGGTGCCGAGCGAGGCCTCGGCGTGGGCGATGGCATCACGCCCCAGGGTGGTATGGGTTTTCATGATCTCGAACTCTTCGGGCGTGAAACGGCCCGGTTTGAGCAGGATGCGGTCCGGGATACCCACCTTGCCAATGTCGTGCAAGGGCGCTGACTTGAACAACATCTGGATGTTGTGGTCGCTCAGAAAGTGGGCAAAACGCGGGTGGGTTTTGAGGTTTTCAGCCAGGGCCTTGACATAGTTCTGGGTGCGCCGGATGTGGTTGCCGGTCTCTGAATCGCGGGTTTCGGCCAACGAGGCCATGGCCAGAATGGTGACATCCTGAATCGCGGTGACTTCTTCGGTGCGTCGGGCCACCTCGTGCTCCAGAAATGCATTCTTGTCGTGCAGGAAGTCGTTTTTCTCCAGCAGGAAGTCGTTTTTCTCCAGCAGGAAGTCGTTTCTTTCACGCAGGAAATCGGTGCGGGCCTTGAGCGAGAGTTGCGCCGCCACCCGCGCCAGCACGATGGGCGGATTGATCGGTTTGGTGATGTAGTCGACCGCACCGAGTGCCAGGCCCTTTTGTTCGTCCTCCATGTCCGAGCGGGCGGTCAGGAAAATGATCGGGATATCGCGGGTAGCCGCCTGGGCCTTGAGCTGGCGGCAGACTTCGTAGCCGTCGATGTCGGGCATCATGATGTCGAGCAGGATCAGGTCTGGCGGCTGGTCTGAGAACGCAATCTTGAGTGCCCGCTCACCATGGTTGGCAGCCCGCACCTGGTAGCTGTCTTTCAACAGGGTGGACATCAGCGTCAGGTTTTCGGGGGTGTCATCCACCACCAGAATGGTGGATTTGCCTGTGTGGACAGATTTGTTCATGGTCAGCGGTTGTGTGTCAAAGAGGAATCTTGGCCTGGGTGGTCGCAGATGTCAGCTCGCGCAGAGCTTCTTCAAAATTGAAGTCATCCACAGCGGTTCTGATGCTGTGATAGCTGGCCCCCAATGTCGCTTGCAGCAAAGGGGCGTGGTCCCGCAGCAGCTCCATCGCTTGCGGGTCATCGTAAGCCAGAAGGGCTTGCAGCTGTTGGCAAATCACCTGGCCTTGTGCCGGGTCCACCACGATGCTCGCGGGTGGGGCGGCTGGCTCAGGCAGGTGGGCTTGGATCTGGCTCAGAAGTTCTGTCAACAGGTCTGCTGCAGGGGCCAGCAGGCTGTGCACGGTGGTCTGCGGCGCTTTGTCGCGAACAGCGGTTTCCACCTTCTCCATGGCCGCCTGCAGGGCGCTGGCGCCAATGTTGCCAGCCAGTCCTTTGAGGGTGTGCGCCAGCCGTTCGGCGGCGGGGGTGTCACCGGCCTGAAGCGCCTGCTCAATCGGGCGCAGGCCAGCCTGCTGGCCACGCACAAAGCGGCGCAGCAGGCTCAGGTACAAGGGTTTTTTGCCCATGGTATGGCGCAGCCCCAGGCGCAGGTCGATCCCGGGGATCTGTGGCGGGAGGTCTTCGTCCTCCGCGGTGGGTGTCCAGGTCTGGCGCTGCTGGGTCACCGGCTGGCCCAGGCCCTCGCGTGGGCGAATCCAGCGCACCAGCGCCCGCCACAGATCCAGTGGCTCAATCGGTTTGGTGACAAAGTCGTTCATGCCCGCAGCCAGGCAGCGCTGGCGGTCGTCTTCCATGGCATTGGCCGTCATCGCCACCACGGGCAGATCGGCGTGGCTAGGGTTCTTTCGGATCTCAAGGGTGGCCTGCAGGCCGTCCATCACCGGCATTTGCATGTCCATCAGGACCAGGTCATACGGGCTGCCGACTTGCTGCATCTGGGCCAGCATGGTCAGGGCGATTTGGCCGTCTCCGGCCAGGTCCACCGCAAAACCGGCATCACCGAGCAACTCCAAGGCAATCTGCTGGTTCAGTTCGTTGTCCTCCACCACAAGGAGGCGTGCACCGCGCAGTGGAGCGGGTTGGGCATCCAGGGCGGCACTGTCGTGGGCCGCAGGCGTCAGCCCGGCTTGGTTGGTGTGGTGACCCAACAGGCGCAGCATGGTGTCAAACAACAGCGAGGCACCCACCGGTTTGACCAGGATGTCGTCAATACCCACGTCGTGGGCGCTGCGTATCACCTCTTCGCGGCCATACGCTGTAACGATCACCAGGTGTGGCAGGGTGGCCAGCCCCAGGTTCTGGATGCGGCGGGCGGTTTCCACTCCGTCCATGCCGGGCATCTGCCAGTCGAGCAAAACAAAGTCAAAGCCTTGTTGATGGCTGGCTTCCTGCGTGACGTATTCGATGGCGGCAGCACCACTCAGGACGGTCTCGACCACAAAACCAAATGAGCCCAGCAGATCACTGAGCACATGGGCTGCGTGTTCGTTGTCATCCACCACCAGGATGCGTTGGCGCTGCAGGTCGAGCCGCGACAAATGCAGGCGCGGTTTGGCCTCTCCCAGACCCAAACGGGCGGTGAACCAGAAGGTGGAGCCCACGTCAGGTGTGCTGTCCACACCCACGGTGCCACCCATCAGCTCGGCCAGGTTCTTGCTGATGGCCAGACCCAGGCCGGTGCCGCCATATTTGCGGGTGGTGGAGCTGTCGGCCTGCTGGAAGCTTTGGAACAGGCGACCGATCTGCTCCTGGGTCAGGCCAATGCCGGTGTCTCGCACCTCAAAGCGCAGCAAGCCGGGCGTGGAGGCCCCGTCTGCCAGGCGCACCACAATGCTGATGTCGCCGTGTTCTGTGAACTTGATCGCATTGTTGGCGTAGTTGATCAGCACCTGCCCCAGGCGCAGCGGGTCGCCGATCAGGTTCTGGGGCACGTCAGCTGCCACATCACAAATGATCTCCAGCCCTTTGGCACTCGCGCGGTCGACGATGACGGTGGCCACGTTCTGCAAGACCTTGTCCAGCTCGAACGGGATCTGTTCCACCGTCAGCATGCCAGCCTCGACCTTGGAGAAGTCCAGGATGTCGTTGATGATGCCCAGCAGTTGCTGGCCCGCTTGCTGGATTTTGCTGACGTAGTCGTGCTGGCGCGGTGTCAGCTCGGTTTTCAAAGCCAGGTGCGACATGCCGATGATGGCGTTCATCGGGGTGCGGATTTCGTGGCTCATGTTGGCCAGGAAGTTGCCCTTGGCCAGACTGGCGGCGTCGGCCGCCTCTTTGGCGCGTTGTAATTCCTGGGCCGCCAGTTTCTTGGGGGTGATGTCTTCAAAAACCCAGACGCAACCCCAGTCCGGGTGTGCCATGTCCAGTGCCCGACCATGGACGCTGGCCCAGAACAGGCTGCCGTCATTGCGCCGGTACTGCGCCTCATAAAACGCCAGCTCACCCTGTTCAATCGCGGCATAGGCCAACTGGCCGATCTGCTCAAAGGCGCTGGAGTCGCTGTAGAGGACTTCGGTAGATTGCCCCAGCAGAGCACCCGGCGCATACCCAAACATGGTCTCCATCGCGCTGTTGCAGCGTTTGATCTGGCGTTGGACGGTGAGCAGCACGCCCAGGCTGACGGCCTCAAAAATCACCTTCTGTTCCTGCGCGGCTTCGGTGATGGCACGTTCGGCGGCCTTTTGCTCGGCCATGTCAACAAAGGTGCCCACCAGTCCGGCCGGTGTGCCGTTTGCATCTGCAAAACCGGCCACAAAATACAGGGTCTCGTGCAGGCGGCCATCGGCAAACGGGATCAGCATTTCGCGCTGCACCCGGCTGCATTGGGCAATGGTGGCTTCATCCTCGGCCTGGTAGGTGGTGCGGTCGGCTTCTGGCAAGTAGTCCAGATCCAGCACGCGTTTGCCCAGCAGGCTCTCGCGCTGGATACCCATGTACTCCTCATAGGCACGGTTGACCCCCAAAAAGCGGGTATCGGCGCCTTTGTAAAACACCGGGTAGGGGATGGTGTCGATCAGTGCACTCTGGAACCGGGCCTGGTTGGCCAGCTGCGACGCCATCTGTTGGCGCTCGCTGATGTCCTCGACCACCCAGATCGTGGCGCGGTCAAAGCCGCGGACAGTCACCCGGCGACCCGCCAGCCGGGCATGGAACGGGGTGCCGTCAAAGCGGTGGTAAACACCTTCTTCGACCACTCGAAGCCCCTCATTGAGCTGCGGCACCACGCGGGCGTTAAAAGCATCTTGTGCCTCGCGGCTGCCAAACAGGAAAGCCGCACTGTGGTTGATCAGGTCGGCGGGCGGGGCACCAACCATGCCCGCAAAACCGGTGTTGATTTGCCGGATCAGACCGTCGGCAGAAAACACCAGGCCCGAAGGGATGTTGTCAAACAGCACAGTTTGCTGTGCCAGCACCTCCTGCACTTTGTCGTCACGTTGTTTGAGGGCATCAATGCTCTGGATGAAGCCGGTCCAGAGGATGCTGCCATCGTCCTGTCGCTTGGGCGAGGCTGCCAAGTTGACCCAGTGCCACTGATCGGGTGCGTGCTGGATGCGCATATCCTGGCTGCAGGGTGCCATGGTGTCGGCCGAGGCGTCAATGCAGCGCTTGAGCGCACGCATGTCCTCTGGGTGACCCCGGCGGATGAACAAGCTGACGTCGTCAAGCATGGCCTGTGCGGTCTCACCCCACAGTGCCTCAATCTGATGGCTCAGGTAGGTCAAAACCAGGTGGCCCGCCGGGTCGCGGCGCGCCCTGAAAATGGCCAGGGGCAGGGCCTCGGTGATTTCCTGCAACTCGTCCTGCACCACCCGAAGTGCTGCGTCTTTCTCCTGGCGTGCCGTCAGACTGGCCAGTGCCATCTGACCCTGCAGGTTCAGCGCCTGTGCCGCGATACGGCGACGGTGCTGGCGCAGCATCGCCAGCGCAAACAACAGCGTGAGTACACACAAAAAAGCCGTCAAGGCCGCAGACACCTGCAGCTGTGTCTTGATCTCCTTGGTGCGGGCATCCACCAACAAGGCCGAGGTTTGGCCGGCACGGATCGACAACTCCCGGATCGGTGTTTTGAGGGTGTCGAGCTCACGCCGCAGCGCGGGCAGTGCTTTAGCTGTGTTGGCCGGTGACCTCGACAACACCGCGTCGGCATGTTGGACAAATTGCCGGATCAGGGTCTTGGCTTCGTCGAAGGAGGCTGCATCCCCGATCAGTTCACGCATGCCGGTGCCGTCCAGCGCATTGACCCGGCTGACGAAGATGTCAAAACGCAGCTGCAAGCTGTCGGCGGGCAGGTTTTGCGGATCCAGCTGGCGCAGGTCCAGGGCGTTGCTGAAGCGCAGGTACTCACTCTCCAACTGCAGGAAGGTCCACAGGGCTTCACGGTCGTTGCGCAGCATGACACGCTGCAGGCTGTCGGTCTGGCGCACCTGCAAGACCGCGATCGCGACATACAGCGTCGCCAGGCCCGCCACCAGGAGCAGAAGCAGCTTGTTGCGTTTCATCAGTGCGCTGCCCATGGTGCTTGTGCTGCCTCAGTGGATGTGCAGGCGGTTCACTTGCCAGGCCGAGCGGTTGTAATACACCTGGGTTCGCAACTCGGCGACGGCATCAAACGGGTAAACCACAAACAAGGGTCCTTTGTCGCGCACGGCCATGGCTTGGCCATTCATCAGACGGGCCAGGATCACGTCGTACTTGAGGGCGTCCTCCAAGGGGATCTCGGTTTTGTAGTCGTTCAGTGCATACGCTGTGATGGTTTTGCCTTGGCCACCCACAGCACGCAGCACATCGCGCAGCAACGGGCCGGTGAATTCGGCGCCCGCCGGGTACCAAGGCGACTTGGTGAACACGGTGTGTTGCGGCAATCTGCTCAGCATCAGCAGGCTGAATGCCGCTGTTTTGCCCTCGTTCACCCGGTTGATCTGACCGGAAAGTGTCAGCACCACCTTATCACCCGGTTTCTCAAGTGCCTGGGCTCCGGACAGATCCACCATCAGACACATCAGTCCCAACACAGTCGCAATGGAACGGGTGAATTGTTTGAAGATCCGCAAGAGACTCATGGCCATCCCTATCGAAGTTTGTCGATGGAAGTGTATCGCTCACCCGTTCTGGATGCTGCTGGGTTGTTGTGCCGTTCCACCCCCGTTTGAGGGCGGCAGGACGGGCCTTGCGCGCTACAGATAACGCTGTTCCAGATGCGAGCGAAAGTGCTGTGGGTTGAGTTTTTCGCCGGTGGCTTGTAGCACCAGGTCCTGGGTGGGCCTGCGGCTGGCCTGCTGCCAGATGTGCTGTTGCAGCCAGTCAAAGATCGGAGAAAGATCGCCTGTTGCTACCCGTGTGTCCAGGTCGGGGTGGGCGCGCCGGATGCAAGCAAAAAACTGTGCTGCATACATGGCGCCGAGCGTGTAGCTCGGGAAATAACCAAAGCTGCCACTGGGCCAGTGGATGTCCTGCAGGCAGCCGTCTTTGACATTGCCTCGTGTGTCCAGGCCGAGGTATTGCCCCATTTTCTGATCCCACTGGGCCGGAATGTCCTCGGGTGCCATCAGGCCATTGATCAGATCCCGCTCAATCTCATAACGCAGGATGACATGGGCCGGGTAGGTCAGCTCGTCCGCGTCCACCCGGATCAAGCCGGGCTGCACCCGGGTATAGAGGCGAGCCAGGTTGTCGGCTTCGAAGGCGGCCTGGTGGCCCAGGTGTAGGGCAATGCGGGGTGCGATGAGTTGCAGAAACGCGGCACTGCGGCCCAGTTGCATCTCGAACAGCAAACTCTGGCTCTCGTGGAGACCCATCGAGCGTGCCCGGCCAACCGGCAGATGGCGGGTGTCTGCGGGCAGATTCTGCTCGTAACGCGCGTGGCCGGTTTCGTGCACAACGCCCATCATGCTGCGCATGAAGTCGGCCTCGGTGTAGCGGGTGGTGATGCGCACATCCTCGGGCACACCGCCGCAAAACGGGTGGGCGGACACATCCAGCCGCCCACCCTCAAAGTCAAAACCGAGCAGCCCCATGAGATCGACCCCGAGCGCCCGCTGTTGTTCCACGGGGAAGGGGCCAACAGGTGCCAACACGGGCTCGCTGGCTTGTTTGGCCAACACCTGCTGCACCAAATCGGGCAACCAGGTTTTGACATCATCAAACAAGGTGTCGATGTCGGCGCTGCGGCTGCCGGGCTCGTACTTGTCCATCAGGGCATCAAAGGGGCTGATGCCTTGGGCCTGGGACAGGATCTGTGCTTCTTCCCGCGCGTTGTTCACCACCTCGCGGAAGTTACCCAGAAAACCGGTCCAGTCGTTGTTCTGACGCTGGCTGCGCCAGGCATGTTCACAGCGGGATGTGGCCAGACTCTGGGCCTGCACCAGGCGCTCGGGTAAACAGGTGCTCAAGGTCCAGTCGCGCCGCATCTCGTGCAGGTTGGCCTGCTGCAGCGCATCCAGGGGCTCGGCGCTGGCACTTTGCAGCAGACCGGGCAAACGCACATCAGCCAGCATCTGGTGCATCACCACCTGTAATTCGGCCAGCGCCGCACCCCGGGCGGCGTTGCCTTTGGGCGGCATCATCGCCGCCTGGTCCCAGCCAGCCAAGGCGCCCAGGTGGCCCAAACGGTACAGGCGGGTAAAGGTGTGGGTCAGGGCGGTGTAGGCGGGGGTGTTCATGGTGGGGTCGTGCTCTGGTTGGGCGTTACGCAGGTGCGCCGGGCTGGTTGGCATTTTGGCATTGGGCTTGCCATCTGTCTGGCAGGCCGGCCGATAGAATGCCTTTCCCCATTCACTCCCCACCTTGTCCCATGTCTGAACGTCTTGCCGTGCTTTCGCAGTACCTGTTGCCCAAGCAGGCCCTCACGGCCTTAGCAGGGAAGGTGGCCAGTTGGCAGGGCGGCTCGGTGACCACCGCGCTGATCGCCTGGTTTGTGAAACGTTACCGGGTCAACATGGCCGAGGCAGCGAACCCGGACATCGCCAGTTACGCCAGCTTCAACGACTTTTTCACCCGTGAATTACAAAGCGGCGCACGCCCGCTGGCGCAGGCCGAGCTGATTTGTCCGGTGGACGGCGCCATCAGCCAGTTTGGCCCGATCCAGGGTCAGCAGATTTTTCAGGCCAAGGGCCACAGCTACAGCTGTACCGCCCTGGTGGGCGGCGATGCCAGTCTGGCCGCCCAGTTCAAGGATGGCCACTTTGCCACGCTGTACCTCAGTCCACGCGACTACCACCGCATTCATATGCCGTGTGACGGGGTGTTGCGCCGCATGATTTATGTGCCGGGGGACCTGTTTTCGGTCAATCCGGCAACGGCGCGTGGTGTGCCGGGACTGTTTGCGCGCAACGAACGGGTGGTGTGTGTGTTTGATGGCCCGCGCGGGCCGTTTGTGCTGGTGCTGGTGGGTGCCACCATTGTGGGCAGCATGGCCACCGTCTGGCATGGGGTGGTGAACGCCAGGCGCAGTGGTCAGCTGACGCAGTGGAGTTATGAAAATAATAGCATTTCCCTCAAGCAGGGCGAGGAGATGGGCCGGTTTTTGCTTGGTTCCACGGTGGTGATGTTGTTCCCCGAGGGCCCGCTAAGCTTCAATCCGACTTGGCAGCCGGGTGGTGCCATTCGGCTGGGCGAGGTTATGGCCAACACCACGCCGTCTGCCCCCTTTGCCTGACATCTGACCGCTGCCCGGCGCGGCCTCACTCCCTGTTGCTGCGTCAGCCGCTGGCGCTGTTCAGCACCATCCGGCCGTGAGGCCGTGTTTCACTTGGCGCGCAGGAATTCACCTACTTCCAGCAACACTAGCTCGTTGTCGTCCGCCTTGTTGGGCTCGCGGCTGCTGGAGAACGGCAGGTTGTTGTCATTGCCAACCACGATGTGGGTGTCATCCACCACATCCACGTTCTCAATCGTGAAGAACGGGAAGGTCAGCACCCCGTCGTTCAGAGGTTTGCGTGCCAGCTTGTGCGGGTCGGCGATGGCCATCAGGTCGATGTAGCCGATCTTGCGCAGCGGGCCGCCCACGTTGGCTTCGCTCAGTTCGATCTTGTAGACCCGTTTGAACTTGGCCAAGTCGTGGAAGCAGTCTTTGCGCTTCTGGCCTTCAGGGCAGGCTTTGTCAGTCGTGCCTTCGCCGTTGTCGCGTTCGATGATCAGGCCGGTGGTGTCGTTGACCATGTTGAAGTCACCAATGGCGTGGTGGTTGGCTTCGAGCACATATTTCCAGTGGCGCCCGGTCCATTGCTCGGACTTCACGTCGAACTCGAGCACGCGCAGATACTGCTTGCCGTCCAGCACTTCGGGCGCTTTGTTGGCTTCATCCCACAGCGCACCTTCAAGCAGCGCGTACAACTTGCTGCCGTCTTTGGACGCTGCCATGCCCTCAAAGCCTTTGGAGCGGCGCACCTGGAATTTGACCTCCTGGTTGGGCGCGCCGGGTGTGGTGACTGCGGGATGGTCGGGGGAACGCACCACTTTGCCATCAACCTGGGTTTCAAACACTGCCAGCACTTTGCCTTTCAGGTCGGCCTTGATCAGGAACGGGCCCAGCTCGTCACCAATCCACAAGGCGCCGCCCGCAAACTGGAAACTTTCGGTGTCGAAGTCCGAGCCGGTCAGGTAACGCGCCTTGGAGCCTTCGTGCACGATGCGAAACGGTACTTTTTTGTCCGGGTCGTGCAGGAAGATGGTGTCGAGGCGCTTGAATTGACCTGTTTTGAAGTCCACTTTGTAGTGGTTCAGGTACAGCGCAAAGTCAGGCGAGTTGGCCTTGGAACCGGCGCCGTTGTCCGTCAGGATCCAGAAGCTGCCGTCTGGCATGTGTTTGATGCCCGAATGCCCTTGTAGCGGCTGGCCCTTGAAAGGCAGAGAGATGCCGGTTGGGCGGCCCGCTGAGAGGCCTTCAATACTGGCCAGTTTGTCCACCCGGGCGCCAGTGGTGAATTTGCCGCTGGTTAGCAGGTCGGTTGGTGCGTCCTTGGGGGCTGCAACAAAACTGGCTGCGGGTAGCACCGCATGACCTGACAGGGTGGCCGGGTAGGCCTGTTGTGCCCACGTCGAGAGCGGGAGTGTGAGCAGTGTGGCAGCAGCCAGGTTCAAACCAAGTTTGGTGGTGGGTGTCATAGGTGATGTTGACATCGTTGATGAAAACGCCACTATGGCGGCCCGCCATGACAGTTGCGTGAAACAGGCCTGGCGCTGAGGCGCAGGCCTGAACCACAGCGCACAACTATTTGAAAATCACGGTTTTGTGGCCGTTGAGCAGCACCCGGTGTTCGCTGTGCCATTTGACGGCACGGGCCAGCACCTGGCTCTCGGTGTCGCGGCCCAATGCAGTCAAATCTTCCACGGTTTTGCTGTGGTCAACACGGGCCACATCCTGCTCGATGATCGGACCTTCGTCCAGGTCGGCGGTCACATAGTGGGCTGTGGCACCAATCAGCTTCACACCGCGGTCATGCGCCTGGTAGTAGGGTTTGGCCCCTTTGAAACTGGGCAGGAACGAGTGGTGGATATTGATCGCGCGGCCAGACAAAGCGCGGCACAGATCGTTGCTGAGGATCTGCATGTAACGCGCCAGCACCACCAGTTCGGCATCTTCGTTCTGAATGATCTCCAGCTGCTTGGCCTCGACCTGCGCCTTGGTGGCTGCGGTGACCGGCAGGTGATGAAACGGCACGTTGTAACTGGCCGCCAGCTGGTAGAACTCGCGGTGGTTGGAGATGATGGCGCGGATGTCCAGCGGCAGCAGGCCACTCTTCCAGCGAAACAGCAGGTCGTTGAGGCAATGGCCTTCTTTGCTGACCATGATCACTGTGCGCATCGGCTCGGCCTGCGCGTGTAATCGCCACTGCATCTCAAATGGTGCCGCAAAATCGGTCAGTTGGGTCTTGAGCTCGCTAAAGCTGAGTTTGGCGCAGGCAAACTGCACCCGCATGAAAAACAAGCCAGTGCTCTGGTCGTTGTACTGGGCGGCTTCTTCGATGTTGCCGCTGCGTTCCAGCAAAAAGCCGGAGACCGCGTGCACCAGACCAAGGCGGTCCGGGCAGGAGAGGGTGAGGATGTAGACGGGGTTCATAGGGGCGATATTGTCGCAGGCCAACAAGGGGTGGCTGCCCAACGGTTTGCCCCCGTCAGCCCCAAGATGGCTTCACAAGGTATCAGCAGACCGGATTTGCCAGCAGCGAACGCACCAAGTCGCCGTGTGACGGAGACATCAATGCAAGATGACCGGGTTTTGTGCCAGCTCGGCGTATTGCTCAAGTGTGTCTTCGACTTCTTCCTGGGTCGGAGTCTTGAGCTGCCAGGCTGAAATATGCTGTTGAAACAGCTCGGCCCAGGAGCCGTCGAGGTACACCTCTTTGCCGTTGCGTTTGTCCACGATCTCGAAGCCGTGGCGAGCCAGTCTTGGCACGATCAGCAGTTGCTCACCTTCCCCCAAGCCGTCTGTGGGCACGTCAGCGGCCACGGCATTGGCCAGCATGTGTGTCACAGAAAAGGTGTCAGAGTCGTAAAGGGTGTGCATGGACAAATTATGCTTGATTCAAGGTGTTGCTGCAGTTGGGTGTCAAACCCGGCTTTTCAAGCCCCAGCGCGTTGGGCCTGATCAGTCAGCTTCAGTCGCCAATTCGGTGGATCGCCATTGCTGGTCAGCGCTTTCGCCATTGGCATCGGTAACGCGGATGCGTGCTGGCAGGTAGTCCAGCTGGGGTGCCAGCCAGACCTCAATCTTTTGCTCATAGGGCTCACGCGGCTGGCGCTCCAGTTTCACGGTCTGGAGTGAGCCCCCCGGCAGTTCGAGTGCCTCGGTTGGCATCACCGTGAACAGCCAGACCATGGCATTGCGTGGCCCGGCGGTCTGCAGGCTCAGGGTGGTGCCGGGTTCAAAGTGCGCCGGGTCACTGGCCACCAAGGCGCCCAGTTGCACCAACACACTCAGTCGGTCTTGTGCGCCAGCCAGCAAGGGTGCCTCCGGCGTGTTGGCGCTGAAGCTGATCGTGCCTTGTGTCCGGTTGAAATGGGTGGCGAGTTCGCTGCGGTATTTGTCGGCAAAGCGGTCTGGCGCCAGCCCGGTGCTGGTGATCTGCCCTTGGCTGGTTTGCATGCGTGACCGGCCAAAGGCGCTGTAACGCAGCCGTGCGCTGTAGTGGTCGCCCAGGTTGCGCCACAGCAACTCGGCATTCAGACTGAACGGGAATTTGCTGGTCATCAGGGTGTAGGTCAGCCGCTTGGATCCGCTCAGGCGCTCTGGATTGAACTGCAGCGGTTTGGCAGCAGAAGGGGGCGCGGTGTCGGGTTGCGGCATCGATTCAGGCGCTGACGCAGGTGGTTCTGGTTCTGCGGCTGCCACCTGCGGGGCTGGCGCCAAAGCTTCGGGGGGCGTGAGTTCCGTGTTACTGGTATCCGATATGACGGACTCTGAGCTGACTGGCGGGGGTGGAGGCGCCGGTGCCACCCGGGCTTTAGCTTGAGGCTTGGACTTGCTTGCTTGCACTGGTGTGGGAGCCATTGGCTGCAGGGGTATGGACTCGGTCACCGTGCGCGTCACAAACGTGTTTTCTGCGCGAGCGGCCTGGTCCAGTGGTGTCAGGGTGTCAGAGACCAGACCCATCAGTGCCAGATGGGCCAGCACAACAGCGGCTGTCAGCAACAACCAGCGTTGGATGGCAGAGCGGGCGGGCATGATGCGCTGAGATTATCCGCGTTGGGCTTCAGGCGCCTGCCAGCTGTTTGGCGAAGGTGCGCACACCACGCAGCAGCATCTCGATCGACACCGCCACCAGCACCAGGCCCATCAGCCGCTCCAGCGCCACCACAAAGCGGTCACCTGCCACACGCTGGATGCGCTCGGCCAGCACCAGCACCACCGCGCTCACGGTCATGGTGACACACAGTGCGGCTATCCACTCCAGGCGTTTTTCGGGCGCCTGCGACACCAGCAGCAGCACCGTGGCCAGCGCAGAGGGCCCCGCGATGGCAGGGATGGCCAGCGGCACGATCAGCGGTTCACCCTGCGGCTCGGCGCCCTCCACCTTGGGTGGCGGAAAAATCATGCGCAGCGCGATCAGGAACAGGATCACGCCACCACCAATCTGCAAGGACAGTTCGCTCAGGTTCATCACCCGCAGAAAACTGTCGCCGATGAACATGAAACTCAGCAGCAGCACAAAGGCGATCAGGATCTCGCGCAGGATGACCCGTGCGCGGCGCTCGGGCGCGACGTTTTTCAGCGCATTGGCAAATATCGGGATGTTGCCGATCGGATCGGTGATCAGGATCAGCAGGATGGTGGCCGAGACAAAGGTGTAGTTCATGCAGCGTAGACCGTGTCCAGCGAGGCAAAACCCTTGACCTCGATCGGGTTGCCAAACGGGTCGCAGAAAAACATGGTCCACTGCTCGCCGGGCTGTCCGGCAAAACGCAGTTGCGGCGCCAGGATGAAGTCAAGTTGGGCAGCCTGCAGCCGCTCGGCCAACGCCTGCCAGTCGGGCAAGGCCAGGATCACACCAAAGTGCGGCATCGGCACCAAATGCTCACCCACATGTCCTGTGGCCGCCGTCTTGAACGGCTCGCCCAGATGCATCGAGAGCTGGTGACCAAAGAAGTCGAAATCGACCCAGGTGCTGGTGCTGCGGCCCTCGCGGCAGCCCAGCACACCGCCGTAAAAGGCGCGCGTCTGGTCCAGGTCGTTGACGTTGAAGGCAAGGTGAAAGAGGCTGTTCATGGCCGACAGGATATCAGGGCATGCTTGTTTCCTGGCGCGGGCTGCGGCGTCAGCGGTTAAGCTTGGTCATGGCCAAGGGTTTCAAACACTTTGTTTCACGCTGACGTTCACCGCTCTGTGCGTGCGCCGCATGTCATCGTCATCGGCGCGGGGATTGTGGGCGCATCGATTGCCTTCTTCCTGAGCCGCTTTGGCGCACGGGTCACGGTGCTGGATGCGCATACCCCCGCAGCAGGGGCTTCGGGCGCGTCGGATGGTGCGGTGTCGGTGGCCAGCAAACGCCCGGGCCCCATGATGAGCTTGGCCCAGGCGTCGCGTGCCCTCTATCACCAGTGGGTGCAGCAGGGTGTCTTGACCGATATCTACCACACCCGTCCCACCTATCTGTTTGCGCGAACGGACGAAGAAGTGGCCGTGATTGCCCAGCAGGGTGCCGATTTGATGGACCTGGGTGAGCGCATTCTGCCGCTGACACATGCCGAGCTGATGCAACGGGTGCCGGGCCTGGGGCGCCATGTGCTGGCGGGCATGAAGGTGCCTGACGATGGGCATGCGCTGGGGTACCGTGTGGTGGATCGCTTGCTGCACGTGGCCAACGCGAGCATTCACCGTTTTACCCCGGTGCAACGCTTGCTCCTGTCGGGTGAGCGCGTGGTGGGTGTTGTGACACCCAATGGTGCGTTGGTAGCCGATATGGTGGTGGCCGCTGCAGGCCTCGGAACAGGGGCCTTGGTGGGCTTGGACAAGGTGTTGATCCCGCGCAAGGGGCAACTCATCGTGACCGACCGCGCATCCTTGTTGGGCCCGGCTTTGCCCGGGCCTTTGATGTCTGCCGGGTACCTGGCGGCCAAACGACGGATGGTGCTGGGCCAACGCAGCGCCAGCCTGGTGATTGACCCGCTGGAGACTGGCCAGTTTCTGATTGGCAGCAGCCGCGAGACCGGGTTTGCCGACCGCCAGACCGACATCCATACCGTCTCGAGCTTGTTGCGAGAGGCTCTGGCGGTGGTGCCCGCGCTGGCCCAAAGGCGGGTGATCCGCACTTTTGCCGGCATTCGCATTGGTACCCAGGATGGTCTGCCGATTGTCGGGCGGCATCCCACGCTGACTGGCCTGTTCATTGCCACCGGCATGGAGGGGGATGGCATCTGCCTGGCGCCGGTGATGGGTTCTGCGCTGGCCAGGATGGTGCTCGATGAAGACGTGGGGGAGCTTGATGTCTCAGCCTTGGACCCTGGTCGCTTTGGTGATTTGCCCCTGGCCGACCTGAGCTGAGCAGGCGCCCCGGCGCCACCCAAGGGTTTGGCCTGATGACGGGCATGCGCAAGCTGTTATCCTTGTAAATACATTTGTGCAAATGAAAATGCAAAACACGCAGCCCTCTACGTTTTTCTGGAACCAATTGGTCATTCCGTTTGACCCGGGTGAAAGCATTGCCGCTGCCTTGCTGCGTAGCGGTGTGTTTCGGCTGGGCGCGGCTGTGGGTGGTCTGCAGGGGCGCTATTTTTGCGGCATCGGCAATTGCCAGGCCTGTCTGGTGTGTGTGGACGGTGGCAGTCCGGTGGAGGCTTGTTTAACGCCCGCGCAGCCGGGTATGCGCCTGACGCCCGCTTTGCAGGCGGGCAGCCCGCCTTGGGGTACGTCATGACCCAGTTGCCCGATGTCCTGGTTGTGGGGGCTGGCCCGGCGGGGTTGTCTGCGGCGACTGAGCTGGCGCGCCATGGCGTGAGCAGTTTGTTGGTGGAGCAGCGCGACCAAGTTGGCGGGGCCATTTTCCGGCGCCATGTGGGTACCGGCCCCAGCCAGTGGGTGATGCCAGAACACCAGCGCCGCCGACGCGATGCCTTGATGCAAGCCGTGGCGCAGGCAGGGGCACATATCACCCACCAGATGCAATCGGTGCTGATCGGTGTAGACCGCGATGGTCGTTTTTTAATCGACAACCGGCCGCTGGGGCGGGTGCAGAGTGTGCGGCCCAAGGCGGTGATTCTGGCGGTAGGTGCGGTCGAGCAGGTGACCCCGCGTGAAGGCTGGGAGCTGCCGGGGGTGGTCACGGTGGGTGGCATGCAGGTGCAGTTCAAGGAAACGGGCCGCGTGCCAACTGGCTCGGTGGTGCTGGCGGGCAGTGGCCCGCTGCTGCTGGCGCTGGCAGCCCAACTGGCTGCGGCGGGTAACCCACCTTTGGCGGTACTGGAACATGCCCAGCCGCTGGCCGCGATGTGGTGGCAGGGCCGCGCGGTGATCCAGGCGCTGCGCAGCTGGCCCCAGGTGCAAGAAGCTGCGCTGTACGCCCGGGAGCTGTGGCGCGCCCGTGTGCCCTACCTGATGGGCTGGCAGGTGGTGTCGGTCACCACAGAGGCTGATCAGCTGCTGGTCACCGGGCAACACCACAGCGGCATTCGACGCCAGTTTCAGGTGCAGCACCTGGCATTGCACGATGGTCTTCGCCCCAACACCACCGGCCTGCCCAAGGCGGGCCACAACGAGTCGGGCTGTATCGTGCACGCCGGGGATTGCCGCGAGGTGCTGGGTGCGGCCGCGGCGGTGGACGATGGTCGCCGCGCTGCCTGGCAGGTGCTGCGGTCCCTGGGGCAGCCCGGCGCAGAAAACGCCCAACTCGACCAGGCCATCGCTGCCGCCCGGCGAACGCAAAACGCCTTGGCCCAGCTGTTCCAGACACCCCCTTCCGTGCCCACGGCCAACACCGTGGTGTGCCGTTGTGAGGGCTTGCGCCGTGCTGATTTTGAACGCCTGCCGCTGGCTGCGTCTGCGCATGAACTGCGTTTGGTCGGGCGGTTTGGCATGGGCAACTGCCAGGGAAGGTATTGCACCCACGCTGTCAGCGCCTTGGCACAAGAGCACGGGGTGCTGTTTGAGCCCGGTGCGCTCAACGGTGAGGTGCCACGCTGGCCGATGCGCCCGGTGGCCTTGACCGCACTGGCAGCCTATACCGACAACGAATCTGTTTGACCCCCGGCACGGAGCTGCCTTTTTTTTGAAGGAGAAAAGTGATGACAACCCACCCACACCGCCGACTTGTTCTGGCTGCCGCCGCACTGACCGTGGCCGCGCTGAGTGCACCCGCCTGGGCGCAAGCAGGCGCTGATTTGTCCACCTGGGATCGCATCATCAACAGCAAAACCCTGCGCATTGCGGCTGTGGCGGGTGGTGCCCCCAACTACCAGAAAGACCTGGGCACCGGGGAGTGGAGCGGCATCATGATTGACCTGGCCAAAAACCTGGCGACCAAACTGGGGGCCAAGCTGGAGATTTCCGAGACCACCTGGGGCAACGCGGTGCTGGACCTGCAGTCCAACAAGATCGATATCTTTTTTGGTCTGAACCCGACGCCGCAGCGCGAGAAAGTCATCGCTTTTTCTCAGCCGCTGTTCAACAACGCCTACAGCCTGATCGCCAAAAAGGGCTTCAGTCCCAAAACCTGGGCCGAGATGGACACACCGGCGGTGACCATTGCGGTGGATGTGGGCTCGTCCTACGACAACCTGGTGACCACGATGTACACCAAGGCCAAGATCCTGCGTTTTGAGAAGTCGGCCGATGCCACGCTGGCAGTGCAAACCGGGCGTGCCGATGTGCAGCCGCTGGTGGTAACGCTGTCGGCCGGGATTGTCAAAAAGAACCCGGGTATTGGCCAGGTGGTGGTGCCTGAACCTGTTAAGAGCACCTCCACCAACGCGGGTCTGCGGATGGAGCCAGACCAGCGCTGGCGCGCCTATGTGGACGAGTGGATCGCCGAGTTGCGTCGCACCGATGCCATCAACCCCATCGTGTTGGGCAATCTGGACAAACTCATGAACATCAAACGTGAAGAGATTCCGGCCATCGTGAGGTTCTGAGGCGCACCCTGATGGCAAGTTTGAGACAGCGCTGAACCAAGGAGAGGGCATGTACGAGTGGAACTTTGGCTACCTCTGGCAATACCGCCAGCTGTTTGCCAACGGCCTGATGGTCACCGTGGGCTACAGCCTGCTGTGTATTGTGTTGGGTATGGCGGTCGGGCTGATCGCGGGCATCGGGGGCCTGGCCAAAACCCGCTTGCTTGCGCTGCCTTTGACATGGTATGTGGAGCTGTTTCGCGCAACGCCGGTGCTGGTGTTGATCATCTGGTTTTATTACGCGCTGCCGGTGTTGATCGGGGTGGCCATGACGGCCTCGGTGGCGGCGGTCCTGGCGTTGTCACTCTACGGCGGGGCGTTTTATTCCGAGATCATCCGGGGCGGTATTGTCTCGATCGACGCGGGCCAGAGTGATGCCGCACGGGCGCTGGGCATGACCCGGTTTCAGGTGATGCGCCGGGTGGTATTGCCACAAGCCTTGCGGCGTATGACCCCACCGCTGATGAACCAGTCGATCATGCAGCTCAAGAACACCTCGCTGCTTTCTGTGCTGGCGCTGCCCGATCTGGTGTACCAGGGCCAGGCGGTGGCGCACGAAACCTATCGCCCGCTGGAGGCCTACACCCTGATTGCCCTGATGTACATCGCCATTTTGTTGCCCGCGAGCAAGCTGGTGCGTCGGCTGGAGTCGCAACGCGCCAAGTAAGCCACCCACCTGACAATGAAACACGCCAGACGCCACGCCATGATCGACATCCACGGGTTACAGAAAAGTTTTGGGGACCACATGGTCCTCAAAGACATCCATATGCACATCAACAAAGGGGCGGTGGTGGCGCTGTTGGGCCCCTCTGGTTCGGGCAAATCCACGCTGCTGCGTTGTATCAACCTGCTGACCATTCCCGACAAAGGCAGCATCCGGGTCGGTAGCCACGAGATGCACTATTCGGGTGATGCCACCCGCCTGCCCGGCGACCGGGCGCTGGCACGTTTTCGGGCCAACACCGGCATGGTGTTCCAGCATTTCAACCTGTTTCCGCACATGACGGTGCTGCAGAACGTGATGGAAGGCCCGTTGACCGTGCTGCGTTTGCCCAAGGCCCAGGCGCGTGAACGGGCGCAGGCGCTGCTGGCCAAAGTGGGCCTGCAAGACAAGGTGGACCAGCGCCCCGAGCAACTCTCTGGCGGCCAAAAACAGCGCGTGGCGATTGCCCGCGCCCTGGCCATGCAGCCCCAGGTGATGTTGTTTGACGAGGTGACCTCGGCGCTCGACCCTGAGTTAGTGGGCGAGGTGCTGGGTGTGATCCGCGAACTGGCGCTTGATGGCATGACCATGGTGCTGGTGACCCATGAAATGGCGTTTGCCCGCGAGGTGGCTGACCAGGTGGTTTTTATGCGCGACGGTGTGGTGTTGGAGAGTGGCCCGGCCAAAGAGGTGATCGACAACCCGCAGCACAGCGCCACCCAGCAGTTTTTTGCGCGTTACCACGCGGGCGCCCAGGTTTGACGGAGGTCAAGCTATCGCTCATGGCTGGCCGAGCTTGACTGAGGTCAAGTTATCATCCGCCACCATGTCCCTTCTGCACTTCCTGCGCAACACCCCCTGGCTCGCCAAACTGGCGCTGCTGTGGTTTGCCTTGACGTTGGGTGTGGCGGTGGCATCCCCCCTGGTGGACCCGCAGCAGGAGCTGCTGATCTGCACCTCGACCGGCATGGCCAAGGTGGTGTTGCATGACGACGGCTCGGTGACCACCAGCCCGGTAGACCAGGCGCACTGCCCGCTGTGTATGACAGGTGGTTTGCCAACCAGCTTTGTCAGCCTGGTGTTTGAGCCACTTTTGCCGCTGGGCCGGGTGCTGCAAAGCATTCCTGCGGCGCGCCTTGCTGCGCTCACGGCCGCACCGCCACCCTCGCGTGGCCCGCCCAGCTTGCTCTAAGCTATCCCATCTATAGCTATCGGCCCTTTATGCATAAGGGCTAGAGGCTGATTTAATCAGTATTTGCGCAAAACACCCCAGCCCCACAGGCTGGCTTTGGTGTGGTTTGCATCGGCTGAAACGCCTTTGTCTCCCGGCACAGCGTGCCATTCTTAACCTGAAGGAAATCCCATGAAGTTGAAGTCTCTGATGATGGCTGCTGTGTTGGCCAGTGTGGCGTTGAGTGCGGTTGCTGAGGGCGCCGTCGAGGTCCAGAACGCCTGGGCGCGCGCCACCGTCAAAGGCCAGATGGCCTCCGGTGCGTTCATGACCCTCACTGCCAAAGACGGTGCCAAGTTGGTGGGCGCAGCCTCGCCTGTGGCCGGTGTGGCACAGGTGCACGAGATGAAAATGGACGGTGGTGTGATGAAGATGAACGAGGTCAAGGGTGGCCTGGATCTGCCCGCAGGCAAGGCGGTGGCGCTCAAACCCGGTGGCTACCACGTCATGCTGATGGACCTCAAAGAGCAACTGGTCAAAGACAGCACGGTGCCTGTGACACTCATCTTCAAAGACGCCAAAGGTGTCGAGAGCAAGCTCGAACTCAAGCTGCCGGTGGCCACCACCGCGCCGGATGGTATGGCTGGGATGGACCATGCCAAACACGGCATGCCCGCTGCCAAGCCCTGATTCCGTCTGAGCACCCCTGCCACTGACCATGTTCGCCGTGCCCAGCCCGCTGCTGATCGCGTTACGCCGCCCTCGGGTGGTGTGGCTGGCGCTGTGGATTGCCTTGCTGGGTGCGCTGGTTCCGACGCTGTCGCATGCCCTGGTGTGGGCACGTGGTGATGCGGCGCTGGTGGAGATCTGCACCACCACCGGACAACGCTGGGTGGTGCTGGAGCAAGCACAGGCCGATGGGGCTTTGCGCACAGCAGACACGTCAGGTGACCCGGCCTCTGCCCAAGGGCTGATGAAGCACTGCCCGTTCTGTTTGTTGTCCGCCGAGCGCCTCAGCACCCCGCCACCGCTCCCGTTCGTGCCCTTGGTGTTAGCTGGGCAGGCCGTGCCAGCGCAAAGTCGGCAGCTATTTGCTTCACTTTTATCGTTTGTTGTTACACCGCCACCGCGCGGTCCACCTGCTTTCCTGAATATCCAATTTCATAGTGCTTGATCCAGTCCTGATAAGGTCTGAAGGCATATTTATTGGTTAGTCAGGAGAGTGTCATGGTGTCAGTTTTGCGCCTTCAGGGGGCGCCTTCTTCTCTGCGGTCCACGGGTTGGCGCCGCTGGATGGTCTCGCTGCTGCTTGTCTTGCCCTTGTGGGTGTCAGCGCATGGTGTCAGCAAAGGTAACTTGCTGATCGATCACCCCTATGCGGTGCCCAGTGTGCCGGGCGCAGCGCAGGGCCAGGTCTACTATCGGGGCATCCAGAACAAGGGTGCGCAGCCTGACCGTCTGTTGGGCGCCAGCACACCCCAGGCCGCCCGGGTGGTGTTGGCGCGCCTGATCCCCGAGGCCCAGGGCCTGCGCGCCGAAGCGGTTTCGGCCATCGAGCTTCCCGCCAAAACCACCATCCGGCTGCGCCATACCGGTGACTACCAACTCACACTGCTCGACCTCAAGTCGCCGCTCAAAGAGGGCGACCGCTTTGATGTCACTCTGGACTTTGAACACGCGGGCAGCCAGACCGTGCAGGTGTGGGTGCAGACCCCGCGTGCTCTGTCCGTCAGCCATGCCGAACACTGAGCGTGCCCCCCTGATACGGCTCGACTTGGGTGTCGAGAGCCTGTTGGACAAGTTTTATTTCCTGCCAAGCGGCGGCGCGCAGTTTCAGCGCTGCCATGGCCAACGTTGCATTTTTTAGCCTGGAGAACCCATGCGTTTTTTTGTCACCAAGTCTGTGCTGCGCCGCCTGTTGGGTGTGTGGCTGGCCGTTTTTGCCCTGTGTGCCTGGCCGGCCACGGTGGAGGTCACCGATGCCCTTGGCCGCAAGGTCAAGGTCAGCAGCCCTGTCCAGCGGGTTGCGCTGAATTTCAACTTTGAGGAGTTCACCGCCGTGGCGGGTAAGGACAACTGGGCCAAGGTGGTGGGCATTTCCCGCGCACCGTTTGAGGGCTGGCGTCCGGTGATCTTCAGCCGCTACGCTGCGGTCATTCCGAACCTGCAGGCCATGCCTGATATCGGGCACTCGGACGATGGCACCTTCAGCGCAGAGAAAGTCATCGCGCTCAAGCCCGATGTGTTGTTCATCGCCGAGTGGACCTACAAGTCACTGCAGACCGCACGTGAGCAGATCGAGGCCGCAGGTATCCCGATTGTGGTGATCGACTACAACGCCCAGCTGCTGGAGCGCCACCTGAGTTCCACCCGCGCCATCGGCAAGGTGATGGGCACCGAGGTCCGTGCCGAGGAACTGGCCAAACTCTACGAGCGTGAGTACAACGGTGTGCTCTCCCGTATCGCCAAGGCCGGTGGCCCATCCCACAAAAAGGTCTATGTCGAGCTGGGTCAGGCTGGCACCGACACCGTGGGCAACAGCTACAGCGGCACCATGTGGGGCAAGATGTTGACCACTCTGGGTGCGGTCAATGTGGCCGATGGCAAATTGCCCGGCCCCTGGGGCCCGTTGAATCCCGAGGCGGTGATTGCCGACAACCCCGACTTGATCTTCATCGCGGGCTCCAGCTGGGTCAACAAACCCAAGGCGGTCAAAACCGGGTACGAAGCCACGCCCGAGATGACCCGTCAGACCCTGTTGCCCTACGCCCAGCGCCCGGCCTGGGCCAACATCAAGGCGGTCAAAAACGGTGAGGTGCATGCGATTGAACACGGCCTGTGCCGCACCTTGTTTGACTTTGTCGCTATGCAGTACATCGCCAAGCGCCTGTACCCGGACGCCTTCAAGGATGTGGACCCCGAGGCCTCGTTCAAGGCCTACCACGCCAAGTACCTGCCAGTCGCTTATGCCGGTACCTGGATGCTACCGCTCAAGCCGTGAGTGCCGTGATCTGTCCCGCCCTGGCAGCGGATGCCGTGAGCACCGAATACCGGCGCAGCATGGCACGCCGTGCGCTGGTGCTGCTGATGGCGCTGGGTCTGTTGCTGCTGGGGGTGCTGCTTGATGCCGCCACCGGGCCGGCCATGCTGCCCGTGGGGGAAGTGGCATGCGCGGTGTTTGGTTACCCCGCCGACAGCTCGGTGCAGGCCATCGTCTGGTCGATCCGTTTGCCGGTGGCCCTGATGGCAATCGCGGTTGGAGCCGCACTGGGCTTGTCGGGTGCCATCATGCAGGCCATTTTGAACAACCCGCTGGCGTCGAGCTACACGCTGGGCATCTCGGCCGGGGCCGGGTTTGGCGCTTCACTGGTGATTGTGCTGGGGATCAGTCTGCCGGTGCCTGACAACTACGCCATTGCCTCCAATGCGATCTTGTTCGCCGGTGTGGCCTGTGCCGGGGTGTACTGGATAGGTGGCGCTCGCAAAGCGTCTGCCGAAGGTCTGGTGCTGGCGGGGATTGCACTGCTGTTTTTGTTTCAGGGCTTGTCCAGCCTGTTGCAGATGGTGGCCTCACCCGAGTCGCTGCAGCAGGTGGTGTTCTGGTTGTTTGGCAGCCTGCAAAAGTCCACCTGGCCCAAATTCTGGGCCATGCTGACGGTGCTGGTCGTGTGTGTGCCCTGGCTGGCGCGGGATGTCTGGGGCCTGACCGCGCTCAAACTGGGCGATGCCCGGGCGGCTGCGCTGGGCGTCAATGTCAGCGCCTTGCGCATCCGCAGCTTTGTGCTGATTTCTGCCTTGACCGGTGTCGCTGTGGCTTTTGTCGGCACCATCGGTTTTGTCGGCCTGGTGGCGCCGCATCTGGCGCGCATGCTCATTGGTGAAGACCAGCGTGGTTTTTTGCCCGCTTCGGGCTTGCTGGGTGCTGTGCTGTTGTCGCTGGCCTCGGTGGCCAGCAAGACCATTTCACCGGGCGCGATTTTCCCGATCGGCATCGTCACCTCCTTGATTGGTGTGCCGTTTTTTATCTGGATGGTCTTGCGCAACCGCAAGAGTTACTGGTGAGGCCATGAACATTTCCCTTCAATCTCTCAGCGTTGCGTATGGCTCACGTGTGGTGTTGCACCCGATTGATTTGTGCGCGCAGCCGGGTCGGGTGCTGGGCATCGTCGGGCCGAATGGATCGGGCAAGTCCACCCTGGTCAAGGCGGTCGCCGGACAGGTCAAGGCCAGCGGCCAGCTGCTGTTCAACGGCAGCGCACAGCGGCCATCAGGATCCATTGCCTACATGCCGCAGGACCAGCTGAGCCTGGCGGCGCTCAGTGTGCTGGAGGTGGTGCTGCTTGGACGTTTGCAGCAGCTGCGCCTGAAGGTGCAGCCTGACGACCTGGCCGCAGTGCGCCAGGTGTTGCAGCGCCTGGGTATCGAGGAGCTGGCCGGGCGTGATGTGCGTGAACTCAGCGGAGGTCAGCGGCAAATGGTGTTTCTGGCTCAGGCGCTGGTGTCGCAGCCCAAGCTGCTGTTGCTTGATGAACCCATCAGCGCGCTTGATATCTGCCACCAGCTGGAGGTGCTGGAGGTGGTGTACCAGACCACCCGCCAGCAGATGCTGACCACGCTGCTGGTGTTGCACGATCTCAATGCCGCTGCCCGCTTTTGTGACGACGTGGTCCTGCTCAAAGACGGCCAACTGCTGGCCTGTGGCAGCCCAGCCCAGGTGCTCACCGTGGCCCATGTGGCGCAGGCTTTTGGGGTGGAGACCGAGGCGCTGCGCTGTGCAGATGGCACCGGTGTGCTGGTACCCAAGCGGGCTGTGCCGAAGCACATAAATGCTATGGATGACATAGCTAGGTGTGCTTTATGAGTAAGGGCTAGAGGTCGATTTAATCCATGGAGGACGGCATGAACAAGCAGCTTCCCGACACACCCATCCGCAACTTGGCAGCGCGCGAGGCGCTGGTGCCTGATGAGCTGCGCCTGCCCTGGCGCGTGGTCTCAGGTGTGTTGCGGGTGGACAGCGCACCCAAAGGCGAGCCCGCGCGTTTTGTCCGCTTGGCGCTGCCCGGTGATGTGGTGGGGGTGGAGCGTTGGGTTGGCAGCAACGACAGCCTGCGTCTGCGCGCGGTGATCGCGGCCCGTCTGACACCGGTGGACGCCAGTGGCGACGCGATGATGCAGATCCTGATGGAAACCGTGGTGGTGGCACACCAGCGTTGCCGCGAGGTGGTCAGCCTGCGCAGCGGTCCGGCGGCGCGGCGTATTCAGGCCTTGCTGCTGATTTTTGCCCAAAGCGGTGTGGCTGAGGGGGTGGATGAGGGCTTGGCCACCCAGAACTTTGCAGTGCCGCATCTGTCTGACCTGAGCGCGATTCTGGACATCGCCCCCGAGACCGCCTCGCGTGCCTTCACCAGCATGCGCAGCGGTGACTTTCTGGCCGAGCGTCGGCCCCAGAAAGCGCGGTTGCGTGGGTCCGTGGCGCTTGGGGTGGAGGCGGTGGCCGGCCTGTCCACGGTGCTGGCGCCGGGCACCTAGACCAGGTGCCCAGATCAGTCACTGGGTTGGGCCGCATTGGGGTAAGCTGTGGCCACCCCAGCACCCACCAAGGAGACTTTCATGAGCGACACATCCAGCACCGGATTTGGCCAGTTTGTTCCGGGCTTTGACTTTTTGCAAAACTTGGCCAAAAGCACCTCGCAGGCCATTCCGCAGATGCCCAACATGGCCAACTGGATTGCGCCCACCCTCAGTGTGGAAGAGCTCGACAAACGCATCTCCGAACTCAAGGCGGTGCACTTCTGGCTGGACCAGAACTCCAAGGCTCTGGCCGCCACCGTGCAGGCGCTGGAGGTGCAAAAAATGACCCTTGCCACCTTGAAGGGCATGAATTTCAACATGACCGATGTGGCCAACGCTTTCAAGCTCAAGGCCGCCGATACCGTGGCCTCGGGCCTGCAGAAAGTCAGCGACACCGCTGCCGCGACCGTGCAAACCGTGAGTGATGTGGCGGGCAAAACCGAGGACATGGCCAGAAAGGTGGGCGACGTCGCGAAACCCGCTGCGGCCGCTGCGGTGGCTGGCTTGGTCGATCCGCTGCAGTTGTGGAATTCACTGACCCACCAGTTCCAGGCGATTGCCGCCAGCGCCATGGCCGAGGTCGGCAAAGCCAGCGCCAAGGACGTTGGCAAGAAGCTGGTCAAGGGTGCCGCCAAGGGGGTGGCAAAACAGGTCAGCAAAGCGTCGGTGGTGAGTCCACCCGCCAAAAAGGCAGTAGCCAAACGGGTTGCTGCCAAGGCCCCAGCCAAAGTCGCCGCCAAGAAAACCGCTGAGGCCAGCGCCCGTGGTGTGCGCAGACGGTGAGACTTCAGCCCAACCTTCCATTTGAAAGCCTGCGGGCCCTGACATGAAACTTTTCCCTTACGCACACGCCACCCATCCGCGCTGGGACATGGCCGCCGGTCTGGTGCTGGCGCAGTTGCGCGCCCAGATGAGCTTGCATGGCTACGCCGCCAACCCGACACTGGCGCTGCTCTACATCACCGACCCCTATGTGCCGCAGGCGCAGGAGATCCTGGCCTACCTGAGTGCTGAGTTGCCGGAGGTGACCGACTGGTCCGGCACTGTGGGGGTGGGCATTGCCTCCAACAACGTCGAGTACTTTGACGAGCCCGCGATGGCGGTCATGTTGTGTGAGCTGCCCAGTGACCAATACCGGGTGTTCTCGGGGGTGGCGCCGCTGGGCATGGCGTTTGAGGCACATACCGCCCTGGTGCATGCCGATCCGCACACGGTGGACATGACCGAACTGGTGGACGAGATGGCGGCCCGCACCGATTCGGGTTACCTGTTTGGTGGTTTGTCCAGCAGTCGCGGCAAGACGGTGCAGTTTGCGGTGGCGGGGGACGGCAACGTCAAGGGCCAGGGCGCCGCCAGCGGGGTGTTCAGTGGGGGCCTCAGTGGTGTGGCTTTTGGGCCGGGAATCAACCTGGTGTCGCGTGTCACCCAGGGCTGCCTGCCGCTGGCGGGTGCGCACCAGATCACCGCCGCGCAGCACAACGTGGTGCTGGGGCTCGACGGTGAACCCGCGCTGGAGGTGCTGCTGCGTGAGCTGGATGTGTCGCTCGACAAACCGCGTGAGGCCCTGCACGCGGTGCGTGCCACGCTAGCGGGCCTGACCGAACGGGGTGCACAGGCCGGTGTGGCGGGCGACGCCCCCACCATCACCCGCACCGGCAACTTTGGCAGCGATGTGCTGGTGCGCCACATCATTGGCCTGGACCCGGCGCGTCTGGGCATTGCGCTGGCGTCCCCGGTCAAAGAAGGTATGGAGCTGGCGTTTTGCCAGCGCAATGTGCAGGCCGCCCGTGCCGACCTGCGGCGGGTTTGCGCTGAAATCCGTGAGGAGCTGGAGCCGCAGGAGCTGGCGCTGGAGTCCGCCACCGCGCTGGCCGCGAGTGAGGCCGAGGCCGCACCCCATCCGGCACGTGGCATCGCCGGGGCGATTTATGTGAGTTGCTCCGGGCGTGGCGGCGAACATTTTGGCGGCCCGAGTGCGGAGCTGCAGATCATCCGCCACGCGTTGGGTGACGTGCCGCTGGTGGGGTTTTTTGCCGGTGGCGAAATCGCCCGCAACCATTTGTATGGCTACACCGGGGTGCTCACCGTTTTTACGTGAGGTCTGTCTCTTGCCCTTTGGTGGGTGAACTCCAAAGCGCTTTCAGTGGTTCACGCTGGGTCAGACTGCGGGATGCACAAGCCTCACACTGTCCCTGGCTGGATGCTGCCCCGAAGCGCTGTACCAGGCGGGGTCGGGTTTCCAGGACCTCACCCAGGTCGGCAAATCGCTGGCGGGCATTGGTCGTGCAATGCCATAACCCTGTGCCAGGTCACAACCCAGCATCATCAGCATGCTGCCCTGCCCGACAGTCTCCACGCCCTCGGCAATCACCTCGCGTTTAAAGGCAGAAGCCAAGCTGATCACACTCTGCAAAATCGGCAGATCCTCCGGGTCTTCGAGCATGTTGCGCACAAAACTCTGATCGATCTTGATCATTTTGACGGGCAAGCGTCGCAAATAGGTGAGTGATGAGTAACCTGTGCCAAAGTCGTCCAGGGCAAAACCGACTTTGAACTGTGCGCAGGCCTCAATCAGGTCGGAGATCTGTTTGATATCTGCCAGCGCGCTGGTCTCGAGGATCTCCAGTTCAAGGTGAGATGGATTTACCAAGGGGTGGTGTGCCAAGATATCCCGCAGGCGCATCACAAAGTCGGGTCGCTGTAGCTGGCACGCTCCGATGTTGACGCTGACCGCCATATCCAGGCCAAGGGCCCGCCAAGCGTCGATCTGGGTCAATGCGGTGTTAATCACCCACTCTCCCAAGTCGATCGACAGCGGGTGGTCGTCCACCAAGGGCAGAAACTCGGCGGGTGCCAACAGACCCCGCTCGGGGTGTTGCCAACGTATCAGGGCTTCAACACCCACCACGGTGCCGGTTCGCATATTGACCTTGGGTTGGTAATACAAGACAAACTCACGGTCATTTAACGCTGCACTGATGCGTTCCAGGCTTTCGTTGCGCAGACGGATGCCATTGTCCAGAACAGCATCAAAGACATGGATGCGGTTTTTTCCTGCCAGCTTGGCCTGGTACATCGCTTGATCGGCTTGGCGCAACAACTGGTCGGCATCGATGGGCTGCGCTTGGGGGTAAAAGGTGACGCCGATGCTGGCAGACACCTGGAGTTTTTGACCCGCAACCACGAGTGTTTGTGAGGCCGCATCCAGCAGTCGACGCAACATGGGCAGGCTGGCTTCGCCGTGTGTGAGGTCTGCCATCACCGCCACAAACTCATCACCACCCAGTCGGGCCAGCGTGTCCTCTTCGCGCAAGACCTGCTTCATGCGATCAGCGACTTGTATCAACAACTGGTCACCGGCTTCATGACCATACTGGTCGTTGATGGTTTTGAAACCGTCCAGGTCAAGGTAGCCGATCGCCATCATCTTGCCGCGGCGCTCGGTTTGCGCCAGACCTTGGTTCAGACGATCTGACAGCAGCAAACGATTGGGCAGGTTGGTGAGGGCATCAAAATGCGCCATGTGTTCCAGCTGACTCTGGTGCTCTCGGATGGCGGTCACGTCTGTGAACAAGGCCACGTAGTGTTCAATACATCCGTCCGTGCCCAGCACGGCCGTCACCGTCAGCGCTTCCAGGTAGAGCTGGCCGCTTTTGCGGCGGTTCCAGAGTTCTCCATACCAGTGACCTTTGCTGCGAAGGTCTTTCCACATGGCGACATAAAACGCTTTGTTCTGGCGCTTCGAGCTCAACAGACTCGGGTTCTTGCCCAAGACCTCATCTCGCTCATAACCTGTGATGCGGGTGAACGCGCCATTGACGTTCAAAATGGTGCCATCTGCCTTGGTGATCATGATGCCCTCTCGGGCATAGGTGAAAACACTGGCTGCCTGCATGGCACTTTCGGCCTTTTTTTGTTCGGTCACATCGCGCGCAGCGGCAAACACACCCAGCACCTTGCCCTGCTCGTCGCGGTAAAGGCTGGCGTTGTAGAGCACATCCGTGCGTTTGCCGCTGATGTGGCGGACAACCAGCGGATAGTCGGTGACAAAACCTTTGGCAAAGACCTGCTGGTAGCCTTCGCGGGCATGGACCGGGTCGGTGAAATAGTCCGCAAAATCACTGCCGACCAGTTCCGCACGGGCCAGCCCGGTGACGCGCTCGGTTGCGGTGTTGACGTCGGTGATCTTGCCTTCGGCACTGATGGTGACCAGAGGGTCCAGACTGGCTTCGAGCAGGCTACGTGAGTACCGCGACACCTGTTGCTCTATCAATCGGCGCTGGCGCTGGGCTCGCCAAGCGATGACACCGATCACGACCAGCGCCGCCAGCACAGCGATGACCACCCACAACCAGCGGCGCATCCAGGCCTGAATCACAGCCAAGGGCTCTGGCCGAATGCTGATCCATTGGTCCAGCACGGCCTGGCGTTCCTGGTCTGGGATCGAGGCCAGTGCTTTGGACAGAATATCGCGCAGAACCGGCAAATCCTTGCGAACACCAAAGCTCAGCTCATAGGTGAAATCAAAAGCGGCAAACAGCCGAAGGTTGGCAATCTTCTCGCGCTCAATAAAGAAAGAGGCGCTGGCCACATCCATGATGACCGCATCGACCTCCCCAAAGGACAGTTTGCGCATGCCATCCAGGTCATCGGGAACCAGGGTCAGCTGGATCGTCGGGAACTTGCTCTCCAGGTATTTCTGGACGCCATAACCCTTGCCGACCGCGACGCGTTTGTTCACAAAGCTGGCGGGCCATTCCCCTTGTGGAAAGCCAGCCTTGACGATGATCGCGGTGGGAACGCTGAGGTAGGGCTGGGTGAAATTCAGATACTGTGCGCGTTCTGGGGTTGCTTTCAGCGATGTCACCACATCCGACTGGCCCTGCTGAACTCCCGCCAGAATGGTTTGCAGGTTTTGCGCTGGCAGGATCTGAAAACGGGTGCCCAGCCGCTTCTGAAGCAACGCAAGCATGTCCGCCGAGATGCCATGCCAAGCCTGCGACTCCAAGAAGCTGAAAGGGGGGTAGTTTTCCTCTGGCGCGATACGGATTTGATCGCGATGGCTATCGATCCACTCAAGCTCCTGCGCCGTCAGAAAACTGCTCTGGGTACCTGCGGCCAAAGCCGGGGCAACAAACATGTTGCAGACAACCGCGCCCAGCGCTAACAGTCTTCTCATCCAGATGGTCCGGTGTTGTCTCACGGATGGCAGCCCTCGCAAGTTCGGGTTGTGACGTGTACTGACACTGACACAGGCAGTGTTGCATGAGTGCGGTGCATGATGCCACAGCGCTGTGGGTGCGTGTTGCATCGGTTGCAGCCGACAAGACGCAAGCTGACCAGCGAAGGGGCATCTGCGCTTCCTCTGCGTCAGGTGTCATCGCTGGTGAAGAAGGCGTGGTGCATAATTCATCCCCTGAGGAAGCCCTGCAAAACACGGGTATACAAGTGTCCAGGCGGCTTCTGAAAGCCTTGTTATCAATGAGTTATGCGATGGGTGGGTTTGGGTTCAGACCCGCAGGTCGCGCCCAGCACCGTACCCCGGCTAACGGGGGCTACCCCACGCGCCACTTACGCAACATGCCTCATGCAGCATAAAGACCATTACGCCGCCTTGGGTTTGCCCAGCTCGGCCTCACTTGCCGATATCAAGAAGGCTTTTCGCCAGCAGGCGTCCGTGCATCACCCCGATCGCAACGACTCGCCCCAAGCGCCGGCGCGGTTTCGTGCGGTGCAAGAGGCGTATGAGGTGCTGTCGGACCCGGACCGGCGCAAAGCCTATGATGACAATCGCCAGCGCAACCTGCTAGACAACCCTCTGGAGACGGCACGCGCGATCTGGCTTGACTATTTTGGCCGCCTGGTTTGAGGCCGGCCGTTTGGAAGGAACTGCGATGAGCATGTCTGCATTTTTTCGTGCTTTGCACAACGCCTACCAGGCGGAGATTGATGACCTGACCTCGGACTCCGAGGGCAAGGATGTGCTGCGCCAGCGCTTGCAGGAAAAGCGCAGCCAGCTCACTTTTTTAAGCCAGATGATGGAAACCGCACCTGAAATGGTGGCGGTGGTTTTTCATGGTGGCTTCCAGTTCAAGCTGCCAGCCGTCATGGAACATGTGCTGACCCTGGAGTCCGACGAGTTCCCCGACTGGGACAGTCTGGCGGATGCGGTTCAGATGGCGCCGTGGGCCAGCAAGCTGGCCGACGTGTTGCTCAAGCAGCCGATGGGTGATTGGTTCATGACGGTGGCTGCCACGCTGGAGTACCTGTACCAGAGGCCGTCGCCGCACCAGCAAGACCATGCCAACGACGAGGAGCCCGCGGAACACACCGACCACGGCAGCCGTTCGCAGGCCCGCCATCTGGACCATGGTCACGACTTTGACGCGGATGATGACCACGCCCACAGGACCGACCAGGACCACGACGAAGCCAGCGCTGACTGGCTCGAAGGCCAGGGTTTTGACCGCAAGGAGTGACATGAAACATTTGGCCCTGATCGAAAAAACCCAATCCCTGATTGCCGCCGGTGACATCGTGGGCGCCGAGTCGGCGCTGGTTGAACTGGCCGATACCCAGGGCGATGGCGCGCTGATGGAGGTGCTCGCCGAGCTGCCTCCCAAAGACGTGTTGGCGGTGATCCGCGAGTACGACAACTCCAAGTCATCCATCATCAACCTGATGCTCACGCCCGAGCAGTTTGCCCGCGCCGTGGTCATTGAAAAGCAGTACCGCGACCTGACCCGTGGCCATTTGCGCGGCATGATGAACTCGGTGATCTTCCGTGATGGTGCCGACCCGCTGGCGTTTTTGACCGCGATTGGTGACCTGGAAGGTGGCAGCGAGGCACTGGCCGACTACTTTGAGGAAAAGTGGAGCCGTGTGGAGGCTTTCGCCCGTGCCGGTGTGTTTGACACCGTCGAGGATGACGGCGACATGGTCTCCGAAGACGACCTGCGCGCCAACGCGTGGGCGCGCCCGCGTGTGGACCAAGACGAGGTGGCTGACCAGGACTGGATGCAACTGGCCTGGCTGCTGCGCCACGAGTTGCCCGACCTGTTCATTGAAATGCTGCTGGTGTTGCGTGCCAAAGCGCGGGCTTTTGAGCTGGGGCTGGATGCCGAAGACCTGCCCGAGGACGATGGCAAGGTGGAGACCCGTGACACCGACCTGGGCAAAGCCACACCCGCAGCGCGCGAGTCAGACGAAGAATCCGCCATCTAGCCTTGTGGGCCGGCCTTGATGCCCGCCCAGCCAAACATGCCAACCACCACCCCATCTGCCGCTGACGTTTCTGGTGCCGTTTCGTTGTTTGACGGGCGCCCTTTTTTCGAGAAGGCGCTGTTGTACGGTGTCCAGCATGGGCTGATCGATGCCGCCAAACTCGACGCCATCCGTGAGGAAGCGCCCAAAGGCATGGTGCAGATCGCCCGCTACTTTGGCAGCGAGTTCCTGCGCCCCGAACTTGAAAAAGCACGTGACCGCATCGTCAATCTGGTCAGCCTGCACCTGCAGTTGGCCAGCGAGGGTGACCTGCGTGTGGCGGCCACCTTGTTGCGTGAACACTCGTTCCTGTCGCGCTCCAAAGCGGGCTCGGACCTGCTCAAGGCGATGATCGTGATGCCGCAAAACACCCACTTCGGCATGAACGAACGTGGTGGTTTTTCGGACCGACACATCCCGCAACTGGCGCGCTGGTCCTTGGCAAGTTTTGCCGAGGTTCAAGTCGAACTGGCGGCGCGTCAACGTGTGGCGCGGGTGGTGGACGCCGCCTTGTGGATGGCGGACCAGTTGGGGCTGGCCGCTGATGAGTTGCAAGACTACGAGCCCGATGCCGAGGCAGTGATCCGTACCGCCCTGCTGGTGGCCGCTACGCGGCGCAAGGAGCTGCCTGATTGGCCGATGTTCGAGAAAATGATAGCAATGTTGCGGCGTAAGGAAGGGGCTGCAGTCACTTTATCCTTGGTATTGCCCAAGAACCTGCCTGCCGAGTACTGCGAGGTAGTGGCCTCTGTGCGTGACAGTGTGGTGTCTGATTTGCCCAAATTGCTCGATGCACGTTTGGGCGTGCGCAAGCTGTTTGACCAGACGCCCGCATTCATGGGGCGCTACTTCTGGATTGAAGATGCCTTGAGTGAAGTCAGCCAGCATGACCGTGCGCGTTCAGCGGCCTGGGACAAGCTGACCCAGGGCCATGGTGACGACGGCACCCTGCTGACCCTGTGTGTGTGTGTGGCAGCTGGCAGTCCGCCCAAAACCTTGTTGACCGACAAGTCAGCCGCCACCCTGATCCGCAAGATGCGCAAAAGCGGCTTTTTCCCGGAGAAGGCGACGCAGTTTGTGCAGGAACACGCGCCGGAGCAGCATCAGGACGACTACACCCGGCTGTGGTCGGACTTTGTGGCCGAAGCGCAATCCACCCTGTTGAGTGACCACGACAGCAAGCTCAGTGACGCGCTGTCTTTGTTGCGGCGGGAATGTAACCTCGCCTGATCGTGCGCCGTTACTTGGCTTGGCTCAGGCCTGCCGACTGGAGAAAAGGTGGGACAGTTCGCGGTCCATCAAATCGGCGTCCCCGGTGTTGAGCTCCAGCAGGCGACGCAACAAGGTCAGGCTGGTCAGGTCAATGTGCTCACAGCGCATGCCGATGTGACAGCCTTTCAAATGGGCCACCGTGCCTGCCATCTCAATCGTCTCACCGTCGTTGGACAGTGGCAACAACAGGCGACACGGCGCCTGAAGCTGAACGTCTTCAGGCACATCGGTTTGCACCAAGGCGCCTTTGAGTGCCAGGTCCAGCAAGCTGACCTCCAGCGTTTTGCCAGGCAGGTGCAGTGTCACAGCCGCACTGAAGGGGATGCGCGAAAACAGGCGGTGACTTTCGGCAGGGAAGGCTTTCATGTGGTTTCCTTGAAGCATGGCAAGAGCCGGGGGTGTCGCACCGGGCAAATCATAAGGCAGGACCAAGTTGACAACTCTACAACGGAGTTGCCCGGCACCTCAAGCTACAATTCAGGCATGGAAGCTTGGCCGAGCGGTTTAAGGCACCGGTCTTGAAAACCGGCGATGTTTTACGACATCCGTGAGTTCGAATCTCACAGCTTCCGCCAGAACACAACTTGATAAGTTGTTGATTTTTAAGGGATTTACCGCATTTTAGCAGCCCGCATATCAACAAGCAAATATCAAAGCTACTATCAAACGCCACAGCGGTACAAACCCTGTGGCGTTTTTCTTTCTGGATTGCAAACCTCCTGATGCCTTCTGCACGGAGGCACTTGGCAAGACGTGCTGTCTGGCAAAGTTATTGTGTTCGCGTTGGTTGTTGGTAGGCGCTTACACTGAAAACGTCACGGCAACAGCACAACTCAGTGCAGGCTTGCCGCCGACCAGCGCGTAGGGCAGACACCAGCCCACTGCCGCAAAGCCCAATCTCCCCTGATTCATGAACCTCTGAGCCCATCGGCAACTCGGGCTGGCTTTGCCCTGCGCGTTGATTTCAACCTTTCAAGGAACCAATCCATGGCTACAGCACTTACCTCCTCAAATTTTCAACCCCACTTCAAGCGCGTCGCAGCAGGCGAAGACCGGCATGCAGATGTGTACTGCGTCATCGCCTCCCTTGTCGGCAACGGCAAGACGTTGGACGACATCCGTAAACAGGCGGAAACGCTGGGCGTGCCCAAAGCAGGGCCGTACTACCCCTATATCGACGGCGACCTGATCGCCAAAATTTTGGCCGCGTATGGTCTCGTTGCGACGGTTTGGAAGGAGGCCAAAGATTTCAAGGACTTGCCCGATGTGGCGATTGCCATGGTGGATTACGACGCTGACTGGGAGGTGGGACGGTGTGTGGTCTTTCATCGCATGCGCTCAACAGACGGAAAAACCATCCAAGCCTATTGCGTGGACTCTGCGTCGGGCAAACCTGCGGCTACCACTGACCTGGCTGGACTGATCCCAAGCTGGTACATCGGCGTAACGCAGATGCAGAAGACCGCAGGGAAGTAAGCCATGCGCGGCCCCTTTCTGTTTCCCGCACTGGCAGGCCAGACCGTCGTGGCCTTTCGCGTTTGTGAACCGTGGGCGGCCGCGCTGCCGCCGACCGAAGACCCAGCACCCTTGTTCGGTGCCATCGTTCTTGGATGCAACCGGCATGCACTGCTGTGCCATTCACCAGTCCGCCACCTGGGTAACCCGCAAGGCAGCAAGATTGGTTTGCACGGTGGCGGGACTGCCGAACTGCCTTTTCGGGCCAGCCTGTGCGAAGCCGAGGACTTGGAGTACTGGTTGCCACTCACGGGCGGTGCCCACTGGTCGCACTGCGCCAGTCCGGTTCTGCCTACGCCAGGAGAGGCACTGGCCGAAGCGCCGCAGATGGTGCGAGACGGCGATAGCGGGCCTTGGCAATTGGAATTTCGCTTTCGCACCGGTAGGTGCTTTCGCTTGCAGTACCGCCCCGACATGGATGCCAGCCTCCAGTTCGCTCCGGTCGAAGTTGGCTACTCGCTGAACCGCGTTGAGATCATGGGGCCGGAGGAAGACTTCGGTTGGCTGCACCCTTTGCGCCTGCGCAAGTTCGTGGTGGACGGGGTACTGTGGGAAAGCGCCAAGGTCTGGCCGATTCAGGTGCTTCGGGCCAACCGGGAGTCCGCCGACCCCCAAGGCTTCTTCCGCCACACTTGGCGCAATGCCTTACGGGCCTACTTCAAACAGTGTCCACCAAGCTACCGGCGGCGATTGATCGAGCTGCGTTACCCCGTGCAAGTGCAGGGCATACCTGCTGGCGTGATCGAAGAGGTGGCAGAGGAACTACGACAGGAAAGCCGGAACTGACGATCTTCAGTGCTTGCCCTTACGTGCAGGCAGTTCCTGCATCAGGTCTGCTGCATCCAGCCCCAGGCCATGAGCCAGCCGCCAGATGTTGTACAGGCTCAGGTTGCGCTCACCTCTTTCCACGGCACCCACGTAGTTGGCGTGCAGGTCGGCCCGTTCGGCCAGCATTTCCAGCGTCAACTGCTTGGCCACGCGGAAGTCCCGCAGCCGGGAACCAAACACTGCTTGCACCCGGTCGCGCTCTTGCGCGAAGCGTGCTTCGAGCGGCTGCGGTTTGTTAACAAGTACCCGGGTCATGCCGGGTAGTTTTGCTACTCACACTCTATCAGTCCACAAACTATCAGTTTGTTTCTGGCAAACTCGCGCCATCAACCAAACGGATAGTGTTTATTTCAGAAGGAAGTTCAAGTGTCCAAGCGATCAGAAAAAGAAGCCCGCGAAAACGCAGACTTGGTGGGGATGCTGGCCCCAGCATTAGCAGCGACCGCCTTGTTATCGTATTTCCAGTACCGCGCCTTGAAGAAACAGTTCCTGTCTGGCGCGCAGGTCAAGCGCATTGACGACCTTGAGGCCCAGACACCCATTTTGGCGATCTCGACACTCGGCATCGTGTTTGCGTTGTGGGGCCTCTATGCATTTGCCGCGTGGGCATTCCGAGGGCACGCGGCATTCACCCCAGTCGCGGCGCTGGCGGCTTACGCCGTCTGGCTGCTCATCAAGCGTCTACTGGCTGCGCAGGCCGCTTGCCTGCTGGGTGTGGTGGTGGATCAGCAAGCAGGTGCCATCACCTTTCCGACGTTCTTCCCAGCACTCAGAACCGTACCGCTCGCAGAGATTGCCCAGCTCACCCGCGAAGACGGCAACAAGCTGCACATCGCCGGGGAGTTCGGCTCCTACTCGCTACGGTTCAGCGACAAGCGCCGACGCGATGAATGCATCTATCTGCTGAAGTCGCGTACCAGAGTAAAGATGCTGGCTGAGCTTGAGTAGCCCTTTGACGTCGAATCGAAAGGGAGGACACACATGCTTAGCAGATGCTTGGTTCTATTGGCACTCGTGCTTGCCGCCTGTGCCGCGCATGCAGAGGGATCATTGTTCAAGGTTCCGACCCGCGATGGTGTCGTGACCACGTTGTTCTGGGAGGCTGCACCCGACGCCAAAGCCACCGTGTTTTTGTTCCCAGGCGGCGGCGGGGGCTTTGGCAAGTTCGAAGACGGCAAGGCCACTGGCGGCAACTTCCTGGTGCGCTCCGCACCGTACTTCTTGGCCAACGGTTTCAATGTCGCGATCTTCGGTCGCCCCAACGACATGGAAGAGCTGGGTTGGACGGAGCGAACCGAATCCAAACATATGACAGACGTTGCCAAGGTGCTGGAGTCCGTGAAGCAGAAGAGCGGCCTGCCGGTGTGGATCGTGGGCACCAGTCGCGGCACGGTGTCTGCAACCGCAATGGCGATCAATGTGCCCGATCCGACCATCGCCGGGCTGGTGCTTACCTCCAGCGTCGTCCGCTATGCCACGCCGGGGGCTGTACCACGCCAAGACCTCAAAGCCATCAAGATTCCAGTGTTGGTCTATCACCATGCCAAGGATGCTTGCAAGCACTGTCAGGCCAGCGAAGTGCCGTACATCCTCAAGGGGCTAATCAACGCCCCGATCAAAAAGCTGATGGTGGTGGACGGCGGGGCCAACCCCACAGGCGATGTGTGTGCGGGCCAGCACTGGCACGGCTTTATTGGCATGGAGAAAGAAGCCGTTCATGCGATCTCCGACTGGATCGACACCCCTACTAACTGAGCCCACTGCAAGCCGACACGCCCACTTTTATGCGAGGAGCGTGTCGGCTCTGTCTTTTGGAGGGGGCATGCTTGTCATGACTACGAGAATTCCGGTCATAATCAATCCTATTCATCACTATTCAGTACTATCCTGGTTATTTTGTGTTTCGATGCATGGGGTCATGCGCGTAACCAAGCTGCATAACAAAGAAGATGGACAAGCCCGCCATGACAGACCGTTGGTTGTCGGTTGAAGAGATCGCCGAATATCTCGGCGTGAGCAAAGACACCGTCTACGCGTGGATTGCGAAGAAGGGTATGCCAGCCCATCGCGTCGGTCGTCCTTGGAAGTTTCAACGGGAAGAGGTTGATGCTTGGGTGAGGTCTGGTGGTGCCAACGACAACAAGACGGGAGACGAGGTTTGATGCCACCGATTCAGCCTGCTCAGGACATCGCTCCAGCGTACAGCTCTCACCAGCTCGCCTACTTTGCGCACCAACTCACCCGCCGTGCCGCTTCGGATTCCATGGATCGCATGGCCGGTGCGTTGCTGGACGCGCAAGTTGACCTGAACCCACACCAAGTTGATGCGGCACTTTTCGCCACGAGCAACCCGCTGTCCAAGGGTTCTATCCTTGCCGACGAAGTTGGCCTTGGTAAGACCATCGAGGCTGGGTTGCTCATCGCCCAACGATGGGCTGAGCGCAAGCGCCGTATCCTCGTGATCGCTCCCGCCAATCTTCGCAAGCAGTGGCACCAAGAACTGGCCGATAAGTTCGGAATCTCGGCGGAAGTGCTTGAGGCCAAGTCTTACAAGCAAGCCATCAAGGACGGTGCCAGCAACCCCTTTGAAGCGCCTAGCGTGCTCATCACGTCCTACCAGTTCGCCAGCGGCAAGGCCAAGGAAGTTCAGGCCGTGCCGTGGGACTTGGTGGTGATCGACGAAGCGCACCGATTGCGCAACGTCTACAAGCCCGACAACAAAACAGCCCGCACGCTGAAGGATGCGTTGGTCTCTGCTCCGAAGGTGCTTCTGACTGCCACGCCGCTGCAAAACTCCCTGCTGGAGTTGTATGGCCTTGTGAGCTTCGTCGATGAAAAGGTCTTCGGCGATCTGGACAGCTTCCGCAGTCAATTCGGCTCGATCAAGGATGCCGCCAGCTTCGACGCCCTCAAGCGTCGTATCGAACCGGTCTGCAAACGCACCTTGCGGCGTCAGGTCGAGGCCTACGTCAAGTACACCAAGCGGATTCCACTGCTCCAGGAATTTGTGCCGGGTGCCGATGAAACCGACCTCTACAACCTCGTGTCGGAATACCTCCAGCGCGACTCTCTGTTTGCACTGCCCAACAGCCAGCGGCAGCTCATTACGCTGGTGCTGCGCAAGCTGCTGGCCTCCAGCACGTTTGCCATTGCCGGGGCGCTGGAATCACTCGCCAAACGCCTGCGGCAGACGTTGGACGAGAAGTCGGCCAGCCTTGATCTGACTGAGGAGCTTGACCAGGACTTTGAAGGCTTGGACGAGATTGCCGAGGAAATCGACCGCATCGAAGAGCAGGAAGCTCAAGCTGGAAAGAAAACCAAGACCGAACAGGAAATTCTGGCCATCAAGGCTGAAATCATCGAGCTTGAGTCGTTCCGCGACCTTGCCGTTTCGATCACCGAAAACGCCAAGGGCTCGGCCTTGCTGCAAGCCCTCAAGGTGGCATTCGAGAAGTTGCTGGAGCTTGGCGCGGCCCAGAAAGCCATCATCTTCACAGAATCGCGTCGCACGCAAGATTACTTGCTCGGCTTGCTGGCAAAAACGCCCTACGCACCGGGCGTCGTTCTGTTCAACGGAACCAACAACGATGCTCGCTCCAAGGAGGTTTACGCCGCTTGGATGAAAAAGCACGCGGGCACAGACCGCATCAGCGGGTCACGTTCAGCCGATACCCGTGCCGCGTTGGTGGAGTACTTCAAAGAGCAAGGCAGCATCATGATTGCCACGGAAGCCGGGGCGGAAGGCATCAACCTTCAGTTCTGCTCTATGGTCATCAACTACGACCTGCCTTGGAATCCACAGCGGGTGGAGCAGCGCATCGGACGTTGCCACCGCTACGGCCAGAAGCATGACGTGGTGGTGGTGAACTTCCTCAACAAGGAAAACGAGGCCGACCGGCGCGTGTATGAACTTCTGGCGTTGAAGTTCAGGCTGTTCGATGGCGTATTTGGGGCCAGCGATGAAGTGCTTGGCGCAGTTGAGTCGGGTGTCGATTTCGAGCGTCGCATCGCCGAGATTTACCAAACCTGCCGCCACCCCGAGCAAATTCAATCGGCCTTCCAGCAGTTGCAGGACGATCTTGCTGGCGAGATCAGCGATGCCATGCTGAACGCCCGCAAGGCGCTGCTTGAAAACTTTGACGTAGACGTGCAGGAACGGCTGCGCCTTCGCGATCAAGCCGCCCGCGCTTCGCTGGGCAAGCTCGAACGCATGCTGATGCGCTTCACACAGGCCGCGCTGGGGGCAAGCGCCCGCTTCGACGAAGACGGGACTGGTTTCCAACTGGACAGCACGCCGTCATTTGTCGGTGATGCTGCAAGGCAGGAAATCCAGCTTGGTCGCTACGAACTGCCGCGTCGCACCGAAGAAGCGCACATCTACCGGCTGCAACACCCGTTGGCGCAAACGCTGCTTGACTACGCCAAAGGCCTGCCGCTCTTCCCGGCAAAGCTCCGCATGCACTACAACAGCTACGGTGCCCATGTCGCAGTGGTCAAGCAACTGGTGGGCCGCTACGGCACCGTGGCCGTGAGTCTTCTCACTGTTGAGTCCCTGGGTGCGAAAGAAGACCATTTGCTGTTGGCTGCGCAGGACGACACGGGGGCAGTCCATGACGCAGAAACGGTCGAAAAGCTGCTTTCCATCCCTGCTGTCGCCAATGCTTTGCCTCTGGCAAGCACGCTGCCCAATGCCGATACGGTTGCTGGCGTGGAACAGCCGGGCCTAGATTTCAATGCCGCCTATGTGCCTTTGTCGCCTGTGCTTGAACAGGAAATCAACCGGCAAAAGACCATCGTCCTCTCTGGGCTAGAGATGCGCAACCTGGCTGCATTCACGCAGGAGACTGACAAGCTCGACACATGGGCCGATGACCTGAAGGTCGGCCTTGAGCGCGAAATCAAGGAACTCGACCGCCGTATCAAGGAAACGCGCACCCTGAGCAAAGGGGCTGCTACCTTGGCCGAGAAGCTGGTGGCGCAGAAAGATCAGCGCGATCTTGAAGCCTTGCGTGACCGCAGGCGGCGCGAACTCTTCGACCGCCAGGACGAAATCCAAGCCAAGCGCGACGGCCTGATCGACGAACTGGAAAAGCAACTGAAGCAGCGTGTGATTGCTACCCGGCTGTTCGCTGCGGAATGGGAGGTGTCATGAAGAATCGCATTATCAACGTCAAAGGGGCCGAAGTCACCATCGCCACCCGGCACGAGCAGGACTACATCTCGCTCACCGACATGGTGAGGAACTTTGACGGAGGCAGCGCCTTGATTGAGCAATGGCTCAAAAACAAGGACACCGTGTTGTTCTTGGGCGTGTGGGAGCAGCTCAACAACCCAGGATTTAATTCCCTCGAATTCGAGGGAATTAAAAATGAGGCTGGGCGCAACAGCTTCTTCCTGTCGGCCAAGAAGTGGATCGAGGCCACCGGCGCCGTCGGCCTGCATGCCAAGGCTGGGCGGTATGGCGGAACCTATGCCCACAAGGACATCGCCTTCGAGTTCGGCTCCTGGTTGAGCCCGGAGTTCAAGCTCTACCTCATCAAGGAGTTCCAGCGCCTCAAGGATGAGGAGTCCCGCGCCACCTCCTTGGAGTGGAGTTTTCAGCGCACCTTGGCAAAGGTCAACTACAAGATTCACACCGACGCCATCAAAGAACGTCTGATTCCGCCGCTTCTCACGCCGAAGCAGACCAGCGTCATCTACGCCAGCGAAGCCGACTTGCTGAACGTTGCAATGTTCGGCATCACGGCGGCCCAGTGGCGGCAGGCCAACCCAGACCAGAGTGGGAACATGCGCGACGCGGCCACCCTTGAGCAACTGGTGGTGCTATCCAACCTCGAAAGCATCAATGCGGTGCTAATTCATCAAGGGCTGGCTGCCCCCGAACGGCTGGCGCAGTTGAACTCCATTGCCATCACGCAGATGCGGTCGCTGGTGGGTATCAGTGAGATCAAGCAGCTAAGTGGCCCCAGGGCCAACAAGGGGCGTGCTTGATGCCTGCGCTTGCCACCAACTTCCTGAATATTCTCAAGGACAAACTTGAGAAGGACTTCGTACCGCATCTACCAGAACTGATCGAGAAAAAGCGCCCGAAAGCAGATCAAGACAAAAAGCAGCTTTCCCGAGCCTTCAGCGGTTTCGTCCTGCACAAGATGCTGAACCTTGGCATTGCCGACGCGGCGCATTCCGTGGTCGATGATTTCGACGACAACGGCCTTGATGCCATCCACTATGAGGCCACGAGCAAGACGCTTTTCCTCGTGCAAACAAAATTCGAGGTTGGCAAGCAATTCGACGAACCTGACGCTATACGTTTTCGCAACGGTGCCGATCTGTTGCTGGGTCAGCGTTACGACCGTTTCAACACGAACGTCAAGCGCCGCAAGGACGAACTAGACGATGCCTTTGACGAAGCTGAACGCATTCAATTGGTTGTAGCCTACATTGGCACTGGATTTTCGGCGCATGCCAACGCTGCGCTCAAAGAACTGACCGAAAACGAAGAACATCACGAGGTTCAGGCTGAGCGATTGCAGCCTGATATTGCTGAGTACGGCCCGGACAAAGTTCAAGCCGACCTACTGGCGGAACAAAGTGTCGGTGTCGTAAACGGGAAGCTCCGTCTGAGCAAGTGGCAGCACCTCGACGGACACCGGGATACGCATATAGGCATCGTACAGGTCTCCGCATTGGTGGCGCTGCACAACGATCACAAGAAGGCGCTGTATGAACGCAATATTCGATACTTCCTTGGTTCACGTGAATCGGATGTGAACAAGGCCATCCAGGAAACTTTGCGAACAGCGCCAAACGAATTCTTCTATTTGAATAACGGCGTAACTGCTTTAGCAGATTTGATCGAGTCGCCTCGCGGAAGCAAGGTTTCCAAGCTATTGGAATTCCGAGGGCTCTCAGTAATTAACGGAGCCCAGACGATTTCATCTGCCGCAGAGTTCGTCGCACAGAACCCAGGTTGTGACATTTCCGATGCCAAGGTTCTGATAACAATCATTAAGGCTGATTCGGAGGGCAGGTTCGGCCGGTCTGTGACTCGGGCACGCAACCATCAGAACCCCGTTTCGACTGGCAACTTCGCGTCCCTTGATCCTCGGCAAGAAGAGCTACGCCGCGAGTTGGCATATTTGGGCTACAGCTACCACTATCGGCCCGAAGCAACGCCTCGCAACGCTGAGGTATCAACCAGCATCATCACCATCGAGCAAGCCATGAAGGCTTTGGCCTTGTTCGAGGTCGATTCGCGTTATCCGTTCTGGCTCAAGAACGAAATTTCCCGGTTCCAAAACGCTGAGTCCAGTGAATACCAGTCGCTGTTCACGCATACGCTGACTGGGGCGCAACTTGTCAACAAGGTGAAGTTCTTTCGCTTTGTTCGAGATGTCCTCGCCTCCAATGCAGCAGCAACAAAAGGCGCAGAGGGGCTTTTCTACAAGCATGGTGCCTTTGTGGTGGCGGCCGTCTTAGCCAAGCGTTGCCGCACCCTGGTCAATGAGGCGGATGTACTACGACAGACACAGCTCAATGAGTTGCTGAGTGCTCCCCTCGACCAATGTCGGCAGGTGTGCTGGGACAAAGCCAGACCGCTAGTGGGACAAGGGCGCAGCGTACTGTCCTACTTTCAAAGTCAGGGCAGCACGGTGCGTTTGCTGGACAGTTGCATGTCTGCTATTTACGGTCTTGAGCAGGCAGAGGCATACAACGCTGTGAAACAGATCGCAGATCGGAGAGAAGCCTTTCCACAGGAAAGAGTATTCCGTTATCTGGCGACGCAAGCCCCGCAGATTTGAAATGCTGACAGGCGCACTAGACAAATTCTGTGGATCGCTCTCGCGGCTGCGAGAACGAAATCGGAGACGGATGAAATGACACAGTTAAGCCGAATTGAATGGACTGAGGCAACTTGGAATCCCACGGTGGGATGCACCAAGATTTCCCCCGGTTGCAAGAACTGCTATGCAGAGGCAATGTCAAAGCGGCTGCAGGCAATGGGAACGCCCGGATATGCGAATGGCTTCAAGCTCACAGTTCTACCGGAGAGGTTGGAAGAACCACTGCGCCGAAAGAAGCCGACGGTGTATTTCGTCAACTCCATGTCAGACCTGTTTCACAAGAGCGTATCTGATGAATACATCGAGCAAGTTTTTGATGTCATTCAGCGTTGCCCACACCATACCTTTCAAGTTCTCACGAAACGTGCGGAGCGGCTTGCATCTTTCTTTAAGCATCGGGCTGTTCCAACCAATGCGTGGATTGGCGTATCGGTTGAAGATAAAGAATACGGTGTCCCCCGAATTAATCACCTCCGAAAAGTCGATGCAAGAATTCGCTTCCTTTCAGTGGAGCCGCTCTTGGATGATGTTGGCGAACTCGATTTGACGGATATTCATTGGGTCATCGTTGGCGGCGAGTCTGGCCCCAAAGCACGTCCGATGAAGCTCGAATGGGTCGAGAGTATCCAGCAGCAATGCGTAGAGCAATCAGTACAGTTCTTCTTCAAGCAATGGGGCGGCTGGGGTGTTGATGGCAAGAAACGCTCGAAAAAAGCCAACGGGAGGCTGCTTGACGGTCGGACGTGGGACGACATGCCCGAATTTTCATCCCACGTCTAAGGGCTTCTATGTCACGCAAACCATACAACTGGAAGAACGGGCCTGATTTCATTCAGCAGCACAGTGTCGCCAAGCACAGGATATTGCAGTCCTACCTTGCGGCTTATTTCAAAACTTTGGTCAGTTCGCCAAATCAAGATCTGTTGCGCTTAACACTGGTTGATGGTTTCGCTGGTGGCGGCCTCTATGTTCACAACGATACCCGTGAACTGGTCAAAGGATCGCCGTTCATATTTCTGAATGCGACGCGTGAAGCGGAATATCTGATTAATAAAGACCGCAGAAAGCCTGTCCGGCTGGAGGTTGATTATTTTTTTGTGGAAGCCGACAAGCATGCACACTCACATTTAGACAAGGTGCTGCGTGACGATGGGTACGGCACCCAGATCGGCAACACCATTCACCTGCAACATGCAAAGTTTCAGGATCAGGCCGATAGCATTATTGATTTCGTGAAGCGCAAGAGTCCAAGGAATGGGCGTTCAATCTTCGCACTCGATCAATACGGCTACAAGGAAGTGCCGACTCAACTTATTCAGAAGATATTTGCGAAACTGCCGAGTGCCGAAGTCATCCTGACCTTCGGAGTGGATTCTTTTCTGAACTACGCAAGTGATGGAAAGCTCACGCAGTCGCTGTTGGACGAGATCGGAATCCCAGACGTTCTGAACGGCCGTTCGATGGAAGACATCAAGTCATCTGAACGCGATTGGCGCTTGTTTATCCAGAGTGGCTTGTATCGCACGCTGGTCACTCGATGTGGCGCCAAGCATTTCACGCCGTTCTTTATTCGGAACAACAAGGGGCACGGTGACTATTGGTTGATTCACCTCTCGCAGCACCACAAAGCGCGTGATGTCATGACTGAGGTGCATTGGGACAACAACAACTATTTCATCCACTACGGCGGCGCAGGTCTGGATATGTTCCAGATGGTGGGCTACGACCCTGACCATGACGCTGACCACAAAAATCAGAACGTGCTGGGCTTCGAGTTTGATGATGTGGCGCGGAAGGCCAGCATCAGCGCACTCAATGAGCAGATTCCGAAGCGGGTGTATGCCAATGACGAGGGCGTGAGCTTTGGGATTCTGTTTGCCACGACTTGCAATGATTCCCCGGCTTCTGCTGCGATTTATAGAGAGTCGGTCGGATTTCTAATTGAAGAGAAGGTGATTGAGGTGGTCAGTGAGGATGGCGTGAAACGCCGGTCGGCTCAGCAGATCAAGCCGAATGACCAGATCATTGCTCCACAGCAACGCGGATTATTTACGCTATGACAAAAAGACAAAAACTTGAACTAACGTGGATCGGCAAAGATATCCGGCCAAAGCTAGAGCCACGCATTCTATTGGCTGATCCGAAACTTAGCTATCACGCAAAACACCGCGTTTCAGATGAGGACTGTTTCGATAATCACTTGATTTTTGGTGACAACCTGCTCGCTCTGAAAGCTCTTGAGCAGGAGTTCTCCGGCAAGGTGAAATGCGTTTTCATTGATCCACCATACAACACCGGGACAGCATTTACGCACTACGATGATGGGCTAGAGCACTCCATTTGGCTCGGTTTAATGCGTGATCGACTTGAGTTAATTCGTCGATTAATGTCCGAGGATGGATCTTTATGGATAACGATAGATGATAACGAGTGCCATTATCTAAAAGTTCTTTGTGATGAGATTTTTGGCAGGGGGAATTTTGTTGCCTCGATAGCTTGGGAAAAGGATCAAGCTCGTCACAACGACGCTGTTATCTCTGGTGCGCATGACCATATCCTTTTGTATGCAAAGAATATGAGCATTTGGAGGCGAATTCGCAACCTCCTTCCGCGAGAGGCGTCGAATAATGGTCGTTATAAGAATCCTGATGACGATCCCAGAGGCCCGTGGCTTCAAGGTGCATGCAGCACAGCAAAGAGTGGTACTGAAAAAATAGATACCCTGTTTCATTGCCGTCAGGTCGATCAATAGTCCCGCCGCCCGGAAATTACTGGCGCTTTTCTGAGGCGACCTTAAAGAAGGCCCAAGAAGAAGGTCGCGTCTATTTTGGCAAGGATGGCGATAGACTTCCCATCATTAAGAGCTATCTGTCAGAGGTTCAAGATGGGTTTGTTCCGAAAACTTGGTGGCCCGCAGATGAAGTCGGATCGAACCAAGCGGCAAAGCGCGATCATCTGAGAAAGCTACTTGCCGGAATTGAGCCATTTTCCACTCCTAAGCCGGAGGGGCTTATTCATCGAATACTGACAATTTCGACGAGCCCAGGTGATTTGGTTTTGGATTCCTTTGCAGGTTCTGGGACTACTGGTGCAGTCGCTCACAAGATGGGCAGGCGCTGGATCATGGTTGAGTTGGAGGACACGTGCCATACACACGTCATTCCAAGATTGAAAAAAGTTATTGATGGAGAGGATTCTGGGGGAATAACTAGTGAGGTGGCCTGGGAGGGCGGTGGTGGCTTTAGGTACTATCGCCTTGCCTCAAGTATGTTGCAGCAAGACCGTTGGGGCCACTGGGTCATCAACAAGGAATACAACGCTGAGATGCTTGCGGCGGCGATCTGCAAGCTGGAAGGCTTCACTTACGCGCCCAATGATGCCCACTACTGGCAGCACGGCTACAGCACCGAGACAGACTTCATCTACGTCACAACGCAGACGCTCAACGCCGACCAGCTACAGGCTTTGAGTGACGAGGTGGGCGAAGGGCGCAGTCTTTTGGTGTGTTGCGCGGCCTATCGCGGCTCGGCGGAGCGTTTTGCCAATCTCACGCTCAAGAAGATTCCGAAGATGGTTCTGAGCAAGTGCGAATGGGGTCACGACGACTACAGCCTGAATGTTGAAAATCTGCCGATGCAGCAGAAACCGAAAGTTGAGCCGCCGCGTCAAGGTGGCCTGTTCGGCGATGGGGAGGACCACGCATGACCCACAGTTACCCCGGCTCGCGCTGGTGGAAGTTCGATTTCCACAATCACACGCCCGCGTCCTTGGACTACCGGGGCGACAAGGCCATTACGCCGTGCCAGTGGCTGCAAGGCTATCTGGACAAGGGTATTCAGTGCATTGTCGTTACAGACCACAACACAGGTGGCTGGATTGACAAGCTGAAAGCGGAGCTGGCAACGTTGCAGCAGCAAGATGCTGCTACGTGGGGAGGCATGACGATCTTTCCGGGAATGGAGTTGTCGTGTAGCGGTGGCGTGCATCTGATGGTGATTCTTGACCCGAGCAAGGGCACTTCGGACATTGACGCCATCCGTGGCAGCGTTGGTTACACGGGTACGCCGGGTGACAGCGATGCTGTGACCAGCCAAAGCGTCGAGCAAGTTATCCGTGCCATTCAGTCAGCGGGTGGGGTCGCCTGCGCAGCGCACGTCGATCAACCCAAAGGCTTGCTGACCGCACTGTCCGATCACAACACTCTTCGGCCCATTTTCAAGTTGTTGGATGCCATCGAGATCATTGATCCGACAGCAAGCTGTTTGCAACCGCATTCTGCTGCCTTGGCTAACCTGGCATCTGTACTCGGTTCGGACAGTCATCAACCCAGTGACATCGGCCGGGGCTACACGTGGGTGAAGATGTCAGCCCCCTCCATCGAGGGCTTGAAGCTGGCGCTGCTTGATCCTGAGTCAGCTATCCGCCGTAGCAACCAATGCACCAACTACCCGCAGCAACTGAATCATTCGAAGATCAAAAGCATCACGGTCGAGAAGCTGCGGCTACGTCAGAAAGACCCACTGACGATTCATTTCAACCCCAGCTACAACGCCTTGATCGGCGGCCGTGGTAGTGGCAAGTCCACCATACTTGAATGCCTGCGCTTGGGGTTGGCACGCGAAAACGAACTCTTAACCGGGCGTTCTGACGGGGCGCTCAAGCAATCCTTCGAGAACTTTAAGAAGGAGAAGACAGGCCGCAACCAGCCGGGCATGATGCTCCACGATTCCCGCATCACGGTTGAAGTGTCCAAGGGCCAAGGCGATCTGGAAGAGCGGTTCGAGTACCGTTGGATGAAGGGGGCTGATGCCAAGTTCGCAGTGTCGGTGCGGCGCTGGGACAGCGGCGGATGGCAGGCAACACAACTGACCGAAGACCAGGCCCGCAGCAACTTTCCGGTGAAGCTCTTCAGCCAGAAGCAGATTCTCGCGTTGGCCGATAACCCGCAGCATCTGATTCAGTACATCGACGACGTGTTGGGCGGCAGCAAGGAGGCTTGGGCACAAGGCTTTGCCGTCAGGCGCGAGGCCGTGAACGTTGCCAGAAAACGTGTTCGCTCGTTGGAGGCTGAGATTGCACAGAAGCCCGCTGTCGAGCTTCAGTACAAGGAGGCATCGCGCAAGGCTAAGGTCTTCGCATCCTCGAACTTTGGCGATGCCCTCAAGGCGTACCAGCGCGCAGGCAAACAGCAGCGGGCGGTACAGGGATTTTTCAAGCAGCTTGGTGAGGATGTTCAGTCACTACAAACCAGTGCTGCGGAAGCAGCGAGCCTGAAGAATCTGGCACTTATCGACTTCGAGACCACTACTCCCGCCGAACAATCGGAAAAGGCTGCGACGGAAGCCTTGACTCAGAAGCTGGTTGGCAGCTTTGACCAGATCACGGCCTTGGTCGCCAGCATGCAGGCAGACCTTGCGGCAGCGCAGGCAGCCAGTGATGCGAGCACATGGCATCAAGAAAATAAAGTACATCTGGATGAGTACGCACGCATCGTGGCGGAACTCAAGGCCCAAGGCATCACTAATGCCGAAGATGCATCTCAGGCCGTGGCGCTGGAAGAAAAGCTAAAGAAGCAGCTAGATCAGTTCAACGTCGTCAACACCGATCTTGAGCAAGCACGGAAAGCTGTTGTGGATGCACAAGCCGCGCTGCACCAGGAGCGCCAAGGGTTGACCACACTGCGGCAGGACTTTCTCAATCAAGTTCTGGTGAATGTGCCCGCATTGAAGATCACACTGAACAGCATGGCGGACGCCGAAGCTGGCGCCACCAGTTTGCGTGAGATTCTTCGCATTGAAACGGAAGGTACTTTCGCCAAGGAAATCTATGGTGAGACCGATGACGATCCGCCCAAGCCGTGCGGCATGGTCTGGGATTTGGTGAATCCGGCCTTGGCCTCGTCTGTGCCTGAGCGGTTGCAGGAGATCAAGCAATCTCTTGAAGAGATGAACGAGCAGGTGCTGAACACCAAACTGCACGGGAAGTTTGTCAAAAAGCTGAAGGACATGAAGCCGGAGGTCGCTTCGGTGGTCTTTGACGAATTGGCGGCGTGGTTCCCCGAAGATGCCGTTGATCTTCAGTACAAGCGTGACGAATCAAGTTCGTTCCAGAGCCTTCAGCAGGCATCGGCAGGCCAGAAGACCGCGGCAATCTTGTCGTTCCTGTTGGCACACGGTAGCGAGCCGCTGCTGATGGACCAGCCCGAAGATGACTTGGATAACGCACTGGTCTCCCAACTGGTGGTCGCCCAGCTCAGGAATAACAAAAATCGTCGCCAACTGATTGTCATTACCCATAACGCCAACATCGTCGTGAACGGCGATGCCGAGCTGGTCATGCCCATGGAATTCGTGGGCGGCCAGATCGTGAACAACACAGCGGGTGGGCTACAGGAGAGGTCTGTGAGAAAGAAAGTCTGTGAAATCATGGAGGGCGGGGAAAAGGCCTTCGAGCAACGCTACAAGCGGATTTTGAAAGATATGGAGCGCACGGCATGAGTACAGAAAAAATCGTGCGCACGGTGGCCGGGCGCCTGAGCCTGCGCGAGCCGCAGACCATCAGCCTGGAGCGACTGAACACTGCATTGGAGTCTGTGCCCGCGTTGCGTGACTCGAAAGCACGCTCGCAGGAAGAGCTGAAGGCCATGCAGGAAGCTCTGAAAGCTGAGTTTCCGAAGCTGACGGATTTCGAGCGGGACTTTCCATCCTTGTGCTTTGCGCTGGCAACAGGTGTCGGCAAGACGCGCCTGATGGGGGCGTTCATCAGCTACCTGCATGCAGCCTACGGATACAAGCACTTCTTTGTGCTTGCCCCAAACCTCACGATCTACGACAAGTTGATTCGGGATTTCAGTGACACAACCGGGCCGAAGTACGTCTTCAAGGGCATTGCGGACTTTGCCGTTGAAGCCCCGGAGGTGATTACGGGCGAGACCTACGAACAAAAGGGTGACTTGGTTTCACAGGCGATTGATGCGCCCGTTCAGATCAACATCTTCAACATCTCGAAGATCAATTCGGAAGTTCGTGGCGGCAAGGCACCGAAGATAAAGCGGCTTTCTGAGTACCTCGGTCAAAGTTATTTCGAGTACCTGGCTGGTTTACCAGACCTTGTGCTCATCATGGACGAATCGCACCGCTACCGTGCCAGTGCTGGAATACGGGCACTAAACGAGCTGAAACCGTTGCTGGGCCTTGAACTGACGGCGACGCCTTTTACCGAAGGGACAAAAGGCCCGGTACCGTTCAAGAACGTGGTGATGGACTATCCCTTGGCGCTCGCCATCGAAGACGGCTTCGTCAAAGAGCCCGCCGTGGTGACGCAGCAGAACTTTAACCCTGCCGACCACAGTGCGGAGCAATTGGAGCGCATCAAGCTCATGGACGGCATCCGTGTTCATGAAGAGACCAAGGTGCATCTGCTGACCTATGCAGAGCAGACAGGCCAGAAGCCCGTGAAGCCCTTCATGCTGGTGATCGCCCGCGACACCACCCATGCTGCCGCACTGTTGGGCACGATAGAAGGCCTGTTTGATGGGCAATACAAGGGCAAGGTGATTCAGGTCGATAGCAGCAAATCTGGCGCGGAAGAGGAAGAAATGATCCGTCGCCTGCTGCTGGTGGAGAGCTACACCGAGCCGACCGAAATCGTGATTCACGTCAATATGCTGAAAGAAGGCTGGGACGTGACGAACCTCTACACCATCGTGCCTTTGCGGGCCGCCAATGCTCGCACCTTGATCGAGCAGTCCATTGGGCGTGGTCTACGTTTGCCCTATGGTCGCAAGACTGGCGTTGAGGTGGTGGATCGCCTGAACATCATCGCGCACGATAGGTTCAAGGAAGTCATCGACGAGGCAGGCAAAGGTGACTCGCCGATACGGCTGAAAGAGTTGAAGTTGGAGCCGACCGATAACAACGGAAGCCGGTTGACTAGCCTTTCAGTGCCATCCAACACATCAGTGATGCTCGGAATTTCTGGCGTGAAGGGTTCCGGTGCCGATGGCGCGGCAATTGTCTCCTCAGGATATGGGCAAGGTGCAGGCGGTTCGGCTCAATCACCTGCGGTAGTCTTTACCGGCGAAGAACGCAGAATCGCCATGGTGGCCATGGATGCTGTTGCAGAGTTGGGCAAGGATCGAATCCTTGTACCCACCAGTACGGCGCTAGGGACAACCACCGTCCAAGAGAAGCTGACCCAATTGGTCATGGAGCGACTAGTGCCGCAGCAGGGCGAGCTGCTGGACACCATGGCCTCCAATGCCGAGGCAGTGGCCGAGGTGGTGAAGAAGTCGGTCGAGGTCTTCATCGACCAGACCATCGACATTCCGCGCATCACCGTTGTCCCGGTCGGCCCGGTGAAGGGCGGCTATCGTAGCTTCACTCTCGATGTGTCACGCATGAACTATCAGGCGACAGATCAACAACTGCTGTCTCAAGGTTTGCAATCGGGCCGTCAACTGACCTATGGCGAGGCGGCCGTGATCGAAGAATCCCGCCTTGAGGACTACATCGTCCGCGAACTCATCAACTATGACGACGTTTCCTATGACGATCATGCCGATCTGATCTATGAACTCGCAGGTCAGGCTGTGGCGCATTTCCGTAGCAAGCAGCCTGACGACGCGGCGGTTCACAACATCTTGGGCAATCATGGGCGGGCCATCGCGGAGAACATCCATCTTCAGATGGCAAAGCACTATGAGGAAGATTCAGCCGGCTCCGAGGTCATCGTCAGCCAGGGCTTCATGCCGTTGAAGCCCTGCGCCTTCACGGCTAAAGACGATGTGAAGCCTTTGCATTGGACGCCGGACGACAAGCGCACCATCGGTCAGTACGTCTACGGCGGCTTTCAGCGTTGCGCCTTTGGCTTCCAGAAATTCCACTCAGACACTGAGCGCATCCTGGCCACCGTCCTGGAGCGTGAAGCGCGCCGCTGGTTCCGTCCGGTTTCGGGCCAGTTCAACATTTACTACCGGGCCGGCGTGAATCAGCCCGAGTACATCCCAGACTTCGTGGTGGCGCTGGACGACATCACGCTGATGATCGAAACGAAGAAGGCAAAAGAGGTTGCCGAGGCGCAGGAGTCAGAGACCGAAGTGAAGGCGAAGGCCGATCAAGCCGTCATCTGGTGCAAGAACGCTTCGGACTACGCCGCCAAGGTCGGCGGCAAGCCGTGGGCTTATCTGCTGATCCCGCACGATGCGGTGGCTCCCAATGTGACGTTGTCAGCCTTGCGGGCCAGATACGAGGTGGTGGAATGACTGAACTGAAAAAGAACGTAGGGAAAGAGCTGCGCAAGCTCTGCGATACTGATTCGGATGTTGCGGCCGTTTGTGAGGTGCTGCGCGGGTATCAGCGGGGACGCTGGGAAACCACCACCACACGCATCTGCATCCATTTGATAAATGCTGGGTATGACCTGAAGCGATCACAGGTTACGGCCGCATTCAAGAAGCTCCAAGGCCTTGGGCTTGGAACCTTTGTCACTGGCCGCAAGGGCTGGGAGTCGCGATTCGTGTTTGCTGAGCGAGTCACGGTCATTGCTCGCCTATTGGCCGGCGAAGAACTCGACGTGATCGAGTACGAACTGGAAGAGGAGTCCGAGCACGGGTACACCGAGACCATTGAGCATTCGTTCAACCTTCGCCCAGACTTCACCTTGGATGTTGAATTGCCAGCCGATCTGACCGAGTTTGAGGCCAAACGCTTGGCCCAGTTTTTTGGATGCCTGGCATTCAAGCAGGATTGATGAAGAAGAAAATCGGACTGCCTGTGACGAAGTTTCACCGTGCTGGACAGCTGACATTGCCACTGGCTACAGTGACTACACGGCACCGTTTTGCCATGCTGGCGGCGGTATAGGCCGTGCCGCGTGAGTCGCGGGCACATTCAATCCATCCAAACCAAAGGGCTACGGCATACGTCGTGGCCCTTTGTCGTTTCTGGCGTCGCGCTCATGCGGCTGAACCCTCAACTGGAACTCAGCCATGACCGAACCTCTGGATCCCTCGCGCCCTATAGCAGGCGTTGAGCCACACACCCTTCGCGCCAATCAGATATGCCTGGACGCTCCTGCATTGTTCTCATTGGGGCATGTGGTCGCCACTCCGGCAGCATTGGCGCTGATTGAAAAGCACGGCGCGTCCATTCCACAATTGCTGAACCGCCATCAAACCGGTGACTGGCAGGAGTTGTGCGAGGAAGACCGGGATGCAAATTGGCACGCTGTCTTTGCGGGTGGGCGTGTTCTGAGCGCATACAACATTTCCTCAGCCAGTCCCGCAGGTGAATCGGCCAAGATTTGGATCATTTCTGAGGGGCATGAGCCGGTTCAATCGTACGCCGTAACGACCATCCTGACCCCGGCTTGCTATTGACCATGGCAGCAGACCTCATCCAAACGCGACCAGCACGGGAACTGTTGCTTCGACTACCTTTGCTGCCCACTTCGCCAGACCTCCGCATTGATTACGAGGCTGCAAACCCGGATGTACTGCTGGCGCTGGCCGACAGCGCAGAGACGGTAATCGCTACCTTGAACCACGGGCTGTCTGCGGTAGGAATCATTCTGGCGCATGCTTCGCCCGAGGTCGGAAGTGAGATCGGCAGCGACACCATCGAATCACTGGGCTGGTTCATAGGGGAAGCATCCGACATGGCTGCAACCTTGTTGAGCTTTGCCATCGCGTGCAGGCACCACACCGCTGACTACACGCTGCCGAAACCCGATAGGGCGCCCGTGGCCAGATTTTGACAACGAAAGTCACCGGAACACCACCACCGAGCCGCGCACCGTCGCGGCATTTTTTCAACCGAACCACGCCAGCAAAACACATATTTGCTGGCGTGCTTCGTTGCGCAAAACGTGCATGAATTTGAGGGCCAACCATGTCTAAAACGTCGACAACCCGATTGGACGACTCTTCAGCCAATATCGCTTCTATGACGGCGGACGACTTCGCAAAGGCATCTTTGGCTGCATCCACGCGCCGAGAGTATGCGAAGGATGTGGCCTACTTCCAGCAAGACTGCTCGCTACCGGCTACGCCCACTATGGTGGCGGACTGGCTTGCCAAAGTTGCCAGCAAGCTGGCACCGGCCACAATCCAGCGGCGCATGATCGCCGTGCACGCCTGGCACAAGCAGAATGGGCACGCTTCGCCGATTCTGGATGGCCGGGTTAAGCAAGTGTTTTCCGGCATCACTCGTACCGTTGGAGGGGGCGTGCAACGTGCCGTCAAGCCCTTGATGCGAGACGATCTGCTGGCAGTTTTGGCAGCAGTGGAGCGTCAAAGGCCGCTACGTGCTGCAAGGGATGCAGCATTGCTGCTGGTCATGTTCAGTGGAGCGTTACGGCGTCAGTCAGCCGCTGACCTTCGTGTGGATGACATCACCTCGCACGAACATGGGATCGACATCTTGTTGCGCAAGAGCAAGACTGACCAATCGGGCAAGGGGCTGGTGGTCAGCATCCCATTTGCGTTTGGCGATAAGTGTCCGGTCAAGGCTATTGCCAAGTGGCGGGAGCTTGCAGGAATTGAATCAGGCTACTTGTTCCGCAGCGTCAGCCACTCTGAGGTTGTCGGTACCACGAGGCTGGACGTTGGTTCGATCTGCCGCATCATCAAGCATGCGGTGGCACTGTCTGGCAGGGATGCCAGCCAATACAGTTCTCACTCGGCTCGGGCCGGATTTGTCAGCTCTGCAGCAGTTGCTCAAATGCCCTTGGCCGAAATCGCCCAGGTGACAAAACACCGGGGCATTCAGTCCCTACAAAAATACCTGCGGGTGGTGGATCAGCGGCGAACAAAGTCACTCCTTTGAATGGTGGAAATGGGGTCGTGCCGCTGTAGGGTTTGCCTCGTCCCCAAACCAAACTTAGGAGGGCTACCGCTGGTGGCCTCTTGTGGCATCAGCTAACGCCATGCGCAAAGGCAGCATTAGATACTCAATGGAGTCTTCAGAGCTCAGCGCGGCAGACCCACCTGACGAAAGCACCACCGTACCTCGGTGAGGACTTGTAAGGCGAAGCTGGATCTTCTCCATCGCGAACTTCCTGTCCTGGGTGAGCGCGGTACAGGCGGCACGAACGTCCCTGTCACCCTTGATGACCACCTTCGCAACGATGCCCGGCTCAATCTCTAGGGCGCCGATCTGCAGGGAGTCGAGAACTGACGAAACTCCGCAGACGTTCTGAAGCAGTGCCGACCACGACAAGACATCGACCACCGCAGGCGTGATTGCAACCTCAAAATCCACAGCCTCAGACAGCCGATTCATCAATGCCTGAACATTGCGCGGTGGATCAATCAGTTCCAGGCCGGGGGCCGCGGACGATGCCCTGAATAGCGTTTGTCGGAACTCAACTCGTTCAAAAGTCAGCTCCTTCCCAAAGGGATCAACGACGACATCGGTGTATTCGACCCGTTCCACGTAGCGCGCCTCAAGGTAGTCATCGCGCACCCGGTCAATGAAAAATCCGTGCCCCGATTCGCCCTCGAATGTACGCATCTTGATTCGCTTCGCCAGTGTGCGAATCGAGGTAGGCCATTCAACTTGGAACCAGCGAAATCTTTTCATGGTCACTCCTTGGAATCACCGGATTCGTCATCGGCAGCTTCTTTCAGCAGGTCAGCCAACACTTTTCTGGCGGTTTCCTCAACGAGTGAAAATAGCTGAGCTTTCTCTGCATCGGTTACATGGACAATCGACTTCCGATGCGTCCCCTTGTGCGCGCGAAAGGCGCCTTGCGCTTGATACCGGAAGCCAGTGCCCGTTTTACGGTTCTCGAATCCTGCATCAAACTGAATGATGTCATTTGGTTCGCGCTCGTGCTCCGAACGCCATGTGATCGCCGTAATGAAGAAGCCTCGTGCAGTCAGGTCTTTGTACTCCTGCGACTGAACGAGGTTCTGTCCCGACAACGCCATACTGTGCACAACGGCTGCAAACATTTCCTTTGCAACCCCGTCCTCAAGGTCTTCTTCCAAATCAAGACTGTCTTCCTCGTCCTCGCTTTTGGTTTGCAGCGAAGACACTTTAAGGTTCATCACGTTCTTGAGCTTGTATCCCGGCAACGACGAAATCAATCGCGTGAAAAATTTTGAGCGCAACGCAGGTGTGGTAAGGCCCGTCAGTTCAATCGTTTCTTCAACGATCATTTCCTTCCGCTTTTGCTCCACCGTTTCCTTGATGGCAGCAACAACCCGCTTCGCCTTGTCAGTCGCAGGGAGCCTGACCACGGTCTGGCCGTTTTCCACGAAAAATTCGATCCCGGCCTCGTGGCGCTCGCGCTGAAGCAATCGAGTCCGCGTGTGATTGAATTCCTCATAGGAAATGTTAACTGCGTAGCCCGTTCCACCCTTGGGTCGATGCGTAACGTTCTCGCTGACGCCTACGGCCTCGGCGTAGGCCGTCGCTGCCTCCTTCATCTCTTCAACAGAGAGCTGAGACCCTAACCGAACGAAGGTGGTCTTTTCACGTCGATGTGCCGGTTCTCGCTTTTGGACAATGCCCGCGATGTCGTGGAAATCATGCGGCAAGAGAGACAGGCGATCAGCCAGTTCCTCTCGGGTGTCCTCGGGCGAGTAAAAAATCCCTCTATCCCGTGCAAGTTCACGAAGCACCGATGCGGTAAGCCGCTGCTTGCCAGAAATCAACAAATCGTAAATGTCGTTGTCGTTGGCGCTCAGGTGGTCGAGAAACTCAGCCATTACCATGTCCCCAAATCAATTGCCGAATAGGTGCTCTTGACCTTATTCATCGGCTCATACTTGATTGCATTCACATACCCAGCCAAATCGGTCTTGCTGGCATCAACGTTGATGCCTTCGATGTATTGCTGTTGTGCACGCTGAAAGGTCGGAGAGGAAATTGGTGACGCTCCAAGCGTTTTGATAGTTACTGCCGTGTTATCGTCCAACAGCTCGTACTTGCGAAGCGTATCAATCAAGTACATGAACTCGTCGGCCGTCTCACCTTTTCTGGAATAAAAGACCACGACACCCCGCTTCGCACTGCCTTTCGGGTCGCGATGCTCCAGAATAATTATGGGCGATGTCAGCATTTCAAGCGTTGCGGCTTTGGCGGTTCGCGCCTGAAGATTCGCACGCCGATTCAACTGTGGATGGAAGTAGGAGCAAAACTCATGCGATGGAAGCTCTGCGGGCCGCTTACCTCGCATTCTCTGAACTTCGTCGCGAATGTTGTCTAGCCAGAAAATTTCCTTTGGCCCCAGCACGAAAAGCTTTGCGTCTCTGGGAAGGTGTAGGGATTCCGGGCTAATGCCAATCAGATTTTTCTGAAAATCTGCCTCGTATTCCCCATCATGGTTGTATACAAACAGTAATCCACAGATTGAAGCTGTCACATGGTCGTGACCGTGCAATTCCCGCCATCGGTCGCTTTTATCAGCGCAGGCAATCTGTTTTGCAAGACTTTCCACGGCGGATTTAACCGATGCCGGGCGGATAGTCCCCTTGGCATAACTCTTTAGGTCGCAATGGACGTACGTTCTGACCGGAGAATATGGTTCGTCGTAGTAATAGACAACATCGCAGGGGTGTGTCTTTACGTCGTGACGCCCTTGATCTTCACAAGGCCAGTCATGGTTTGTTGGCCCCGTTTTGTCCCAAAAAAACTCGCTGAACAAGTCTGTCGCTGCGACCTCTGCAAGTTTTGCTGTATTCTCGTTCTCCGCTGACATTCGCGCTCCCTGTCGGGTTGCCCCGCTTTTCTGTTATGACGGACGATTTACTCTTTCAGTATATCGCTGACCTTTGAACAAAGGCCGCCAGTTCGAGAGCGAAGATTCATCTGCAAACGGTGCAGACGCACAGCAGCGCAACTCGCACCAGTAGATGCACTGCGTCCCGTGCCGCAACTTTGGCGGGCTGCCCGATGATCCACAGTCGGCTGGATGGCGCGGTGAGTTCCAGCAACAGGCTCACCATTGCTCAGGTTCCCATTCGGTGGAGGAAGATGCATTGACAGCCTCCGTACCGTCAGACTCGGCTGGGGTGATGTTGCGTACAGGTCGAATCCGGATATCGCCGCTGTCCAATAGTCTGATGGAGACGGCGCTGCGTGCGCTCAGCCCTGCAGCTTCCAAAACGGACTTGGGCAGTCTGAGGCCCACCGAGTGGCCCCAGCGATTCAAACGGGTGTTGCTCATGGCAGGATGCTCCGAATAGTCGATGAATACCGTCAAATTGGCAGTGACTACCCGCTGGTGCCATTCAGTTAGCAGCATGCAAGCTGGCCAACTGCTCACTCTTGGCAAACAACATCCATCGGCCAAGCCAGGCCTGCTTTTGGGCCTCATCGTCGAATTTCGGAACCACCCCATCCATCACAAACGCCAGCCCCTGGTGTAGCTCCTCAATGATCGCGGGAGCGGTGCGCTCAGACACCACCAGATTACGCATTTCATCTGGCAACGACCAGCGCCTCGGATACTGTAATTGCCGCCCCAAGTTCGCGGACTTGAAACGCAGCTTCTTTCTTTGCTTGTCTGCAATGTCTGGGCCGTGTGCCGCCAGAATCGCCAACCTGTCCCGACTGACTCGGTACTCGGGCAAGGTTTCCACTACATCTTCACCGGCCTCAAAACGTTTCAGCGTGTCCAGCGCCGTACTGCCTTTCAGAGCTTCCACATTCAAATCTCCACGGCGACAAAATCCCAGCGAGCGCCACACCGTCACCATGGCATGCTCCAGGGTCTCTGGTGTCATGTCGCGCAGATACCGAATCCCGGCATAATTGAGCGTATTGGCTCCTGCCAGCAGCTCATTGCGGGCATGACTTTCCAGAATCGGCATGTGGGGCGAGATCACCGACTTCATGGCGTCAGACACATAGTGATCGTGGTTCGCCCTGCGGCTGCGTCTTTTTGAGCGCATCAATTCAGGTTTGCAGTACTGGCGGAAAAAGTCACCACTCTTGAGCGTTACCAGCAAACTGGTCCCGGATTTGGTATTGCGAGGATCAGCATCTTCAACGCCGATGTCACGGCGGGCACTCAGCGACCGCAATGCAAGGGCGTGGGCATGCGTCCGCAACTGGAGTGCATGCCGAGCCTTCGAGCTGGCAGTCTGCGTATCCCAAGTGCACTCCACCAGCATGACCAGGGCGTGTTCCAAGTAACGCTGGATTTCATGTTCGACCATGCCGATAGAAAGCAAGACAATCTTGAGCAACAATTCCAAGCATTGCAGCTCCCAATGCAGCACCTCCAGCCCCGCATGAAAGCAGTTGTGCCCGATCAATGCAGAGGCGACGGGAATGCTGATTTCTACATACCCCAGCCTTGAGCCAGCCACCTCTTTGATGAGGTAGGTCACTTCAATCTGAGCCCCGGTCAGTGGGCTTTGCATGTATGTCGTGGTTTGCTTGGTTTTTGCTTGCGAAAACCGGTGGTATGAAACCTGAGCAAGACGTTTCCAATGACGTTCGTGGACTGGCCCCCACAGGCTGTTGACGATGATTCGATCTATCATGATTGCTAAAAATGGTTGAATTGGTGTATTCGGTGAATAGCGCCAACATTGCATTCGGTCTGACGGGTTCACCAGTGGTTTTGGCTTTCCAGCAGTGGAGCCCGACTGGCGCGATATCGAGAGCCCCAGATATGACGTAATGCTCCCTCCCAGCAGGCACATGTCCCGTCAACCGAAGACTAGGCGAACACCGCCGCAAGCACTACCCACTCCGGATTTATGCACTTATGCATTTATGCACGCATGCAGGGGATGCATCGGCACTCCCCCATATGCATGTCACACCCCGCTTCAATGCAGGCCAGTCTCCCCACCCGACGACAAGGGCTTCGTGATGACTTCAGACCGCCGCGGTCCAGGTGCGCCTTTCGCTGCCCCGGCGAGATCACGCGAGACGGTGTACTGGGGAATGCCCAGCGCCAGGACGATCTCCTTTTGCTTCATACCCTGGGCGGCCATGTTGCACACCTGAATCCGGCGTTCGGCGATGGCAATCTCCTTCGCCGAGAGTTCGGACTCGGGGTCACGCCATTCCCAGCCCGTCTTGAATTCACCATCGACCACCGCCCACCACCATTGGATCTTGGCGGGGAGCTTGTCGCTCAGCCCCAGCTTGTTGCGCACGATGTTGAAGCCGCCGCCGATCTCGGTCGGCGCACAGCTATCGGGCGTGAGGCGAATCAGGTTCGTGGTATGCGCCAAGAACTGGCCGCAGAAGCGGTCGCCAGCCTTCGTGGCATGGTCGAACACCACCAGGGCGATGTTGCGCTTGGACAAGTCTTCCAGCACCCACTCCAGGTTGACGTTGTCATCGCGGCGATCTCGCTTCGGGGCAAGCCAGGATTCGAGGTCGTCGAGGATCACCACCTTGGTGTGAGGGCGGGCCAACAGCGTCTCGCGCAGCGCATTGCGGCCTTCGAGCGTGTCCAAGTAGACGGCGCTGTCTTTCTCGTGATGGCGGTGGTAGACGGTCAAGTGCTTTTGGGTGTCGGCGCAGGTCCAGTCGCGGTCGTACTGCTGCAGAACATGGAGGAAGGCTGCGTCCGCCGCTGCGTGTCCGCTACTGTCAAGCAGAAGAACATCGACCGCGCCTGCGGTCACGAACGGTCCCAGGTCGCTGTTCGTGGCGAGGCTGCGCCCCAACAAGTACATGAAGGGCGACGTCTCCACGCCGGCGTCGGCACGGATGACGGTGATTTCGGCAGCGTTGATGATCCCATGCATCAGCGGAGGTTGAAGGTGCTTCGGGCGTTGGGCCAGCTCGTCCAGACTGCGCAATTGGAAGCGCGTGATGTTGGAGTGGTCGTTTTTGGGAGAGGTCATGGCAATAGCTTTCCTGATGGTGTGTGAATGTCGATGAGGCCTTGGATCAACCGACGGTGGCGCTCGTGGCGCGGGCCGTGCTGCGCTTGGCCATGAGCTTTTGCACCCACAGTTCCACCTCACTCGCGACCCACCTCACGGCAGCGCGGCGAGAGGCACCCAAGCGGACGGGTTCAGGGAAGTCAGGTTGGGCGTAGATAAATGATTTGGCGAACCCAACGATGGACATCACGCGCTGGATGTCGATCAATTGAATGACAGGAGGATCGTCCGATCCCCGCTCAACGGAAACGCCGATGGTCAGCTTCGTGGAGTAGCGCGGGGCCTTCTTCTTGGCCTTTCCGCTCAGGTCTTTGACGTGAATGGAGACCTTGCCGGAGTAGCCAGGGCCGGAGGGCAGCTTTTTCTTGTCCAAAACGACGTGCTTGCCGTCTGGTTGCAGCATGTGATGCACCCACAAACGATCAGGGTCTTGCACCACATAGGTGTGGCCGTCTTTTGGTACGGGTTTGAAGTGCTTGGCGTAGGGGGCGCTGACGAATACCAAGCAGCTTTTGGGCATCCCCGCCAAAGCGCCTGCGACAGAGGTTGCGCAAGCTTTCGGCACGCCATAGATGTTGGCAACACGCGGGCGCTGTGCCTTACTCGTCAGAGATAGTTTCGGGGAATCAGAATCAATGTGCATTTCCAGTCTCGTTGGTTAGAGGGCTGGAAAGGCAAACGCCAACCAACCCGGTTAAGGGATAGTTGGCGTCGTTCGGACAAGTCCACTACTGCGGTGGAATCAAGCCATGCCTCAGCTTTGAAAAAGCTGCGGGACGCCTCGTCGAAGGATGCAGTGACGAGGAGTGACGGCCACATACGGACGCGTCACAAGCATATTCTCCGCTCAGAGGGCCTGGCTTGTCAAATTTGGTGCATCTTCAAAGCGGTTGCGGGCGAGTTAGTGCTTTTATGTTGGGCACGCTGACAGGCAGAAACTCTCCCAATCAGAGATGAGGCTGACCCGCTTGTCGTAGAAGTCTGTACGCAAGTACGCCGCCGCGACCGCATCAGGCAGTCTATGCGCCAGCGCCTGCTCGCAGACCTCGAACGGAAAGGTGGTCTGCTCCCCCGCCCAGTTTCGGAAGGTCGAGCGCATCCCGTGAACTGTGATGTCGGTGTAACCCATTCGTCGCAGGAGCATAGACATCGCCATATTGGAGAGTGGCGAGTCCTTTTTCCTTCCGGCGAAGACGTACTTCTTTCCCGAAAACGGGCGAACCAAAGTCAAGATTTCGAGTGCCCGCTTGCCCAGAGGAACACGGTGCTCAATGCCTGCCTTCATTCGCTCCTTGCCAATGACCCAGAGGCCTTTTGGCAAGTCGAATTCATCCCAGGTGGCATCAATCACTTCACCAGTACGCGACGCGCAGAGGATCAAAAATTCGAGTGCGTAGCGGGCCATACCGCTCTGCTCATTCAGTCCAACGATGAAGGTCGGCAGTTCCTCATATGGCAAGGCGGGATGGTGTTGGTGACGTTCAGCGTCCCGCAACTTGGGAAGCATGTGCTCAAGATGCCCTTTGAGCCTCGCAGGGTTATCGCCTTCACGCAGACCATGCACGGTTGCCCAGTCAATCACTGATTCGATGCGTCCACGCAAGCGCATGGCCGTTTCCGTCTTACTTACCCAGATTGGTTTGAGGACTCGAACGACATCTGCTGCATGCACTGCACCGACAGGCAACTGACCAATAAACGGATACGCATACTGGGACAGGGTGTTTTCCCATTGCTGTGCATGCTTAGCATTCTTCCAAGATGACCGGGACAGCGCAATGAATTCTTCGGCACAGGTTTGAAACGTCTTGGACTTGGCTTGTTGCAGCTTTTGCTCCCGTACAGCCTCCCTCTTGGCAGCCATGGGATCAACACCGCCAGCTCTGGCATCCCGCAGAGCTTGCGCCTTTTCACGGGCCTTTTGCAGCGACGTGCCGGGGTACGCACCCAAACCAACGGACTTGGCCTTGCCATGATCCATGTACCGGAACAACCAACTGGCCGTGCCGTTCTTTGCGATGCTCAGGTAGAGCCCTTGCCCGTCACCAACCAATGCATTCTTGGGCTTACTAAATGCAAGGTCTTGGATCTCTCGGATTTTTGCTTTGATCTTTAGGTCGGTAAGTTTGTGGATCGCCATGTGAGGTATTTTGGGTGAAGTTCTGTTCGACTCAACCCCAACTATCAAGCCACATATCAAAGTCGTGCGATTTCTACCGGATGGTCGCGGTGAATGGCGGACTCAAAATGCACGTAACCCGTTGAATCTCATGGGTTGCAGTACACTCGCGGAGAATAACGGAAGCTTCTTGCACTGTCACAGTCTCCGCCAAATCATATGCCCGAGCTGTTGAACTGAATCAGTTTTCTGCTTGGCCGCTTCTGAAGGACACATCAACCGTCCATCCCAGCCGATCACGCTTTGCCTGATCGGCTTTTTTAATACAAGACCTGGTTCCAGCGGCCGCTGTCAAGCAGGTGTTGATACAGCGTGGGCCAGTCCCCGGTGCTACCCACAATCTGTGCGAAGCTGTTCTCGACCTGGCCCAGCATGGCCTGTGGCCCGGCGACGAAGATGTGTGTTTGCGGGTCTTGCAGCATCTCTTTGAGCTCGCTGGCGTGCTGGTCCAAGGCGGCGCCCAAGGCCGGTGGTTCGTCGAAATGGGGTCGCGGGCTGAGTGCCTGAAACGCCTTGAAGGTGGCCTGGTCAAAATAGTTGGCCAGGTCAGCGTTCTCGGTGTTCATGTACAGCATTTCCAGGCCACTGCGGGCGCCATAAAACAGCCGGACCTTGCCTTCCCAGCCCCCTCGTGCGTCGTAGATTCGGCTGACCAGCCCCCGAAATGGGGCGATGCCGGTGCCCATGCCCACCATCAGCAGCGGTGCGCGGCGATTGGCAGGAATGGAGAACGGGTGCCCAACCGGGCCGGAAAATGTCATCACACTGCCCATCGGCAGGTCACACAGGTAGTTGGATGCCACACCGTCATAACGCTCCCCGCTGAAGTCGTCGAGGTAGGTGCAACGCCGCACCAGCAAGGAAAACTCGGTGCACTGTGCGTCAGTGTGGTCAATATGGGCCAACGAGTACAGCCGTGTGTGGTGGATGTTGCCAAACTGGCCGGGTGCCATGACCCGGATGCATTGGCCCACCCGAGCATCAAACCCGGCGTCGTCCGTTTCAAAAATCATGTGTCGCACGTCTTCTGACGAATCAGGAGGGGTGATGCGGCTGCTGCCGATCAACCTGGCTGAGTGTGTGGCGGTGTCGGTGGTGGTGTCATGGTTTGGGGTCTGCATGGGGCTCCATTCATCAAGGGTGTTTGCTTGGTCCAGAGATGGCATCGGTAGGGTTGGGCGAGCCGTTTGGCTGGTTGTTGCAGGGCTGAGCGCAAGCGCCACAACCGCCGCCACAGCCCCCTCCCGCTTCTTGGTAGGGGCCGCATTCAGGGTGTTGTTGTGCAAACCGACGTGCCACAGCCTGTACCGTGATCCACGCCGCCAGCAACAACAGCAACGCAGCAACGCTGCTCAGAAAGTGTGTCAGCATGCTTAGCCCCCGAGGCCGGCAAAACCCATGAACGACAGTGACAGGATGCCCGCCATCATCAACACCATGGCTGCACCCTGGGCGATGTCAGGCACTTCAACCAGTTGGACCCGTTCTCGCAAGCCCGCCATCAAGACCAAAGCCAGGGTGAAACCGGCGCCACCTCCTATGGCAAAAGCCATCGACTGCAACAGGGTGTAGTCACGCGCAGTCTGGATCAGCGCCACGCCCAGCACCGCACAATTGGTGGTGATCAGCGGCAGGTAGATGCCCAACGCCCGAAACAACACCGGGCTGTGTTTCTTGAGCACCATCTCCACCAGTTGCACGGCCGAGGCAATGACAACGATATAGGCGATCAGGCGCAAAAACTCCAGGTGCATCACACCCAGCAACCAGTTCAGCCCATAGGCGCACAAGGCTGCAACCGCCATCACGAAGGTGGTGGCCACCCCCATCGGGAAAGCCGTGTCCAACTTGCCGGAAACCCCCAAAAAGGGACACAGACCGAGGAACATCGCCAGCACGAAGTTGTTGGCGAGCAGGGCACCTATGAAAATCTGGAAGCTTGATTCGTGTGCCATCGTCAGGCTCCTTGTGAGCTTGTGCTCGGCTTGGCCGAGACCTTGGGTTGGCGCTTTTTCCACCAAGCAAACACCAGCAGCCACCCCCCCAGTACAAAAAAGCCGCCCGGCGGCAAGACCATCACCACCCAGGGCTGAAAGTTGGCGCCGAACAGTGACACGCCAAACAAGGCGCCGGTACCCAAGATCTCGCGCACGGTACCCAGCGCCAACAAGCCGAGCGTGAACCCTGCACCCATGCCCAGGGCGTTGAGCATCGCGGTGGTGGGTGGGTTTTTGGACGCGTGCGCCTCGGCACGACCCAGAATGATGCAATTGACCACAATCAGCTGGATGAAAGCGCCCAGCGCATCGTAGAGGGTGAGGCTGACGGCCTGGATGCCATAGTCGACCGCTGTCACAAAGGTGGCGATGATCACGATGTACGTGGCGATCCGGACTTCTTTGGGCACGATGTGGCGCAACATCGAGACCAGACCACAAGACGCGACCAGTACCAGCGTGGTGGCCAAGCCCATCGACAGTGCATTCATGGCAGATACCGTGACCGCCAGCGTGGGACACATGCCGAGCATCATGACAAAAACCGGGTTCTGCCGCCAGAGACCTTCGAGCAGGTTGTCCCATGAGGAGACCGTGTTGGGTGCGATGGGTGCGTTCATGGTGCCTTCTGAATCTGGTCGATTTGGGGAACAAGGCGCGGCAACAGCGCCTGCGCTGCGTCGTTGATGGCACGGCCAACAGCACGGGAGGTGATGGTTGCGCCAGAGATGGCGTCCACCTGCCATGCTTGAGTTTTGGTGCCGTGTTTGACCGTTTTGACTTCGTTGGCCAAAGCCTTGAGTTCGCCGTTGAGCCTTGTGTCAAGTGACTTGAAGTTAGCCAGGAAGGCCGTGTCGGTGAGGATCTTGTCACCAATGCCGGGTGTTTCGCGCATGCTGATCACACCGATGCCAACCACACAGGCACAGGGTGGCGAGTACCCGAAGAGGATGCGCACCGTGTCGGCATAACCTTTGGCCGAGCCTTCGGCGGCGATGCCCATCAGGCGCCCGGTGGTGTCATAGGCCGCATGAAAACGCAAAGCGCCGACTGGTGTGTCATCGCTGTTGGCGGGCTCAATGGCGCCGTTGGACAGAGCCAGGTAAGAGAGGGTCTGATGGGCGCCAGGCAATACCTTGGTGATGGCGCGCTCCAGCGCGACCCGGCGGTTGTCACGCACCGCAGACAGGCTGCCTTCGTAGGCGCTCACGATGATCAGGCCGCAAATGGCGGCGACCAGCCCCAGGGTGAGCACCATGGCACGGGTGGGGGTTTGCGCCACTGACGGGGGGATGGCCGGTGTGTGCGGTGTGTTCATGGCTTGGGTTTGTTTTTCAACAAGCGCTTTTTGGGTGTGACGGCATTGGCTTCCTCACGCGAGATGTACTCCGGGTGCAAGGGGTAGCTGGCACCGCGTTTGGGTTGCAGCAAACCGGATTTGCCAAACGGCGTCGGTTGGGTGATGCGCTCAATCAGCGGCGTGGCGGCATTGCTGATGAGGATGGCGTACATCACCCCTTCGGGCAAACCGCTGTAGTAGCGAATCACCACGGTCAACACACCAATCAAGGCACCATAAACCCACATGCCGCGCGGTGTGACCGGTGATGTCGCCATGTCGGTGGCCATGTAAATCGCCCCCAACATCAGACCACCGGAAAACATCATGAAAAACGGGTTGGGGTAACGCACCGGGTCCAGGCCATACAGCATCCAGGCGGTGAGGCCTGCGCTGCCCAGAATGGCAACCGGGATGCGCCAGTCCATAAACCGTCGTAGAGCCAGATACGCACCACAGGCCAGGATCAACAGGGGCGATGGCCCCACGGCCATGTGGCCAGCCAAAGACGAGAGCAAATCCTGCGGCAGCACCATCAGGCCGTCGAACTTCCATTTGGCCAGGGGGGTGGCGCCGCTGAGTCCGTCGATCTGCATGTTTTGCAACCAGGCCGTGGTATCCGGTGGTTGCATCATGGGCCAGGCCAGCGTACTAGGGATGAAGTTGATGAAACGACCGGGCAGGAACGACGGTGTGTAGCTGGCAATGGCCACGGGAAAGGCCGCCTGGACAAAAGCTCGTCCCACCAGCGCCGGGTTGAACACATTGAAGCCGATGCCGCCAAACAGGGCCTTGCCCAGCGCGATGGCCACCACACCCGCCACACAACCCATCCATAGCGGGAAACCCGGCGGAAGGGTTAACGCCAGCAGCAATCCTGTGATGACCGCAGACCAGTCAGACAATGAACCCGACTGGGTGCCGGTCTTGACAAACAAGCGTTCGGTGAACAGGCAGGCCGCTGTCACACACAGCAGGGACGCCAGTGCCGAGACACCGTATTGGTAGACAAAAAAGGCACACACGGGCAGCAGGGAGCCGACCACGTTGCGCATGATCTGCTCCACGGTGCGTGGCGCCTTGATGTGCGGGGCACTGCGGATTTCGATAGCGGTACTCATAAGGCGCTCGCCTTTTCACGCAGCACCTGTTTGGCGATGCGAAATTGCTGGACCAGCGGGATGTTGGACGGGCACACATAGGTGCAGCAGCCGCACTCAAAACAGTCACCCAGGTGGTAACGCTGCCCCATCAATTCGTACTCACGTTTGGCGGCCAGCATGCCCAAGGCCGAGGGGTTGAGACCCATTGGGCACGATTCAACACACTCGCCGCATTTGATGCAGGGAAAGGTGCGGCGGCCATCGCGGTCGGCCATGTCCTCCGGATGAAAAACCAGGATGCCTGACACCCCCTTGGTAATCGGTGTGTCGAGTGAGGCCACGGCCTGCCCCATCATGGGGCCACCCAGCACCAGCTGGCAGGCGCTGGGCGCATGGCTGGACGGTTGTGCTGATGCCCCCGCCCATTCAAGAACAAAGGAGATGGGTGTGCCAAGTGGCACCCGGTAGTCCCCTGGTCGGCTGACACCCGGCCCGGCGATGGTCACCACACGTTCGGTCAGCCCCTGACCAGCAGGCAGCAGTTGTCCCAGAGCCGCCAGGGTGCCGACATTGTTCATCACCATGCCCAGGGAAACCGGCAGCGCGCCAGAGGGAATCTCGACACCAAACAGTGCCATGAGCAACATCTTCTCGGATCCTTGCGGGTACTTGGTCGGCACCGCTTCCACAAAAATGTTGTCAAGGCGCGTGGCGTCGATCACCGACTGGATGGCCGCAACCGCATCCGGTTTGTTGTCCTCGACACCAACGATGCCGCGCACCGCACCCGTCGCACGCATGGCCAGCTGCATCCCCAGGATCAGTTCCTTGGTGTTTTCCAGCATCACGCGGTGGTCACAGGTCAGATACGGTTCACATTCACAACCGTTGACCACCAGTGTGTGGACTTTGGCCTGTTTGGGCACCATCAGCTTGGCGTGGGTCGGGAAGGCTGCACCGCCCAGGCCCACCAAGCCGCTGTCCCAGACGGCTTGCAGAATCTCTGGACCATCCATGACGCTGGTGTCACGCGGCACGCCCCACAGATCCTCCTGCGTGGCCCCGGCATAAGGGCGGATGATGATCGACTCGGTCCAGGGGCCGCGTGCGCTGGGCCGTAGTTCAATGGCTTCCACCACACCGGTTGCCGGCGCGTGGTGTGGCACCGACAGCCAGTCCTCACCTTTGGCAATCGGCTGACCGCGCACCACCTCTTGCCCCACCTGAACCATGGGGCGAGGGGCTTTGCCAATGTGTTGCGACAGCGGGACCACCAGCTCGGGTGCAAAGGGCAGGCGGCGGATCGGCGTGTGGGCCGTGTGTTTGTTTTGCGGCGGATGGATGCCGCGCGCAAACGTCTCACCACGCAGGAAGTTGAGGAACTTCATAACTTGGGTGGGTCGGTCTGTCAGTTGTATTTGGCCGCGCGTGCCAACAATTTGTCGACACCAGCTTCGGTCATGTCCCAGGCGGTACCCGGATGCAGACAGCCTGCCGTGCATTTCTCTGCGGCTTTGACCAAATCCTTGAATTTGGCGCCTTTGGGGTTGAGCACAACCACCTGTTTTTGGTCGTTGTAGGCAAATACCTTGGGTGCCAGGGAGGTGCATTCGTCGCAGGCTGTGCATTCAGGCGTGTCCACCCAGCACGCCTCATAACCACCGCCAGGAACGGGTGCGACGGTGGCATGGGTATCCAGCACTGGTGCAAGGGGGGCAGTTTGGCTGCCGGGGAGGGTCAGGCTGTTCGTGATCTTTTCTATCAACTCGGCCCGCACACGTTCGGTGACGGCCTGGGTATCCACCTCCGATGCGCGCCTGGACAAACCGGCGATGTCCTTGAGCTGTTGCCAGAAGTTCTGCCGCTCTTCACAGGCGAGCACCAGTTCCTTGGAGACCAGCAGCCGCATCAGGTGGTTCTTGCTGTCTGTGGCCCAGATGTAGGGGAACCTGCCCTCGCGTTCGTCCTGCGGCAAAGCCAGCAAGTCAGCCAGCGGCAACATGGCGTCGTTCCAGGTTTCTGCAGGCGCTTTGCGGAACTGCTTGCTGAAACGGCCTTCCGTCGCAGCAAAGTCGGCAAAGGTCACCGGCAGATCCATACGCTGCTTCTGAGCACTCTCGTCAAGGTATTCCAGCGAATAACTTGGCCAGTCAGACTCGATGGCAGGGTTGCCATCCAAGCTGATGCTTTCCGAAAAAGTGATACCCGCGTCCGGGTCGAAGCGGAACAAGGGGTAGGCCCGGCTTTCCACCGCCAGCTTGCTTTGGGCCACACTCTTGTCATCACCCACCCCATGTTCCGGCGGGCAAACCGCATAGATGTTGAACAAAGCCGGTCGCCGCGAGTTGAGGCCGTCGATGTAGCCCTCCAGCAGGTGATTGACGTGGGCGATGGTGCTTTGCAACACGAAGGATGTGCGGTGTGCCATGGCGATGACACTCATCTCCTTGCGGATCTCGGTTTTGCCATGCATGGCTTTGCCGAAAGGCGCCATGTCAGACACCTGGCTGATGAAGCCTGAGGTGCAGGCCTGGCCACCGGTGTTCGAATACACCTGGGTGTCCACCACCAGCACCTTGATGGGTTTGCCCGACATCATGGCCCGCGACAGGTTCTGGAACCCAATGTCGTACATGGCGCCGTCACCGCCAAGGCTCACGACGGGTGGGCACATATGCCACTCGTCATCGCTGAACTGGGGCCAGTCAAAACGTTTGAAGAAGTCGGCATCGCGCTCATGGATGTACTCGCCCTTGAGCTCCATCTCGGCGATGCGCACCGCCTTGAAACCCTCGGCCATCTTCGCCATGTGCCCCTCAAACAGACCCATGGCCACCGAGGGCGAGTCCTGGAACAGGTGGGATGTCCACGGAAACGGATAGGGGTGGTAGGGGTAGGTCGACCCCCAGACCGATGTGCACCCGGTGGAGTTGACCAGGCCCATGTCGGCGCGGCCTCGTTTGCTGGGGCCCTCGACGTAGCGCCAGCGCAGGTCCTTGAGTTTGTCCAGCAACTGAGCGGTGCGTTTGATCCAGGCTGGATCAAGCGGTTGTGAAGGTTTGTTGGCCGACAGGCTGGCCGCCAGGGTCGACAAAGTCAGGTCCTGGCTGCTACTGGCATTGACGGCAGACACCACGGCGCTGGCGTCCGACAGATCAATTGCATCGGCCAGACGGTTCCGCATGTGCTGTTCCAGACTGACAATGAGCAAGTCAAGTCGGGCCACGTAATCACGCACACGTGGCTGCATCAGTGCCGCAGCGGCAGAGGTGAACAGGTGAATCGCTGTCTTCTCGCCACACCCCAGGCAGGCGCCGTCGCCACAGTTCATCGAGTTGTAGTTGGCTTTGTCGAGCAGCAGGGTTTCCAGTGCGCCGATTTTTTCGTCCAGGCTGTCGATGCGTCCATACTCCTTCGGTGTGGTGGGCAGGTCCAGCCAGAAATCCCAGTCCTGGCGCAGCGTCTTGATCGACGCCTCGGTCTGCGTCACCATCTTCAAAGCCTTGTCATCGCACACGGTGACACACAGGGCGCAGGACTTGCAAGTGAGTGGGTTGACGGTGATCGAGAACAGGCCACCGCTGCCGGGCGCTTTCTTTTCCTTTTGCGTCCAGTACGGTTTGGTGGCCGCAAACTGGAAGTCGCTAAGCTCTGTTTTTAGTAGCTGGAACTCCTTGATCATATTGGGCTGATCGTCTTCTGGGGCCTCAGCAATGGTGGCCTCGATGGCCTGGTCGATCAGCGGCCGAACAGCCACACCATCACCCGTGATCAAAACACGCAGTTTTTTCTCCGCAACCCGAACCGCGCGCCGCAGGAAACGGGTCGGCGTGCCGCCGGTCTCGATACGTTGCAGCGCGGTGTTGAACACTTCGGCCACACTGTTGACCAGACCCGGAATGGCGCTGTCAGGGCAGACGGTGTAACACTTGCCGCAGGCGGTGCAGTTCTCAGCTTGCCAGACCGGGTGCTCAAACCGGATGCCGGTCATGTCGCGGTAGATGCCGGTGGCTGCAGGCACCAGCGAGGCGCCGATGAACGGGTCGACCAGGTTGTCGTTGCCCTTGCCAGTGGCATAAAAATGGCCGGTCTGCTCCCAGAAGCGGTGCAAATCAGCCACCGGTGGCAAGTGTTTGGCGTCGGCCACAGGTGTGCGCATCAGCATGATCGGCAGCCCGGCGCCGGTCTTGGTCAGCGCCTTGTGGCTGGTGCCCAGAGGTTTATTTGTGATCTCCCTGGTTTCGACATACCCCCGTTTGACCACGCTCAGGTTGTTCTGCACCACCCGGCCGCCTTTGCCACCGAACTTGGTTTCCAGCTGTTTTTCAATGGCGCGAAACAGGGTTTCTTCACTCAGGCCAGCGTTGGCACACACCGGTGAGGCTGCAAAAAAGGCGCCCTGGAAGGCGTTGCCCTGCATGCGCAGCATCAGCTCGGCGCTGCCGGCCTCCTCGCGGGCGATCTGGAACGCATCCAGGTAATACACACGAATCTCCTGCTCCACAATCTGCTTTTGCGCCCACAACGGGAACGCGCCCCAGGTGGCCTCACCCAGATTGCTCTGGATGATGAATACGCCGCCTTTTTTGAGCCCCGTGAGAGGGTTGGAGTGGCCAAACACCGCCGGGTCGGGGGACAACACCACATCCAGGTGCACGTATTCACTGTTGACGCGAATCAGCTCCGGTGCAGCCGAGAGGTAATAGGTGGTGGGCTGGCCCTTCTTTTCCGAGCCGTACTTTGGGTTGGCCTTGATCTCGTAACCCAGCAGGTCAAACAGTGTCATGGCCAGGTTTTTGCCGGTGGTGATGGCGCCCCAGCCCCCAATCGAGTGCATACGCACGGTGATGGCACCGGGGGGCATCAGGTTCGGGTTTTCCGAGCCACGCACGGAGAGTTCACGCAAACGCGGGTAGGCCGCCTGCAAGGCTTCCTGGTGCAACTCATCCTTGGGGTTGAGCGGGTCGCGGGCGAAATCGACCGAGAGGTAGAAGAAGGGCCGACGTTGGCCCTGCGGCAACATGTTTTCGAACGCACCAATCAAGCCCTCAGGCTGCAGATCGCGTGAACCCAGACCGTAACAGCCGGAGTACAAGCGCGGCATCTCACCCGCAGCCAGGCTGGCATAACCGGGATAGGGCAGGGCGCCGTCCCTGGAACTACTGCGGTCGGCCTCAGCCTGGCCGTTTTCCTGGCATTTGGAGAGGGTGGCGCGGACTTCCCGCATCAGCGGCAGATCTTCCGCCAGGGGCTGGTCGGTGCGCTCCAACACCGCAACCCCTTTTTTGCCGCGCAACACATGGCCCAACAGGTCGCCGGGGAAGGGGCGGAACATGCTCAGGTTGACCACCCCGACTTTGAGTTGACGTGTGGTCCGCAGGTAGTCGGCCACAGCCTCGGCCTGCACGATCATGCTGCCCATGCCGAGGATCAGGTAGTCCGCATCATCACTTTTCCAGCCACTGACACGTTGGTAACTGCGGCCGGTGAGCTGCGCGTACTCGGCCATGCACTGGTCGGCCATGGCCGCGATGTGGTCGAAGAAATAGGGGCGCTGGCCTGCCACCGACTGCATGTAGGCGTCCTGGTTTTGGACCGAGCCTGACAGCATTGGTGCATCCACATCCCAGATGGCCGGTACACGGCGGCGCTGTGGGCCATACAGCATGGCCTGGGCGGGTGTGGGTGTGTCGATCAGGTCATCCGGTTTGCCAAGGAACTCCGCCACCAGCTCACGCTCGGGCAGACGTGCGGACTCAATCAGGTGGGTGGTCAGGAACCCATCCTGGCCGACGATGGCTGGGGTCAGCGAGAGTTCGGCCACCTTGCGTGCTATCAGGTTGAGATCGGCCGCCTCCGTGGCGTTTTTGGCCATCACCTGGATAAAACCAGTGTCGTCGATACAGTGGTAGTCATCGTGCCCGGCATGCACGTTCAGGCTGGCCTTGGTGATGGCCCGGCATCCCATGTTGAGCACATAGGGCAGGCGTTTACCCACCGTGGCGTAGAGCGACTCGTGCATGAACGCAATGCCCTGGCCTGATGAAAAGTTGGTGGCGCGCAGCCCGGTCATCGACATGCCCGCGGTGACACCTGCAGCGGCATGCTCGGATTCCGGCTCGACAAAAATCAGAGGGCGTTCTGAGATGTTGAGATGCCCTGAAGAAACCTCCTCGGCCCAGTACTCCCCCATCTGGGTAGAGGGCGTGATCGGGTAGGCCCCTGCTGCATCGGACGCTTCGCGTTCGACGTGGATGACTGCTGTGTTGCCGTCGACCGCGTCACGGATGCCTGGGTACTTCGCCGCAGGGCGATCTGAGTGGGCTGCGTGGGTGTCACGTTTCAAATAATCGAGGACCTTGTTGAGCATGGTGTGTTCCCGGTAAAAGGACGAATCCTTGTGAGTTTGAGCAGGTGGCGGCCGCGTCAGTGCTTGATGGGTAAGGCATCGTTGCGCAGGATCTTTTTCGCGGCGTGTCCTCGCGACCCATGATCTGGGTCGGCAAACCAAACGATGGCACCGGTTGGGCAACGGTCGGTCAGGTGTTGGGTGGCTTGGTCGTGCCAGTCGTAGTCGATCTCGACCAGGTTGTTGCGTAAAGTCAGCAGGCCGGGTGGCGCATCCGCCACACATTTGCCGCAGGCGGTGCAGGCAACCTCGCAGGCAGCTTGGGCCGCATCACCATCGGCCCGGTTACGGCAGGCGATCCAGAGTTTGTGGCTGAGCTCCTGAAGAGAGAACAGACCTTTGGGGCAGACAGCCACACAGTCATTACATGCTGTGCATTTGAGCGGGTCCACCACCGGCAGGCCGTGCCGATCCAGGTGCAGGGCTCCTTGTTTGCAGACATTGACACAATCGCCCAACCCCAGGCAACCCCAGGCACATTCCTTGCCACCACCACTGACCACTGCAGCCGCCCGGCAGGTTGACAAACCTGCGTACCGCGCTCGGGTGTAGGCCACATGTTTGCCCCCGGCACAGGCCAGGCGCGCCACACGGCGTTCAACGTCTCCCGCATCCACGCCCAGCATCGTGGCAATCATGCCAACCTGCGCTGCACTGCTCACCGTGCACTGTGCTGGAACAATCTCGCCAGCAATCACTTTCTCGGCAAAGTTGCGGCAACCCGCCAGACCACAGGCGCCACAGTTGGATTTGGGCAGCAGGTTCTCCACCTCTTCAATCCGAGGGTCTTCATACACATACAGCCGACGATTCGCAAAAGCCAGCACACCCGCGAGCAACACCCCCAGCGTTGCCATGAAAAGCCCTGCGCTACCAATCGTGCCAATGAGTTCCAACGTCAGTCCTCCAGTCGGGTGTTCAACAACAGGTTCACCTGGGCGCCACTCAGGCAGACAACGCCGGGAATTTGGGTGTGACCTGGATGGCACCGTTTTTGTGGATCAGCAAGGCATCCACCTGTGGCAGTTGTTGGGCCAGTGCCAGTGCCTTGTTGGCCCCCATCACCATGAATGCGGTTGACAGCCCGTCGGCCATCAAACCGGTGGGCGCCAGCACCGTGGCGCTGGCCAGGGTGGTGGGGGAGTCTCCGGTGGCGGGATCAAAAATATGGTGATGGATGTAGTCCGGGCTGAAAAAGGTTTCGTAGTCGCCTGATGTGGCCAATTGGCGACCATCCAGCGCGGCCTTGGCGGCGAGTGCATCGGTGTGTCGCGGGTTCTTGATGCCCAGAACCCAGGGCAAACCGGTCGTTTTGTGGCCCAGTGCACCGAATTCGCCGGTGTCGACCAGGGCGTGGCTGATCCCATGTGCATGCAAACTCGCCAGCACCAGGTCGGCCGCATACCCCTGCGCCAGGCCATTGAGGGTGATGCCCATACCGGGCTGTGCCAGGCTGACTTGTTGTCCGCCTGCACTCAGGCCTTGCCAGTTGACGAGGGCCTTGGCGCTCGCTATGGCCTCTGGTCTGGGCAGTTCGCCGCGCGCTTGCGCTTGTGTGAAAACCCGCCACAAGGGTTGCACGGTGATGTCAAACGCCCCTGCCGTCTGTTCGGAGAGTTGTCGGGCATAAGTCAGCACCTTGACCAGATGGGGGTCAGGTTTCTCAATGCGCCCCAACAGATTGAGTTGGTAGACCTGGCTGTGTTCCTGATGCAGGCTCATCAAGGCATCCACCTGGCTGACCTGGGCCAAGGCCTCGGTGATGGCCGCTTGTGCTTGTGTGGCGTCGTCATGCCACAGCGCAATGCTCACGGTGGTGCCAAAAGCTTTGCCCGAGCCTGAATAGGGCCGCAGATCGGAGCGTGCGCTGTTAGGCCTGTCGAAACAGGCCAAGGCCGCCAATGAACCCAGACCCAATGAAGCCGAAAGCAAAGTACGTCGACGCATCCGTAACCCCCTGTAGACATTTGTCCGAAGTAGCGGACATTTGCAGACATTTTAAGTTCGTTACAGGTGTTTTCATACAAGTGTAAATCTTTCGTTACACTTGTCAAAATCAACGTAAGTCTTTGATTTAAAAGAAGTTGTGATGCGTTTTAGTCAAAAAGACGAAATTCCGGCCGTGTGTGATGGGCCTGTAGCCCCTGGGTCATTTTCCTAATATGGGAAACAGTTTCACCAGGCCGTCAGACATCACCTCCACCGCGAGCGCAGCCAGAATCAGGCCCATCAGCCGGGTCATGACATTGATGCCGGTCTTGCCCAGCCTGCGGGCAATCGGTTTTGCCAGAGAAAAACACAGCGCGGTGGCCAAGGCCACCACCACGCCGTAGCCCACCAGCGTGGTGAGTTGCAGCACCGTCTTGGCCTTGTCGGCATAAATCACCACGGTGGACATGGTGGCTGGGCCAGTCAGCAGCGGAATCGTCAGAGGCACCACGGCAATGCTGGCGCGGGCAGCGGCGTCATGCATTTCCTCGGCATTGGATTTGGCCTCGGCCGGTTGCGCGTTGAGCATGGCCAATGACGAGGTCAGCAACAACATGCCCCCGCCGACCTGAAAGCTGGCCAGCGAAATGCCAAAAAACTTCAGAATCTGCAAGCCCATCAGCGCACTGACGGCAATCACCACAAAACAGCTGAAGGCAGAAATCAGGACCGTGCGCCGACGCTGCTCGTCGTCAAAGTTCTGGGTGTAGTGGATAAAAAACGGCACGATGGCCAGCGGGTTGACGATGGCCAGCAGGGTGACGAGGGGTTTGAAATCCATGGTGTGTAGGTATTGCGGGTTTTGAAAAAGTGCTTAACGTCCACCGGCCACGTCGAGCAAAGCGCCGGTGGTGTAACTGGACGCATCCGAGAGCAGCCAGACAATGGATTGGGCTATTTCCTGTGCTGTCCCTGGACGTTGCATGGGCACCGTGGATGCCAGCTGATGGGCGCGTTCGGGCTGGCCGCCTGAGGCGTGAATGTGGGTGTCGATGATGCCGGGGCGCACCGCATTGACCCGGATACCCTCCTGCGCCAGCTCCCGCGCCAACCCGATGGTGAAGCTGTCGATGGCCCCTTTGCTGGCCGCGTAATCCACATACTGACCAGCACTGCCCAGACTGGCGGCGATGCTGGAGACATTCACGATGGCGCCGCCGCTGCCGCCAAAACGTGTGCTCATGCGTTGGATGGCCTCGCGGGCGCACACAAAACTGCCCAGCACATTGGTGTCAAACATGCGGCGCAGGCGCTGCACCGTGATGCTGTCGACCCGGCTGGCCACGTCCACCACGCCGGCGTTGTTCACCAGCGCTGTCAATCGCCCGAGCTTGGCATCAACTTCCTTAAACATGGCGACCACCTGGTCTTCTTGGGCTACATCGGCTTGCACCGCGATGGCGTTGCCGCCGCTGGTTTGAATCTGCTGTACCACCGTGTTGGCCGCCTCGGCATTGCAGCTGTAGTTGATGGCCACAGCAAAACCGTGTTGTGCCGCCAGCAAAGCGGTAGCAGCGCCAATGCCGCGCGAACCACCTGTGATCAAGAGTATTTTTTGCATGCAGCCATCGTATTCGGTTTGCTGGGGCGCGTTTTGGCAAAACATGGAAAATGGCCGTTTCCCTGGATCGGAGAACGCCCATGACGTCTTTGCTTGCGTTGACCGCCGCCGACGGTTTTCAGTTTCCGGTGTACCAGGCCACACCAATGGGTCCGGTGCGCGGCGCCGTGGTGGTGTTGCAGGAGATTTTTGGTGTCAACCGCCATATCCGTTCAGTGACTGACGGCTTTGCAGCGCAGGGTTATCTGGCGCTGGCGCCGTCGACCTTTCACCGGGTTCGGCAGGGTGTGGACATGGGTTACTCACCTGAGGACATCGCTGCAGGTGTGGCCTTGAAGGCGCAGGTCGAAGGGTTGCCCGCGCCCGGTGTGTTGGCCGACATCCAGGCCACGGTAGATCATGCGGCTCGCCAGCTGCCCTCGGGCAAGGTCGCGGTGGTCGGTTATTGCTGGGGCGGGTTGTTGACCTGGCGCGCCGCGTGTGAGCTCGATCACGTCACGGCTGCCGTACCGTATTACGGCGGCGGCATGACACAGCCGGTCGAGATCGCCAGGCGCCCCAAAGTGCCGGTACTGGCACACTTTGCAGAGCACGACGCCTCGATTCCGCTGCAAGGTGTCGAGGCCTTCCGGCTGGCGCACCCCGAGGTGGCGCTGCATCTGTACAACGCCAGCCACGGTTTCAACTGTGACTGCCGATCTGCTTATAACGCCCCTGAAGCCTCGTTGGCATTGGGGAGAACACTCTCGTTCTTAGAGCAATCCCTGCGCCAGTGAGGCTTCGCGTGTGACACGGGTTCAGCCCTTGTTGCTCAGGCAGTCCTTCATGAAGGCTTTGCGCTCATCTCCTTTGAGGGCTTTGTCGCCGGCTTCCTTGTTGCAGGTTTTCATCTTCTCCTGCTGCGCTGTTTTTTTGTCGCTGCTGGCTGCGGCGGGTTTGGCGCCCAGGCAATCTTTCATGAAGGCCTTGCGCTCATCGCCTTTGAGGGCCTTGTCACCGGCTTCTTTGTTGCAGCTTGCCATCTTGCTTTGCTGCGCGGTTTGGGCTTGTACCGAACCCAGGGACAGCGCCAAGCCCAAACCCAGAATTGCCAATACTGTTTTCATCTGAACACCTTTCTTTGTTGTGGAAATGACCGTGGGCGATTCGACCACATAAGCTTGACCAAAACAACACAAGGTGTGAGTCAACCGGTGTGGCCCACGCGTCAAGGAAGAGGGGGCCTGGCCTGCCGCCTAAAATCGGCCCATGCTGACTGTCAAAACCGAACTCCTTGAAGCCCTGCGCCAAGCGCTGGAAGATCTTTTGCCCGGTGCGGGCGCGCGTGCCGCGTTTGAGTCGCCCAAAGTGGCGGCACATGGTGACCTGGCCACCACCGCCGCGATGCAACTGGCCAAACCCCTCAAACTCAACCCGCGCCAGTTGGCGGAAACCCTGTGCACCAGCCTGCGGGCCACGCCGCCCTACCAGACCTGGGTTGAGGCACTGGAGATTGCCGGTCCGGGCTTCATCAACATCAAGCTCAAACCGGCTGCCAAACAGCAGGTGGTGCGTGAGGTGCTGGCGCAGACCCAAAGCTATGGCACGCAGGCCGCCAATGGTCAAAGGTTGTTGGTGGAGTTTGTCTCGGCCAACCCGACCGGCCCCTTGCATGTCGGCCATGGCCGCCAGGCCGCGCTGGGGGATGCCATCTGTAACCTGTTCACCACCCAGGGCTACCAGGTGCACCGCGAGTTCTATTACAACGACGCCGGTGTCCAAATCCAGACCCTGGCCAACAGCACCCAGCTGCGCGCCAAAGGTTTCAAGCCAGGTGACGACTGCTGGCCGACCGACCCCGACAACCCCGCCAGCAAGGCCTTCTACAACGGCGACTACATCCAGGACATCGCCAACGACTTCCTTGCCAAGAAAACCGTCCAGGCCGACGACCGCACCTTCACCGCCAGTGGTGATGTGGATGACCTCGACTCCATCCGCCAGTTTGCCGTGGCCTACTTGCGCAACGAGCAGGACAAGGACTTGCAGGCTTTCAACCTCAAGTTTGACGAGTACTACCTGGAGTCCAGCCTGTACACCAGTGGCCGGGTCGAGGCCACGGTCAACAAACTGGTGGCCAACGGCAAGACCTATGAGCAAGACGGCGCCTTGTGGCTCAAAAGCACCGACTACGGCGACGACAAAGACCGTGTCATGCGCAAGAAAGACGGCAGCTACACCTACTTTGTGCCCGATGTGGCCTACCACATTGCCAAGTGGGAGCGGGGTTACACCAAGGTAATCAACATCCAGGGCACTGACCACCATGGCACGATTGCGCGGGTGCGCGCTGGGCTGCAGGCGGCTGACGTGGGCATTCCCAAGGGGTACCCCGACTACGTGTTGCACACCATGGTGCGCGTGGTCAAGGGTGGTGAAGAGGTCAAGATCAGCAAACGCGCAGGCAGTTATGTGACCTTGCGCGACCTGATTGAGTGGACCAGCAAGGACGCAGTGCGCTTTTTCCTGTTGAGCCGCAAGCCCGACACCGAATACACCTTTGATGTTGATCTGGCCGTGGCCAAGAACAACGACAACCCGGTGTATTACGTGCAGTACGCCCACGCGCGCATTTGTTCGGTGCTCGCAGGTTGGGGCGGCGACGAGACCACCCTGGCCGGTGTGGATTTGAGCCCGCTGGACAGTCCGCAGGCCCAGGCTTTGATGCTGTTGCTGGCCAAATACCCGGCCATGCTCAGTGACGCCGCCAGCGGTTTTGCCCCGCATGATGTGACCTTTTACCTGCGTGAACTGGCCGCCTGCTACCACAGCTACTACGACGCCGAGCGCATCCTGGTGGACGACGAAGCTGTCAAGCTGGCTCGGCTGGCCTTGGTGGCGGCCACCGCGCAGGTGCTGGCCAACGGCCTGGCGGTGCTGGGTGTGGCTGCCCCGCGCAAAATGTGATCACGCAATAACAACAGGTATCGAAGGTGAAACATGAAACAACAACGCGGCGGAACATTCCTGGGGTTTGTGCTGGGCCTGGTGGTTGGGCTGGGCGTGGCGCTGGCGGTGGCGGTGTATGTCACCAAGGTGCCGGTCCCGTTCCTGGACAAAGGCATGAATCGCCCAGCTGACCAGGACGCGGTCGAGCAGCAGAAAAACAAGGACTGGGACCCGAACGCCCCGCTGTATGGCAAGAACCCGGCTCGCCCGGCCTCGGCTGAGCAGATTGAGCCGGTGCCCGCCAAAGCTGCCGCCTCGGACGCCGAGCCTGCCAAGCCAGCGGTCACCGCCGACCCCCTGGGTGACCTGGTCAAAGCCAAGTCGGCGGCCAAGGCTGCGGTATCTGGTCCGGCGGCTGCCGATCCTTTTGTGTATTTTGTGCAGGTGGGTGCTTACCGCACCCAGGAAGATGCCGAGAGCCAACGTGCCAAGCTGTCATTGGCCGGGCTGGAGACCAAGGTCAGTGAGCGTGAACAAGCCGGGCGCACAGTCTACCGGGTGCGGATGGGGCCGTATGAACGCCGTGACGAAGCTGAAGCCGCCAAAACCAAGCTGGAGGCCACCGGCTTGGAGGCGGCCATGGTGCGCGCGGCACGTTGAACTTTTTGGGGCGTGTGCTGCTCTGACGCTGTCATTGTTGACAAGGACCGAACCCCATGCCCCTCAAAAGACGCGATTTCTGTGCCGCTGCCACCCTGGCTGGCGCCGCCCTGACCACCACCCCGCTGTTGGCCCAGGCCAAAGTGCCCCAGGCGGGCAGCGACTATGCGAAGCTGCGTAAGCCCGCGCCAGTGGACGCCCCGGCAGGCAAGATCGAGGTGATCGAATTTTTCTGGTACAGCTGCCCACACTGCAACGCGTTTGAGCCGGTGCTCAACAATTGGGCGCAGCGCCTGCCCAAAGACGTGGTGTTCAAACGTGTGCCGGTGGCGTTCCAGGACAGCTACCTGCCACAACAGCGGCTTTTTTACGCGCTGGAGGCGATGGATCTGACCACCAAATTGCACGAGCGCGTGTTTGCCGCCATCCATGTGGAGCGGCAAAACCTGTCAACGGAAGCGGCCATCACCGACTGGATGGCCAAACAAGGGGTGGACAAGGCGCTCTTTACCAGCCACTTCAACTCGTTCACCACGGTGGCCAAGGCGCGCCGGGCCAGCCAGCTGATGAATGCCTACGAGGTCGAAGGTGTGCCTGCGCTCGGTGTGGCCGGGCGTTTTTACACCGACGGTGCCATGACCAAAGCCATGGACCGGGCGCTGCAGGTGGTGGATTTCCTGGTGGCCGAGGTCCGCGCGGGACGTTGAGTCTGGCGCTTGTCGGGCGCCACATCTGGCTTCGTTGCGGGCCGATGGGAACGGGCAGCAAGGTCGCTACAATGCATGCATAAACATGCAAGATTCGTGCCTTTATGAACAACTTCCTTTTGTCGCGCCTGGTCTCGGTCCTTTTGGTCCTGGTGGCTCCTGTCGCCTGGGGTGAAAAGGCGGACAAGGACAAACCCATGAATGTGGAGTCTGACGCTTTGCGTTATGACGACGCACGGCAGGTCAGCGTGTTCACCGGCAAGGTGGTCCTGACCAAGGGCACCATCCTGATTCGCGGCGCACGGCTCGATGTGCGGCAAGACCCGGATGGCTTCCAATACGGTGTGGTCACCGCCGAGCCCGGCAAACTGGCGTTTTTCCGCCAGAAGCGCGAAGGGGTGGATGAGTTCATCGAAGGCGAGGGCGAAACCATCGACTACGACGGTCGCCTGGACACCGTCAAGTTCATTTCCAAAGCCCAGTTGCGCCGTTATCGGGGGGCCACCCTGGCCGACGAGTTCAATGGTGGCCTGATCGTCTACAACAACGTCACCAGCGTGTTCACGCTGGATGGTGCACCTGCCGCTGGCAAAAACAGCAGCACCGGCCAACCCGGTGCACCCGCCGGCCGGGTCAAGGCGATGCTGACGCCGACCCCGGACAATGCGTCGGTACCAGCGTCGTCCACGCCTTTGCGCGACACCAACACCCTGGGTGGCAGCAAGCCATGACCCCCCTGGACATGGCTCCTGCTGCGCCAGCAACGGTCGCCGGTGACCGGCATCGCTCCTCGGACACGGGTGGACAAGACAGCTGCCTGCAAGCCCACCACCTGCAAAAGTCTTACGGCAGCCGCAAGGTGGTCAAGGATGTGTCGCTGTCGGTGCGCAAAGGTGAGGTGGTGGGGCTGCTCGGCCCCAACGGTGCGGGCAAGACCACCTCGTTTTACATGATTGTGGGTCTGGTGCGTGCCAGCGGTGGCGACATCACCATCGACGGCCAGTCGGTCGAACACATGCCGATCCACCGGCGCGCCCGCCTCGGGCTGGGTTACCTGCCCCAGGAGGCGTCGATTTTTCGCCGCCTCAATGTGGAGGACAACGTGCGTGCGGTGTTGGAGTTGCAGCTCGATGAGCGCGGCAAGGGCCTGAGCAACGACGAGATTGAAAAACGCCTGACTGCGCTGCTGCAAGACCTGAGGGTGGACCACCTGCGCCAGTCCAGCGCTTTGTCGCTCTCGGGGGGGGAACGCCGCCGGGTCGAGATTGCCCGGGCGCTGGCGACCAACCCGCGGTTTATCCTGCTGGATGAACCTTTTGCGGGCATTGACCCGATTGCGGTGATCGAGATCCAGCGCATCATCAGTTTCCTGAAAAACCGGGGCATTGGCGTGCTGATCACCGACCACAATGTGCGCGAAACCCTGGGCATTTGTGACCACGCCTACATCATCAGCGACGGCACGGTGCTGGCGCAGGGCACCCCCGCCGACATCGTCAACGACGCTGATGTCCGCCGGGTGTACCTCGGTGAACATTTCCGCATGTGAAGCTATGACCCCCACGCTTGTCACGATGTGTACTGCGCTGCCCCCCGAGGGGGCCGCGTTTTTGCTTGGGGCGGCCCGTCGCCAAAACATGACCCCTGATCAGTCATGAAACAAGGCCTGTCCTTACGCGTCTCGCAGCATCTGGCGCTCACACCGCAGTTGCAGCAGTCGATCCGTCTGCTGCAGCTATCGACCCAGGAGCTGAGCCAGGAAGTCGACCAGATGCTCGACGAAAACCCGTTTCTGGACCGCAACGTCGAAGAGGCCGAGCGGGAGTCCTTTGGTCTGGCGCAGGCCGACGCACCGGTCAGTGCGGCGGACCGTGAGGCTGAAGTTGCTACTTATTCAGCAGCAGAGTATCCAGACACTACAAGGGCCAAGTCCGAAAATGACCATGAAGAAGTCGGTGTGTCGTCTGACGACATCCCGAGCTGGGACGGTGATGGCACCGTCAGCATGGCGCCCGACGACGGCGAGTGGGGCGGTGAGGCCGCGGCCCGTGGCAACAACCTCAGCGGTGACGACGAAATGGACGCCACCGAGCTGGCGCGCAACCAGGAGTCGCTGCAGAGCTTTTTGCACCGCCAGGCGCTGGCGCTGCGCCTGGGGGCTGAGGACAGTGCCGCGCTGCGTTTCCTGATCGAGTCGCTCAATGACGACGGTTACCTGGAAGACACACTCGACGAGCTGGCGCGTGGCCTGGCCGGTGAGGACGACCCGGAGCAGATCGAGCAACTGGTCCACCACTTCACCGTGGCTTTGAGCCTGCTGCAAAGCCTGGAGCCCACTGGCGTGGGTGCCCGTGGCCTGGCCGAGTGCCTGAGCCTGCAGCTGCAAGCCCTGCAGCGCAACACCGATCTCAGCGACGAGTTCGACCCCGACGTGATCAAGGTCGCGCTGGCCATCTGCCGCCAGCCGATGGACCTGCTGGCCCGGCGCGACATCAAACACCTGATGCCCTTGTGTGGTGCCAGCGACCCCGCCGTGCGTGCCGCCATCACCCTGATTGGCCGCCTGGAGCCCAAGCCCGGACGGCGGTTTGTGGATGTGGAACGCAATGTGGTGGTGCCCGATGTGCTCGTGGTCAGGGTGGGCAACGGTGGCAACGCCAACTTCAGCGTGCGCCTGAACCCCGAGGTGATGCCGCGCCTGCGCGTGCACGACATCTACGCCAACGCGCTCAAGGGCCACAAGGCTGGTGGCAGCGAGGCCTCCAGTGCGCTGGCACTGCAGCAGCGTCTGCAAGAGGCGCGCTGGTTCATCAAGAACATCCAGCAGCGTTTCGACACCATCTTGCGGGTGTCCACCGCGATTGTGGAGCGGCAAAAAAGCTTCTTCATCCACGGCGAGCTGGCCATGCGCCCGCTGGTGCTGCGCGAAATTGCCGATGAGCTGGGCCTGCACGAGTCCACCATCAGCCGCGTCACCACCGCCAAATACATGGCCACGCCTTACGGCACCTTCGAGCTCAAGTACTTCTTTGGCTCGGGCCTGGGCACCGAATCCGGTGGCAACGCCTCCAGCACCGCAGTGCGGGCGCTGATCAAACAATTTGTCGCCGCCGAAAGCCCCAAAAAACCGCTGTCCGACAACCAGATCTCCGACATGCTCAAAGAGCAAGGCATCGAATGCGCCCGCCGCACCGTGGCCAAATACCGCGAAGGCCTGCGCATTGCCCCGGCATCGTTGCGCAAGGAGCTGTGACATTTTTGGCGCCACCCTGCTGTGCCCTCGAGGCGGCATGGGGCGCGAAGCCATCCCCTCGACGACCCTGAGGAAAGAATACCTATGAACCAACTCCAACTGTTCCTGCCCTGCGCCGCTGGCGTGGAAGACTACCTGGCCACCGAGGTCTTGCGCATCACCGAACTGCCGCCCGGCTGCATCACCAAACAGCGTGGTGGGGTGGCGGTGCGCACTGGTTTTGCCCACGCCATGTTGCTCAACCTGTACAGCCGTCTGGCGCAGCGCGTGCTGGTGTTGCTGAGTTACACCGAATACCGCAGTGAGCAGGACCTGTACCGCGCCGCCAGCGAAGTCACCTGGGAGCGCTGGTTCACCCCGCGTGAGAGCATCAAGGTCGAGATCACCGCCCAGCACAGCCCACTCAACAGCCTGAACTTTGCCGCGCTCAAGATCAAGGACGCCGTCTGTGACCGTTTTCGCACGGTGGCCAACGGCGTGCGCCCGGACGTCAACACCCAGTGGCCCGATGTGCGCATCTACGCCCACCTGACCACCGACAGTTGTTCCCTCTACATCGACACCTCGGGTGAACCGCTGTTCAAACGCGGCTGGCGTGTGGATAAGGGCGACGCGCCTTTGAAAGAAACCCTGGCCGCCGCGATGATCGCCGCCAGCGGCTGGCTCGACGGCGAGGGTGACCTGCAGCCGCTGTACGACCCGTGTTGCGGCAGCGGCACGATCCTGATCGAAGCCGCGCAAATGGCCTGCAACATGCCCGCCGGTGGCCAGCGTCGTTTTGCCTTCGAAAAATACCTGCCGTTCCGCAAGGCCGACTGGGACGCGATGAAACAAGAAGCGGCTGACGCCGTGGTGATGCCCGACGCCGACCAAAAGCCCCTGCTGTTTGGTAGCGATGTGGCCCACCGTATGGTCGACTTTGCCCAGCGCAATGCTGAGCGCGCCGGCGTCGCCCAGGTCATCGAATTCCGGGGGGGTGACGCATTACAACGGATGCCGCCGATGGACGTGAGCCAGACCGGTGGTGGCGTGATGCTGCTGAACCCGCCCTATGGTGAACGGATCGAAGTCGCCGGTGTCGCCCGCAGTGGTCGCATGGAACGTGCCCCTTTGCATGCCAAACAGGCCTCTAGCCCTTATAACGACAGGGCAGACAGCTACGAAGACGATAGTGGCACAGACGAGGGCGGTGATGTACAGCAGGGCCGTTTTGGCGCCCGAGAGTTGCCGCAAACCGAGAATGGCGGTGAGTTCTTCAGCCAGCTCGCCACCCACTGGAAGAAAAACTACTCGGGCTGGACCGCCTGGATGCTCACGCCCGACCTCAAATTACCCAGCAAGATGCGCCTCAAAGAATCCCGCCGCGTGCCGATGTGGAACGGCCCGATCGAATGCCGCTTGTTCCGCTTTGACATGGTGGCCGGCTCCGCACGTGAGCGCAGCCCCAAGCCCGCAGCGTGAGCCAAGGCGCTGAATCCCAACCGAGCCCGCATGGGCCAGTGGTCGCGCCGGTGGTGCTGGACACCAACATCGTGCTCGACCTGCTGCTGTTCCAGGACCCGGCAACCCTCACACTCCGGGCCGAGCTGGCCGGGAACCGCCTGCAATGGATCGCCACCGTGCCCATGCGCGACGAGTTGGCGCGGGTGTTGACCTACCCCTACATTGTCAAAAGCCTGCAGCACCATGGCATCAGCGCGACCGAGGTGCTGGCCGGGTTCGACGCCCAGGCCCAGATCCATGTTGCGGCGCCGCGCGCCAGTGCGGTCTGCAAAGATGCCGACGATCAGATCTTCATTGACCTTGCGGTGGACCATCAGGCTTGTCTGCTGAGCAAGGACAAAGCCGTGCTTTGTATGAAGAAAAGGCTTCTAGCCCTTTCAGTCAAAGTGCTCAAAGCTATTGAATAAATAGCGGCTGGGTCTGCCAGCCAGCTTGAACACCTGACAGACGCTGCACACCGCAGCACACCATCAGCAGGGCTGAGCCTGCAGTCCCGCCCCGTGTGATGTCCAGCAGGGGATATCACACATCCGCGCAGCGGCGGCACTTTCCTGGATTCACCTACGCTGTTCGCAAGGGTATTCTTTGATTTACGTCAATACATGATTCATCTGGATAAACTACTAGGGAAAACCCTCGGTCCACCTTCTCGTGGCTTAAGTTTTAACCTAGAAAGGTCTTTCCATGTCCGTTGCACACACCCTCAGCTTGCACCCCGTTTCAAGCAGCACTTCGCCATCCATCACCACCTCCACGTCCGGCTTCTGGGCCCAACTTCGCGGTGCTGTCTGGAACTTCCTGGTATCCACGGGTCGCCATCGTGGCGCCCATGCCATGAAACACGGCTACTACAAATACATCTGATGTCCTGAGCCCTCGGGTCACCCGCTGGGTGGCCTGGGGCATGGTTTTCAGACACCAGCCAGCGCCATGTTGGCAGCGTGATGCACAGGTTACAAGGCAAAATCGGGCTATTCCGACTTTCAAACTTGAACACCATGCGCATCGAAGACCTGTCCGGTGAATCCGGCGAACCCTTGTCCGTTGAACAATTCGACGAACTCGACACCATCCTGGACGACCTGCGCACCCGCGACGACGAAATCCCGCAGTGGGAGTTTTGTGAGGGTTTCCTGGCCGCGCTGATCTGCTGCCGCCGGGTCATCTTGCCCTCCGAATACCTGCCGGTGCTGCTGGGGATTGAACCTGAAGGCGCCTGCGGCACCTCGGTGTTTGCCGACACCGCCCAATTTGAGCGTTTTATGGAACTCTGGACCCGTCGCTGGAACGAGGTGGCCACCGCGCTCAACATCCCGATCGAGGCGCTCGACGACGAGCGTGCCTACCAGCCCGAGGTGATGGACCTGCGTGGCGCAATTGCCGCGCTGAGCCCCGAGCAGCGCGCCGAGATGGGTGACGCACCGATCCCGTCCTTTGGCCAGATCTGGGCCATCGGTTTCATGTATGCGGTGGAGAACTGGCCCGAAGAGTGGGCAGCACCGCGTGACCGCGAGGCCGCCAAGGTGCTCGACGCCGCGCTGCAATGCATCGTCACCCTGACCGAAGACGACACTGGCGAGGCCACCGTGGGCGCGTTTGAGGAAGACGGCGAACCGACCATGAGCGAGCAGCGCCTCAACGACTTTGCCGACGCCTTGTGGGCGGTCTACGACCTGCGCGAAGTCTGGCGCCAGTTTGGCCCACGTGTCGAGACCGTGCGCCGTGAGGAAACCCCCGGCCGCAACGATGTCTGCTCGTGTGGCAGCGGCAAAAAGTACAAGAAGTGCTGCGGCGCGAACTAAGCCACTCTTGATTTGGTAGCTATCAGCCCTTTATCTATAAGGGCTTTAGCTTACCAAGGCAGTACTTCGCCGTCGTAACTGAAAAATCCGCCGGAGTCTTGCGGCGTCAGCCGCGCCAGGGTGGCCAGCAACTCGGCGGCGGCCACCTCGGGCTGGCGCACCGTGAGCCCGGTTTTGGCAAAGGGTTGCGACAGGGCGCTGTGCACCGTGCCCGGGTGTATCGCCACACAAATGGCCTGCGGCGCACGTCGGCGCAGCTCAATCGCTGCGGTATGCACCAGCTGGTTCAGTGCCGCCTTGCTGGCGCGGTAGCTGTACCAGCCACCCAGCCGGTTGTCTCCAATGCTGCCCACCTTGGCCGACAGCGTGGCAAAACACGCGGGCCCCTGGGCTGGCAGCAGCGGTAAAAAATGCTTCATCAACAGCGCCGGGCCAATGGCGTTCACCGCAAAGGCCCGCGCCATCTGTGTGGCATCCAGCTGCGCCCAGCTTTTTTCGGGCTGGTGGGTTGCGGTGTGGAGCATGCCGGTGGCGTCCACCACCAGTGCCAGCGTCAACGACTGGTCGTGTAGCAGGGTTTTGACGTGGCTGGCGGCGGCGGCGATGCTGGCTTCATCCAGCAAGTCCAGCGCCGGGCTGCTGCGGCGGGACAGACCCAGCACCCGCGCATAACGCGGGTCGACCTGCAACTGCGCCAGCAGCGCCGAACCGATGCCACCGCTGGCACCGATGACCAAGGAAAGTGCGCCGTAGCCCTTGTTGGTATTGGGCATGTTGCTATAAAAAAATGACATAAGGTGTCAGCGGTTTTTGGCCAGATAACGCGCCAGATTGGCACTGGCCTGCTGGCTGACCTGGCGCTGGAAAAACGGTGCCCAGCCCAGCATCCAGCCACCCAGGCCCAACGCCTGGCGTGACCAGCGCCAGAAGTCAAAGGCATCGCGGTGGCTGGCTATCAGCCCTTCGGGGGTGAACGTGAAGTCTGCCTCCACGATGTTGTGCACCAGCCGTTGGCTGACGCTGAAGCGGTAATGCGCCTCCCAATGTGCACGGCCGGTGTGGGCATCGGCCTGCAGCTGGCTGAAGTCCAGCCGCCAGTCTTGCCGACCCTGGCCGCTGGCAGCAGCGCACAACATGTGCCACATGCCCGCAATATCGTGCTGACCCTGGAGCGAAAAAACCGGGTCATCAAACGTGGCGGTCAGGCTGTAACAGCTGCCCATGGCATCAGCGTCCAGGGCGGCAAAAGCGGTGTAAAAGCGCGTCAGGGTGTCGGTTGGGGTGTGCATGGTGGGGTCTGCGTTTTGATGTTCAAGCAGTGAGAGTGTCTCTTGAAGCGGCTGCACAAAACAACCATTTTTGCGCACCACGTACGCTCGCTTGGGCTTGGGCGCAGATCAGCGCCTCAGTTCAACGACAAAATCGTAGTAGTCGCTGCGGCACCAGGTATGGGTGATTTCGACCGCACGCCCGTCGTCGAGGTAGCCGACGCGGGTGATGAACAGAAGCGCCTGTCCGAGCGGGATAGATAGGAGTTCGGCCTGCCGTGCCGTCGCGTTGGCGGCGCGGATGTGCTGCAGGGCGCGCACCGGCACCGAATCGCGCGCAGAGAGATAGGTGTACAGCGAGTCCTCGACGGCCTCGGGGTCTGGCACCACTGAAACTGGCAAGGCGCTGGCCTCGTAGGCCATCGGCGTTTCGTCAGCCAGACGCACACGCTCCAGCCGAGCCACACGCGCGCCGGGCGACAGTCCGAGTGCCACCATTTCTTCACTCATCGCGGCGTTGATGACGCGCCTTATCCAGCGCGAACGCGGCACAAACCCGCGCTGCTTGAGTTCTTCGGTGAAGTTGGTCAGGCGCGTTAGCGGCTGCTCAAGCATCGGCGCGATGTAATTGCCCGAGCCGTGGCGAGACACGATCAAGCCCTCGTCAACCAGCGCGGCAATGGCTTTGCGCGCCGTGACGCGTGAAATGCCCAGCCGATCAGCCAGCACACGCTCTGAGGGCAGCGCATCGTCCACGCTGAAGCGGCGCTCGCGGATCAGGCGCGCCAGACCGTTGCGGACCTGCAGGTACAGGTGAGAAGACGCGGCTGAGTCGAGGCTGATCTCGGCGACCAGCGAATCGATGGGTTCGGCATGAGAACTGTCGGAAGCAAGGCTTGTTTCGGTCATATCAGTCGCACCGGTCGTACGTTTGAATGATCCACAAAAGCTCGGATCGGATGAATCGCTTGCCACTGATCATGTGCATGGCTTTGAGGCGAAGCATGATACCACTGCACCACCTGTGCCTCAGGCGTGTTCTTGGGGAAATGGCTTCATTTCATTGGTGCAAAAGCCAGGATGGTGCATCCTGGCCCCTGCTTGGCACGGACAACGGGGTGATACCAGTTGTCGAAAGCTGCCACGTCGCCCCAAGCCCGGAACGACGGGTTGGCCGCTTAGGCTTACACCAGCTTTTGCATGGCCGAGGCGACCAGTTCAGCTTTGGGCCCGATGATGATCTGCACGCTCTCGCTGTTGAGCCGGATGACGCCGCTGGCACCGGCACGCCGGGCGGCGGCTTCGTCCACTTTGGAGGTGTCTTTGAGCGTCAGACGCAGGCGGCTGATGCAGGCATCGATGTTGGTGACGTTGGCTGCACCACCGATCAGGCTCAGGTAGGCCTGGGCAAGATGGTCGACCTCGCTGCCGCTGGATGCGGGGGCGGGAGCGGGTGCCAGCGGTTTGACCTCTTGCGCTGGGGTTTCGACGTCGTCTTCACGGCCTGGTGTCTTCAGGTGCATCTTGCGGATCACGAAGGAGAAAGAGAAGTAGTAGAGGGCGAAGAACACCAGGCCCTGCAGAATCAGCATGTACCAGTTGATCGCCAGCGGATTGCGTGCGGACAGCACCAAGTCAACCAGGCCTGCGCTGAAACCAAAACCGGCCATCCAGTGCATCTGTGCGGCGATGAAAACCGAGATACCGGTCAGAAAGGCGTGCATCACGTACAGCAAGGGGGCCACGAACATGAAGGCAAACTCGATCGGCTCGGTCACGCCGGTGAAGAAGGAGGCAAAACCGGCGGCCATCATCAGCGAGGCGACACGCACCTTGTTCTCAGGCTTGGCGGCGTGGTAGATCGCCAGACCGGCACCCGGCAGGCCGAACATCATGATCGGGAAGAAGCCAGCCTGGTACATACCGGTCACGCCCAGGACGGACTTGCCTTCAGCCAGGCCCTTGGCGCCAGCCAGGAAGTTCGGGATGTCGTTGATGCCAGCCACGTCGAACCAGAACACGCTGTTGAGCGCGTGGTGCAGACCGACCGGAATCAGCAGGCGGTTGAAGAAGCCGTAAATGCCGGCGCCGAAGGAGCCGAGGCTGACGACGGATTCACCAAAATGCACCAAGCCGCCGTAGATGGCTGGCCAGATCGCCATCAGCGCGAACGAGACGAAGATCATCACGACCGAGGTGATGATCGGTACCAGTCGGCGGCCAGAGAAGAAGGCGAGCGCCTTGTTCAGTTCGACGCCGCTGAACCGGTTGTACAACTCGGCGGCAATCACGCCGCAGAGGATGCCGATGAACTGGTTCTCGATCTTCTTGAAGGCGACCGGAACCTGCTCCAGCGGGATCGACTGGATCTGCGCGACCACACTCGGCTTGAGCAAGGTCGTCACCACCAGATACCCTACCAGCCCGGCCAACGCGGCCGCGCCGTCCTTGTCCTTGGACATGCCGTAAGCGACGCCGATGGCGAAGAGAATCGCCATCTTGTCGATGATCGCCGCACCCGCCTGGATCAGAAACGCGGCGACGGCGCTATCTGACCCCCAGCCGTTCGGATCCAGCCAGTAGCCGATACCCATCATGATCGCCGCCGCCGGCAATACTGCCACCGGCACCATCAGCGCCCGCCCAATGCGTTGCATGTACCCTAGAACACTCATTTTGATTCCTTCTCAGAAATTGACGAAACAACGACTCACCACAGACTTACCTCACTGCCCGGCAGTCATGCCTTGGCAGCATCCAACCACGGCCAAACCTGTCTGACATACGCGCGGATGGCTTCGGCGGATGTCAGTTGCAACACCGTCTGCGCGACCGACTGGCACTCGGCCAGATTCAGTTGGCGCACCACGGACTTGATCTCTGGAATCACTGCGGGGCTCACGGAGAGCTCTGTGGCGCCGAGCCCGATCAGCAAGGGCACGGCTATCGGGTCTGAGGCCATCGCGCCGCATACGCCCAGCCACCGGCCACTGCCGGCAGCCCCTTGGGCTGCGAGTGCCAACAGTCGCAACACGGACGGGTGCAGGGCATCCACACGCGCGGCCAGCGCCGGGTTGGTGCGGTCCATACACAAGGCGTACTGCGTCAGATCGTTGCTGCCGACCGAGAAAAAATCGGCTTCCTGCGCCAGTTGATCGGCAAGCACAGCGGCGGCTGGTGTCTCGATCATCACGCCGAGCTCAACACGCTCGGAGATACCCATCTCTGCTGCCAGGCGATCCAGCACACCACGTGTTGCCACGAGTTCGGCCAGGTCGGTCACCATCGGCAGCATGATCTTCACGGCCGAGCGTGGCTGCACGGCCAGGATCGCGCGTAATTGTTCGGTGAGCAGCGCTTCACGCGCCAGGCTCAGGCGAATACCGCGCTGGCCAAGTGCCGGGTTGTCTTCCTGCGGTATCTGGATGTAGGGCAAGGATTTGTCGGCACCCACATCGAGCGTGCGAATGATGGCGCTGCGCCCCTCCAGCGCGTCGACCACCGCCTGGTAAGCGGCGCGCTGTTCGTCCTGCGTGGGTGCGGTCTGGCGATCAAGGAACAGCAACTCGGTACGCAGCAGGCCGACGGACTCGGCGCCGAGTGTCACGGCTTTGGCCGCGTCGGCGGCCGTTGCAATGTTTGCGGCAATTTCAATACGGACGCCGTCGATGGTGACGGCTGGTTCGTGGGCACGGGCCAACATCTGGGCTTGTGCTTCCCGGCGCTGGCCGATCTCTGTCAGCGCGCTGGCAAGGCGCTCGGGGCTCGGCGCGGTGTCGAGCAGGCCGTTGTTGGCATCCACAACCACCTGGACGCCTGCGGGCACACCCGCCAGGCGTGGCCCGGCGGCGACCAGCGTGGGGATTCCCCGGGCACGGGCGAGTATGGCCACATGTGAGGTGGGTCCGCCCTGCGCCGTGACGATGGCGGCCACCCCGGCTTGTTCAAGCGCGGTGAAGTCTGACGGCAAAAGATCGTCGGCCAGCACCACGGCATCGCGGGCAAACACCGGCGCGGCCCCATCGTCACCGGCCAGCTTGCGCAGCACCTGGCGTTCGATGTCGCGCAGGTCGCTAGCCCGCCCGGCGAGCAGCGGGCTGTTGCTTGCCACCAGGATACGGCATTGGGTTTCTATGGCGGTCTGCCAGGCGAAAGCGGCGCTTTTCCCGGCGGCGATCAGCGTTTTGGACGCAGCCAGCAATTCGGGGTCTTCGACGAGGACGCGGTGGGCGGCAAAAATCTCGGCTTGCTCGACAAGCTGGCGCTGCTCGGCATCGGCGACGGCGGTTGCCAGTTCTCCCACAAGCGCTTGCAGCGCTGCTGCCAGAGCGCGCTGTTCAACGATCTCGCTGTCACCCTGTTCCTTGATGGCACGGATCGCATGTTCAAAACGAGCGGTCAGTCCCATGGCCAGCCCCGGCGAGGCAATCACACCGGCGAACTGGGTCGGTAGCAGGTCTGTTCTTGCGCTTGATTGGATGGACGTTGTGTGTGTCGGAGCCACGGGTGCTGCAACACTGACGGTTTCGAGCGCCTTGATGGCCGCCTCGATGGCATCACCCGCCTGGTGGCCGGTGGCGCGCAGCTCCACTTCCTCACCCTCCGCCACCGACAGGCCCATCATCGCCGTTGCACTGCGCGCATTGGCACTGGCGCCGCGCACACGCACCTCGACCGCAGCCGCAAAGGGTTTCAGCGCATTGGCCAGCAGTGCACACGGGCGCGCATGCAAGCCGCCGCCATGGCGCACCACAGCCCAGCCTTTGGCCGTTTCAACGTCACCGGTATCAACCGGAGCACTGACCGGCAAGGCGGTATCTGTGTTGGTGGCAACCAGGGTCAGAAGTGGATCGCCTGTCGATACGTTGCTGCTGCTGGTACGCGAGCTGATGTGAAAGTCGTCGCCGTTCTCAACCACGAGGATCACCATCGCTGGTTTGTTCTGGCGCTTGAGCAGGTCGATGTCGAACTCGATCAAGGTCTGGCCGGCCCGCACCACGTCACCCTGCGCAACACGTGTGACAAAGCCTTCACCCTTGAGCAGCACGGTGTCCACACCGATGTGCAGCAGAACCCGTGCGCCGTTGTCTGCCTCCAGAAAGCAGGCGTGCCGCGACGAGTGCAGTTGCACGATGCGTCCGGCGCAAGGTGCGCTCAGCACACCTTGCCCAGCACCGTGTGCCGGGTCAATGGCCAAGCCGTCGCCCATCATGCGACCAGCAAATACCGGGTCGGGAACGTTCTCTATCGCGACAACACGACCACTGGTAAACGCCAACAAATTCAGTTGCGGGAAGCCCATCAAAGTCTCCATGAATTCTCCAGACACCATCGCCGAACAGCGGGGCTCGGGCACGGCACACATGCCAACATGTGTTGATATTAAAACCAGTGTAGTACCAGTTAAATCTGGCTGTCAACAGTTTGTCTTGGTGGAAATTGCTTATTTATCTTTGAAAACAAGTGCATTGACTTTGACTACGGTCTGCGAGGCGCATGATGATCACAGTGTGGCTACTTGACCTGGTGCCATTGTGGTTCTATAGTGGCATTATCTGAATGAGGAACCCACTTTCATGTCGACATCTCTCACCGGCTGTATCCTGACGCCTGACGGCTGGGTTCGCGGCACGCTCTCTTTTGACGAGCGCATTGCGACCATCACCGGAGACAACGTTGCCACCCCGCAGCCTGACGACGCCCTGATCCTGCCTGGATTCATCGACTTGCATGTGCACGGTGGTGGTGGTGCCGACGTGATGGACGGACACGGTGCCGTTGAGACGGTGGCGCGTCTGCATGCCCGCCACGGCACCACCAGCTTGCTGGCAACAACGATGACCGCGCCACGTGACAGCATCGAACAGGCACTCACCGATGTTGGCCGGGCGATGCGCCAACGCGCGCCCGGTACCGCTCGTATTCTTGGCGTTCACCTGGAGGGGCCGTTCATCAACGCCAGCCGACTGGGGGCACAACCCAGCGAAGCACGTACCGGCACAATTGAAGAACTCAGCGCCTTACATGCGCTGGCCCCCATCCGCGTGCTGACCCTGGCGCCCGAAATCTCGGGGCACCTTGACTTCATCCGTCAGCTGAAGATTGCCGGCATCATTGCGCAAATTGGCCACAGCAACGGCAGTTACGAAGAGGGTGTGGCTGCACTCGACGCAGGCGCAGGCGGCTTCACGCACCTGTTCAACGCCATGAGCGAGTTTCACCACCGCAAACCGGGCATGGTGGGCGCGGCGCTGGCACATGCCGAGTTTGCCGAGATCATCCCCGACTTGTTGCACGTGCACCCAGGTGCCATCCGCGCCGCGCGCCGGGCGATTCCCAAGCTGTATTGCGTGACCGATTCAACCTCTGGCGCGGGCATGCCCGACGGCAGCTACCACCTCGGTTCGCAGTGCGTGACCAAGTGCCTGGGCGGTGTCAGGCTGGCCGATGGCACACTGGCCGGCAGCGTGCTGACCATGGATCAGGCTTTCCGCAATCTGGTGTCGATTGGTATCCCCGCGCATGAAGCGGCGCGCCATGTCTCCACCCATCCGGCGGACTATCTTGGCGAAACCGAACGCGGGCGTCTGCTGCCTGGCGCCTACGCTGACATTGTTGTGATGTCGCCGGAACTGCAAATTACCCAGGTCTTTGTTGAAGGCGAACCCATCGAGCGGTCGCCCGCATCTCACTGAATAGGAATAGTCGATGGAAATCATCATCCAAGCCACCCCCGAAAGCGCCACCAGCGTTGCCGCGCGCATTGTTGCCCGCCTGTTGCGGGAAAAACCCAACGCGGTTCTTGGGCTGGCCACGGGCAGCACACCGCTGCTGTTGTACCGCGCGCTGATTGACATGAAACTCGACTGGCGCCGTGTGACCACCTTCAACCTGGACGAATACATCGGCCTGCCACAAGACCACCCGCAGTCGTACCACAGCTTCATGTGGGAAAACCTGTTCCGGCACATCAACATTCCCAAAGAAAACGTGAACATCCCGGACGGCAACGCCAGTGACATTCCTGGTTGCTGTGCGGCCTACGAGCAGCGCATCCGCGATGCGGGTGGCATCGACCTGCAGATATTGGGGATTGGCACCGACGGCCACATCGGCTTCAACGAACCCACATCGTCACTGGCCTCGCGCACACGCATCAAGACCCTGACACCGCAAACCCGCAAAGACAACGCACGCTTCTTTGGCAGCGAGGCCGAGGTTCCGGGCCACGTCATCACCATGGGCATTGGCACCATCATGGAGGCGCGACAAAACCTGATGCTGGCCTTCGGTAACAACAAGGCGCGGGCTATTGCCGAAGCGGTGGAAGGGCCGATCACAACCATCAACCCGGCCTCCATCCTGCAGATGCACCCGGACGCCAAGGTCTGCCTGGACGCCGAAGCCGCAGCCCAGTTAAAGCGGGCCGAGTACTACCGCTGGGTCTACGACAACAAGCCGGATTGGCAGCATCTGTGAAGGCGTCAAGGCGGACTATTCCGTCTCCAAATCGACAATCACACGATGTTTTTGCCGTGCAACTCTGTCACGCCGGTGTAGTCGGCCAACTGGCGCCGGTTGGCCGGTAAAAGTTTGCCAGCCGCGACGATTTCGATTTGCCGCCCCGGCAACGCATGCATGGCCTTGAGCGCGTCGCGCCCCTCCCAGGCCGTTGTTTGCCCACCAGATGTCAACACGCGGGTGATGCCGTGGAGGGTGTTGAGTCGCTTGAACGACGCCTGCACGTCAGTTGAATAGTCAATGGCCTTGTGAAAGGTCACAGCCAGCGGTAACGCGGTGCGAACCAGGCGCTCGGTGTTGTGCATGTCAATCTCGCCGTCCTCGGTCAAAAGTCCAAAAACAACGCCAGCCACACCGGCTTGTTGGCAGCTTTTGATGTCGCGTTCCATCTGATCAAGCTCCGCCTCGGTGTACACAAAGTCGCCACCACGCGGGCGGATCATGGCCAAAACCGGAATCGACAGGCCCTGCACACAACGCTGCACCAGCTCGTGTGACGGCGTCAGGCCGTCTTGATCCAATGCCGAGCACAACTCGATACGGTGCGCGCCGCGCTGTTGGGCGGTCAGTGCCGCCTCGAACGATTCGACACAGGCCTCAAAAAGCAGAGAAGGAAGATGCATTGCCATGCTTGTTTGGTTTTTGTTGGTAAATGACGGGTTCAGGCCAGCCACAACAACAACTGCCGCGTCACCAGCGGGCTGCTGAGCAACTGCATGTGGTGGGTGTTGTACAGCACCATCTGGTGTGACGGCGCAAACACCAGGCAACGCGCCGGGTCGGCATGTTGTCCCAAAGCGCTGGGCAGCGGCACCAGACCGTCGCCCAGCAGGCGGTCGGCCAGGCTGCCGCGTTTGGTCGCGGTGGTGGCCGCCACCGCATAACAGGCGATGCGTTCGGGCAGCGGCACTGGCTGGCGGCGGTCGGGTTGGCGGCGAAAGCGGTCATGGCCCTGCCAGTCCACATCCAGCAGGTGGCCGTAGCGCAGGTCGGTGACACCGGCGCTGCGCAGCTGGCCCAACTTGGCAAATGGGCGGCTGTAGGGTGTGCTGCCCAGCAGCTCATCGACCCAGTTGCCGGCCCGCTCCAGCGGCGCGCCGTGGTGGGGTGTGCCCAGGAACACGATGTGTTTGACCCGTTCGGGCCATGTCAGCCCGGCCTGGCTCGCATAAAACAGCGCACTGCGGATCAGCAGTCCGCCCATGCTGTGTGCCAGCACGGTGATCTGGCTCAGAGCCGTGGGCCAGCGCGCCACCAGCGCTTCCAACTGCTGGGCCAGTGTTTGGGCGTTTTGCGACACATGCAGGCCGCTGTTGTAACGCAGGTACACCGGGGTGTAGCCCAGCGCGTTGGCCAGGCTGCTGGCGTGGTTGAGACTGTGGTCTTGGCGCTGGGTGGTCCACTGCAGGTCGTTCATACACAGGCCGTGGATCACCAGCAGCAGCTTGGGCTCTGCGTTGGTGAGCATCAGGTTGGATGCCAAATTGGCCTCTGGCCCTTGTCTATCCTGGGTAGATTGCTCTGGTAAACGCAGCGTCATCGGCAGTGACAGCGGGTTGTTGCTGGCAGCCAGGCGGTCACCCATCACCCCATTGAGGGCCGCAATCACCGCCAGGCGTTCGGGTGATTCGTCACTTTGGTCTTCCACACCCTGCAGCAGCGGCTCCAGGCGCGTCAGGGCGCTGGCCAGTCCGCGCCCGATGAGTGCGGTGACGCCGTGGATGCCCTGGTACACCAGTCCGGTCAGTCCGGTGGTGTGCGCGGGCGTGGCCCCATGGGATGCGCCCAGCGTGCGCCAGACCGATTGGTGCACCCCTTCGGTGATGCCGGTGATGGCGTGTGTGGCCTGTACCGCCAGCGCCGCCGCCGCCCGTAAATCGGAGGCGCGCACATGCCTGGGTTTGTTGGCGGGGCGTGCGGTGCTCATGTGCCATTGTGGCAAAGGCTGGGACGTTTGATTAGGGCGGGGATACCAGGGGTGGGTTGGACTCTCCAGCGCGGCTCAGGCGCTATAGTGTTTGCGGCAAAGTATCTCGCCCCCTGGTCAGGCAGGCGCTTGATCTGGGGAGATGTGTGACGGAGTTCGCAGCACCAACCACATGAGCACAGCCAATCTTCGTTCCTTAGTCTGGCTGATTTGTGCGGGCAAACTGAGGGGTCATCATGTCCGATGATCTACAACCTGTTAAGTTGCAAGGGAAGCAATCATGACCAACACAACCCCATTTCCCCTTGAAGGCGGCTGCGATTGCCGGGCCGTGCGGTATCGCTTGGAGACGGCGCCGCTGTTTGTGCATTGTTGCCACTGTCGTTGGTGCCAGCGCGAGTCGGGCGCTGCGTTTGCGCTCAACGCGATGATCGAAGCGGACCGGGTCACCAACTTGGGTGTTGAACCCGAGCTGGTGCACACCCCGTCCAACAGCGGCTTGGGGCAAAAGATCGCACGCTGCCCGAGCTGTCGTGTGGCGCTCTGGAGCCACTACGCAGGCGCCGGGCCGGTGCTCACGTTTGTGCGTGTTGGCACGCTAGACCAGCCCGACCTGTTGCCGCCAGGCATCCACATCTTCACCCAGTCCAAACAGCCCTGGCTGGTCCTTGGTGACGCTGTGCCTGTGGTGCCAGAGTACTACGACCGCGAACAGCACTGGCCGCCCGAGAGCCTGGCGCGTTGGCAGGGCGTTTTGCCTGCTTTTCAGGCCTACCGGGCTTCGTTGAAGCGTTGAGGTTTGGCGCCACGCGCCAGCGGCGTTGACGAAGGCGCTTCACCTGATGTCGTCCAGTTGAGTGGCTGCAATAACTATGCAAGTTGTAGCTGTCTGCCCTTATTGGAAAAGGGCTACAGGGTATTTTTATGTATCAAAACGACCTGCAGAGGTGGTGGTTCCACACATGCCACTGCGGGGTTCGTACCCCGAAAAAAAAGGGCAACAGCCCAAGCTGTTGCCCATGCACCGACGCTTTGTTCAGCCGCTTATTTGCCGCGTGCCGCAATCGCCTTCTCGGCGCTGGTCACCAGATCGGCGCCAATGGTGGCTTTCCACTTGTTGTAGACCGGGCGGGTGGCGGCCACAAAGGCGTCGCGCTCGGCCGGGCTGAGTTGGGTCACGGTCACGCCCAGGCCGGCAATTTCCTTGAGCAGGGGCTGGCCGGGTTCGGCCAGGCCTTTGCGGGCGATCTCAATTTCTTGCTTGCCCGCATCCACAGCCGCCTGGCGCACGATGGCCTGGTCCGCCGGTGTCCAGCTGCCCCAGATTTCTTTGTTGACCACAAAAATCAGCGGGTCGGCCACATACCCCCACATCGTGATGTTTTTCTGGCTGACGTTGTGCAACTTGGCTGCGGTGAAGATTGAGAGCGGGTTTTCCTGGCCGTCCACCGCACCGCTGGCAAAGGCGGGCTGGGCGTCGGCCCAGCTCATCTGGGTGGGGTTGGCGCCAAGCGCGGAGAAGGTGTCCAGAAACAGCGGGGAACCCACCACCCGGATCTTCAGGCCCTTGAGGTCAGCCGGGGTGCGCACGGCGCGTTTGGAGTTGCTGAGTTCACGGTAGCCGTTTTCGCCCCAGGCCAATGGCACCACGCCGGACTTGTAGAGCGTGGCAAACACTTTCTCACCCACCTCGCCCTTGGTCAGCGCGTCCACTGCGGCATAGTCAGGCATCAGGAAGGGCAGCGAGAACAGGTTGAGCTGTTTCACCTGCGGTGACCAGTTGATGGTGGAGCCCACCGCCATGTCGATCACGCCCTGGCGCAGCGCGCTGAATTCACGCGTCTGGTCACCCTGGATCAGCGAGACACCGGGGTAGAGCTTGATGTTGATGCGCCCTTTGGTGCGCTCCCTGACCAGGTCAGCCCAGATCTGGCCCCCTTTGCCCCAGGGGAAAGCGGTGCCCAGCACCAGCGACATGCGGTATTCCGATTTGTACGACTGGGCCTGTGCCGTGTTCGACATCGCGCCCAGCGCGGCCGCCACTGCCACCAAACCCATCAATGTTCTACGCATCTTCATCATGGTCAGTCTCCTTTTTGTTAAACAAATCCTTCAATATCCCATTTGACGTGGCAGCCACAAAGCCAGTTCTGGCCAGGCAATCACCGCCAGCATCACCAAAAACATCGACAACAGCAGCCAGCCGACCCAGCGCACCGTGGCCTCCATGCGCACACCGGCAATGCGGCATGACACCATCAGGTTCACTGCCAGCGGCGGGGTGAATTGGCCCAACGCCACCTTGAGCGTCAGGATCACGCCAAACCAGACCGGGTCCCACTGGTAATGTTGCACGATGGGCCACAGCAGCGGCACAAAAATCAAAAAGATCGAGATGCCGTCCAGGAACATGCCCACGGTGATCAGCAACACAATCAGCAGTGCCAGCACCCCGTATTCACCCAGGCCCGAGTTAACGATGGCCGTGGTCAGCGGGTCGATCACCCCCAGGGTCGACAGTGAAAACGCAAAAATGCCCGCCAGTGCCACCACCAGCAGGATCACCGCCGACAACTCGCCCGACTCGCGCAGGATGTCATACAGGTCGCGCACTTGAATAGTGCGGTGGATCACCATGCCCACAAACAGGCCGTAAAACACCGCCACCACCGCCGCCTCTGTGGGTGTGAACCAACCCGCACGCATGCCGCCCAGAATCAGCACCGGCGCCACCAGGCCCCAGGTGGCTTCGCGCAAGCTGGCCCAGAACGGTGGCCGTGGCAGGCTGGCTTCCAGCGCACCCATGTGGTGTTTGCGTGCCAGCCAGACGGTTGGCACGATCAGCGCAATACCCGCCAACACGCCTGGAATCATGCCCGCTGCAAACAACGCGGGCACCGAGGCACCCGGCACCAGCACAGAATAGACGATGAAGGCAATCGAGGGCGGGATCAGGATGTCGGTTGCCGCAGCTGCCCCCACCACGCTGGCGGAAAACGCTGCGGGGTAACCGGCGCGCGACATGGCAGCGATCATGACCGCCCCGACGGCTGCCGCATTGGCTGGGCCCGAGCCCGAAATGCCGCCCAGGAACATGGCCACCACAATCGCCACCAAGGGCAACATGCCCGGGCCACGTCCGACGATGGCAATCGCAAAGTTGACCAGGCGCAGCGCCACGCCCGAGCGGTCAAAGATCGAGCCCACCAGCACAAACATCGGGATCGCCAGCAGTGGGTATTTGCCCAGCCCGGCGTAAAAATTTTGTGGCACCGCCAACAGGCCAAACCACTGGGCGTCCGAGTTGGCCAGTGCAATCGCCCCGGCACCCGCCAGGCCCAGTGCCGCCCCAATCGGCACACCAACGAGCATCATCCCCAGGAACACCACAAACAAAAGCGTGGCGATCATGATCTGCTCCTCAAACGCAGCGCGGCGCTCATGGCTGTTTGCCCCGGCGGATGAACAAGCCCAAGGCGCGCAGCGCAATCGCAATGGAGAGCACAGGCAGCCAGATCGTGTACCACCACTGGGGTACCCCAATGCCCGGCGAGGTCTCGCCGTACTGGAAGTCGTCGTACACCGTACGCACACTCAACACCGCAATCAGGGTGAACAGCAGCGCCATCATCAGTGCGCCAAAACGTGCCAACGCCTTTTGGCGTGCGGCGGGGCCGCTGTCGGCAAAAAACTCGATGCGGATCTGCCGGTTGCGCGCCACCGAGGCCGAGCCCGCCACCAGCGCCAGCACAATCATCAGGAACACCGAGAACTCCTCGGTCCAGGCGAAGGACTCGTTGGTGAAGTAGCGCACCAGCACGTTGCTGAAGGTGATCAGCGCCAGCAGCGCCATCACGATGACCGTGAGCCAGTCTTCGATCTTGAGTGGGACGCGGGTTTTTTCTTCCGGCTGGCTGGGGTCATGGACCTCAAGGGGCAGGTGGCTTGGCTCGTGGGGCAAGTGCATGGTCAAAAGGGGGTTGGTGCTCAAAGGCCCAGGCATGACAACACCAGGCGTTCAGTGTGCGGGTTGGCCATGTCATGTCTGTTTTTTGAAGAGGTTCAGGGCGTTTTGGGGCTGTTGCCGTGTGCAACAGTGGTGGCGCGAGACGGTGGCAGGCCCCACGCAGAGGCAAACCCTGTCCGTCACATCACCCAGGTCCGGCACTTGCCGGGTTCAAAACTGCTCGTGTGGTGCCAGGTAGCGCCATTGCCCAACGGGCAGGTTCCCCAGCATCACGCGGCCAATACGCACGCGTTTTAAACCAACCACTTTCAGGCCAACCTGCTCGCACATGCGCCGGATCTGGCGCTTTTTGCCCTCGGTCAGGACGAAGCGAAGCTGTTCTGGATTTTGCCACTCAACCAGGGCCGGTTTGAGCTTTTGTCCGTCCAGACTCAGGCCATGGCGTAACAAGGCCAGTTTGGCTGCGGGAAACACCGACTGCACATCGGTGCTGATGGGGTCGTCATCGTCGATGCGGCTGAGTTGCTGGGTGGCGCCAGTTGGCAGCGGCGCGCGTGCAACCGGGCGCGCTGCGTAGGTGGCAGCGGCCGAGTTGGCAGCAGCGGTGTTCTCGACCCCGGTGTAGATCACCCGCACCAGGTATTCCTTTTCCATGGTGGCGTCTTCACCAATCAGCTGGCGCGCCACCCGCCCGTCTTGGGTGAGCACCAAGAGGCCGGTGGAGTCGATGTCGAGCCGCCCGGCAGGCACCAGGCTTTTGAGCTGGCTGGGGTGGAAGAAAAAACGGGCGTTGTCATCCACCCAGCGGTTTTGCGGCTGCACCAGGGTGATGGCGGGTTGGTGGCCGTCTTCGGCCTGGCCACTCACCAGACCCAGCGGTTTGTTGATCAGCACCGTGACCTGTTTGGCCTGCGCGCCCTTGGCCTGTTTGTCGATTTCGATCTTCACATCGGGACTGACCTGCATGCCCATCTCGGCCACCTGGCCGTTGACCTTGACCCAGCCTTTGCTGATCCAGTCATCCGCCTCGCGGCGCGACGCCAGGCCCAGTTCGGCCATGCGTTTGTTCAGACGCAGTGTGCCGTTGGCACCAAAAGCTGCGGTGTTGTTTTGCCCGGCAGGAATAGGCGCCTTGGGGGCAGGGGGGGCGGCACGGCGGAACACAGGGGGCTGTTGAGGTGTGGTCATGGTATGAAATATGTAGCTATGAATGCTTTTTATATAAGGGCTGGAGGCGGATTTATCTTGTAAACAAGAGTTAACTGCGCAGCAGTCGTTTATCTGTCTCCAGCGGCTCTGGCGGGCCGATGGTGATGCGCTGGAAATCCGGGTGCAGCGGGTTGATCAAAAAATTGCTCTCGGCGGGTACCACCGCACTGGGCACCACCAGCACCGCGCTGCGCAGTTCACGCAGCCACTGCGCACCGATGGACTGTAAGGCCACGCGGGCGTTGGGTGTGCGCCAGTCAGGCGGCAGGTCGGCGGGCAACAGGGTGTGGATGGAGACATGGGGCGGCAGGTGCGCCGGGATCAGCACATAGTGGGCGCGTAACGGGTCGTCTTGCACCAACATCTCCAGCAGCGCCAGTGAGCGGCTCTGGGCGGTGTAGATGACCGACTGCCCGAGCCGGTTCCAGCGCCCGCCAAACAGGCGTGCACCTTCCCCCGAAAACGCACCGTCGACAAACCGTCGTGTGGTGATGCGCCAGACCGTCTGCCCGGTTTCCAGCATCAGGCAAACACACCGTGTTCAATGCGGCCCAACGCGCTCAGCACGGCGGCCGAGCCTGGCTCGGTATCCAGCAGCGCCAGCGGGGTGCTGCCAGACAGCGAGGCGTTCGGGCTTTTTAACCAGTCCAGTGCGGCGCGTTGGTCCTCAAACACCTCCACCGAACGCTGCACCACCTGGGCCAGGCGCACCAGCTTGCCTGACTCGTCCCGGCTCAGCACACCTTCCTTCTTGCGCCGTGCCAGCGTGCGCTCCGGAATGTCCAGCGCACGCGCCAGCTCGGCCTGGCCAATACCGACCACACGCAGCGCAGCGTCCACCGCGCTGGCCGGGATGCCCTGGCGCACCAGGCCCACCCACTCCAGCACCGACTGCGGCAGCCCGCGCAGCACCGGCTCACCACCCAGCACCGTGGCCGCAGACAGAACAGACAAGCTTGCAACACCCACGACATCTCTCCAAAAATTGCCAGATGGCATTGATTGTATGCAAATATGGCAGATTCGACAGGGTCGTCAGAACACACCACTGCGCAGCGCCTGCAGGTTCACCACCCGTAGGCCGCCGTACTCCACGGCAATGGCGCCCTCGGCGGCCAGGGTGGTCAGGGCCTGGTTGACACGCTGGCGCGACAGGCCCACCAGGTAGGCCAGCTCCTGCTGGGTGATGCGCAACACCGTGCCCAGGCCCGGGTAGAGCACCGGGTTGAACAGCGCGGCCAGGCTGCGCGCGACGCGGATGTTGGGGTTGCTCATGCGGTCGATCTCGCGCGCGGCAATGAACTGGCCCAGACGTTCGTTGAGCTGTTTCATGACAAAGCGGTTGAAGCCGAGCGAGTGGTCCAGCAGCCAGTGGAAGGTGTCCACATGCAGGCCGGCCACCAGGCTTTTGCGCAGCGCCTGGATGTTGTAGCGGTAGGCCTCGCGTTTGAGGGCGGTGCCCTCGCCAAACCAGCCGCCGGGGGGCACGCCGGTGAAGGTCATGGTCTGGCCGTCGATGTTGTCGGCGCTCATTTTCAAGAGGCCATCGACCAGGCCAAACCAGTAGGTCACCGGTCGCCCGGTGCGGCAGATGAGTTCACCGGCCAGGGTCTCGGCGATCTTGAGGTCCTGCACCGCACGTTCACGCTCCTCGGGCAGCAGCAGCTTGAGCCAGGGGATCACCTCCAGCTCGGTCGCGGTCAGGGGGCGGCGGCGTTGCAGCAGTGGGGCATCAGCGGTCATAAACGATCTGTGTGTGGGTGATACGGCGGTGTCTGCGGGGGCCGGTTGAACAGGGAAAACACCTATCGGTAAAACGCTGAATTGTCGTCCAAACGACAAACAAGCGTCAAAGTGAGTCCTATCATTACAGCCAATGCAGCCTGCCCCCGGCGCTCACGGGCAGAGCCAAAAAAGGCCATAGAGACAAGGTACCGAGATGCAAACGACGTTCCCTCAACTGTTGCTCAAACACGCCAGCCTGCGGCCCTCTGATACCGCCATGCGCGAGAAGGAATACGGCATCTGGCAGGCCACCAGCTGGGCCGACATGGCGCAATTGGTCGAACACCTGGCCTGTGGTCTGCACCAAGCGGGCTTGCGCCAGCACCAGCACATGATCGTGATCGGCGCCAACCGCCCGCGCCTGTACGCCACCATGCTGGCGGTGCAGTCGCTCGGTGCGGTGCCGATTGCGCTGTACCAGGATGCGGCGGCGATGGAGTGTGTGTTCCCGATCAACAACGCCGAGGTGAGTTTTGCTTTTGCCGAGGACCAGGAGCAGGTCGACAAACTGCTGGAGATCCGCGAGCACTGCCCGCAGCTCCAGCACCTCTGGTATGACGACCCGCGCGGTCTGCGCAATTACGACGAACCGGGCCTGGCCGCGCTCGATGAGCTGATTGCGGCTGGCAAAGCCTTTGCGGCCATCCACACCGATTTTTTCAAGAGTGAAGTGGCCAAGGTCCGGCCCAACGATGTGGCGGCGATGTTTTTCACCAGCGGCACCACCGGCAACCCCAAGGGGGTGGTGCACACCCACGACACCTTGCTCAATCGCGCGCGCGCCGGGGCCGACTTCGACAAGTTGACCCACCAGGAAGACGTGTTGGCCTACCTGCCACCGGCCTGGATCGGGCAAAACATCTTCAGCTACGCCCAATGGCTCAGTTGTGGTTATGTGGTGAACTGCCCCGAGTCGGCCGCCACAGTGACGATTGACCTCAAAGAAATCGGTCCGACCTACTACTTTGCGCCACCGCGCGTGTTTGAAGGCCTGCTCACCAGCGTGATGATCCGGATGGAAGACGCCGGAGTCCTCAAACGCAAGATGTTCCAGTTCTTCATGGACCTGGCCAAACGGGTGGGGCCAACGCTGATGGACGGCAAATCGGTGGGTGTGGTCGACCGGCTGCTGTATGCGCTGGGTGACGTGCTGGTGTATGGCCCCTTGCGCAACAACCTGGGTTTCAGCCGGGTGCGTGTGGCCTACACCGCAGGTGAGGCGATTGGGCCGGATCTGTTCAGCTTTTACCGCTCGATTGGCATCAACCTCAAGCAGCTCTACGGCTCCACCGAAACTGCCGTGTTTGTCTGCCTGCAGCCCGACCACGAGGCGCGCGCCGACACCGTGGGGGTGCCGTGTGCCGGGGTCGAGATCAAGGTGGCGGACAACGGCGAGATTCTGGTCAAGTCCCCAGGCTTGCTCAAAGGTTACTTCAAAAACCCCGAAGCCACGGCCGAGGTGCTGACGCCAGATGGCTGGTATCACACGAGTGACGCCGGTTTTCTGGACGCCCATGGCCACCTCAAGATCATCGACCGCGTCAAGGACGTGGGTCGTATCCAGGGCGGCACGAATGACGGCGCGATGTTTGCGCCAAAGTATGTGGAGAACAAGCTCAAGTTCTTTCAACACATCAAGGAAGTCGTGGCCTATGGTGATGGGCGCGACAAGGTCTGCGTGATGATCAACATCGACTTTGACGCGGTGGGCAACTGGGCCGAGCGGCGCAACCTGCCGTATGCGGGCTACACCGATCTGGCGCAAAAGCCCGAGGTCTACCAGCTGGTCAAGGAGTGTGTGGAAAAGGTCAACGCCGATTTGAGTGTGGACGCCTTGCTGGCCGGTTCACAGGTCAGCCGTTTCCTGGTCTTGCACAAGGAGCTCGACGCCGACGACGGTGAGTTAACGCGCACCAACAAGGTTCGCCGGGGGTTTATCGCCGAAAAGTACAACGTGTTGATCGACGCGCTCTACGGTGGCAAAACCAGCCAGTTCATTGAGACCCAGGTCAAGTTTGAAGACGGCCGCACCGGCAAGGTCAGCGCCACCTTACGCATCGACGATGCCAAGACCTTTGCCCCCGTCAAGGCGGCGGCCTGAGCGACTGGCCTCACCCGAGATAAAGCAAACCTATGGCAAGCAAACACATCGGCGACGTCATTCTGGACGTCAAGAACATCTCTCTGAGTTTTGGTGGTGTCAAGGCGCTGACCGACATCAGCTTCAACGTGCGCGAGCATGAGGTGCGCGCCATCATCGGCCCCAATGGTGCAGGTAAAAGTTCGATGCTCAATTGCGTCAACGGTGTTTACCGTCCTCAGCAGGGCGCTATCACTTTCAGAGGGCAGACATTCAGCCACATGGACAGCTACCAGGTGGCCAGCATGGGTATCGGGCGCACCTTCCAGAACCTGGCGCTGTTCAAGGGCATGAGTGTGATCGACAACATCATGACCGGGCGCAACCTCAAGATCAAAAGCAATTTGTTCCTGCAGGCGCTGCGCATTGGCCCGGCCCAGCGCGAGGAAGAACAACACCGCGAGTTTGTGGAACACATCATCGACTTCCTCGAAATCCAGGCCTTTCGCAAGACGCCGGTTGGCCAGTTGCCCTACGGCCTGCAAAAACGCGTCGACTTGGGCCGCGCCCTGGCGATGGAGCCGCAACTGCTGCTGCTGGACGAACCGATGGCCGGCATGAACGTCGAGGAAAAGCAGGACATGAGCCGTTTTGTGCTTGATGTGAACGAGGAGTTTGGCACCACCATCGTGTTAATCGAACACGACATGGGTGTGGTGATGGACATCAGCGACCGCGTGGTGGTGCTCGACTACGGCAAGAAGATCGGCGACGGCACGCCGGATGAAGTGCGCAGCAATGAAGAAGTCATCAGCGCTTATTTGGGTACCGGGCATTAACCATGCAGCACACAAACACGGAAGCAAATATGAAGCCTATGCGCCACCACCACACGAAGCCAGAGATGCCGTGGAACCGGCTTCGCCGGGCCACTGGCATCGCCCCTTTGAGGGGGGAGGCGGCTACGCGAAGCGAGCAAGCAACGGGGGGGAGCTAGGACCATGGCATTTTTTCTTGAAACTCTTTTGGGTGGCCTGATGGCCGGCATGTTGTATTCGTTGGTGGCGCTGGGCTTTGTGCTGATCTACAAGGCCTCTGGTGTCTTCAACTTTGCCCAGGGTGCGATGGTGCTGTTTGCCGCGCTGGCGATGGCGCGTTTTTCAGAGTGGGCCGGGGTCTGGTTGGGTGGCGACCAGCTTTTTCTGGCCAACCTGATCGGGTTTGTCGGTGCGGGTGGGGTGATGTTTATCGTGGCCTGGCTGATCGAGCGGCTGGCCTTGCGCCATCTGGTGAACCAGGAGGGCACCACGCTGCTGATGGCCACGCTGGGCATTGCCTACTTTCTCGAAGGCCTGGGCCAGACCCTGTTTGGCGGCAGCATCTACAAGATCGACATCGGTATGCCCAAAGACCCGGTGTTCTGGCTGGAGTCGGTGTTCCAAGGCGGCATTCTGATCAACAAAGAAGACCTCTACGCCGCGCTGATTGCCGCGGTGCTGGTGGCCGCACTGAGTCTGTTTTTCCAGAAAACCATCACTGGCCGTGCCCTGCGTGCGGTGGCCGATGACCACCAGGCGGCGCAGAGCATTGGTATCCCGCTCAACCACATCTGGGTCATTGTGTGGTGTGTGGCCGGCGTGGTGGCACTGGTGGCCGGGATGATCTGGGGCAGCAAGCTGGGCGTGCAGTTCTCGCTGACCACGGTGGCGCTGCGTGCCTTGCCGGTGGTGATTCTGGGCGGTTTGACCTCGGTGCCCGGCGCCATCATCGGCGGTTTGATCATTGGTGTGGGCGAGAAGTTGTCCGAGGTGTATCTGGGCCCGTATGTGGGCGGCGGCATCGAGATCTGGTTTGCCTATGTGCTGGCGCTGGGTTTCCTGCTGATCCGCCCGCAGGGATTGTTTGGGGAGAAGATCATTGATCGTGTGTGATCTTCTGTAGCAGCCAGCCCAGTTTTTACAAGGGCTAGAAGCCATTTTTTTATATAAAACCCAGGACCGAGACCAGCATGTTCTACCGCGAAAACGGCCAATTCAAAACCAGCTACCGCGCTGACCAGCAGATCCTGCCGATCTCGCAGGACCGGCTGGCCATGGCCATCATTCTGGTGATCGCTTTTGCCGTGGTGCCAATGCTGGCCAGCGACTATTTTTTCCGCGCCATCCTGATCCCGTTTGTGATCATGGCGCTGGCTGCCCTGGGCGTGAACATCCTGGTCGGTTACTGCGGCCAGATTTCGCTCGGCTCGGGCGCTTTCATGGCGGTGGGTGCTTATGGCGCGTACAACTTTTTTGTGCGTATTCCTGGCCTGCCGCTGATCCCCGCGCTGATTCTGGGCGGCTTGTGTGCCACGGTGTTTGGCATCCTGTTTGGGCTGCCCAGCCTGCGCGTCAAGGGCCTGTACCTGGCGGTGGCCACGCTGGCGGCGCAGTTTTTTGCCGACTGGATGTTCCTGCGCATCAAGTGGTTCACGCTGGATGCGCCGTCGGGTTCGGTCTCGGTGGCTAGCCTGCAGGTGTTTGGCCTGCCCATTGACAGCGCGGTCAGCAAATACCTGTTTTGCCTGAGTGTGCTGGCGGTGTTGGCACTGCTGGCCAAAAACCTGGTGCGCTCAGCGATTGGCCGCGAGTGGATGGCCATTCGTGACATGGACGTGGCCGCCGCTGTGATCGGCATCCGCCCGATGTACGCCAAGCTCACCGCGTTTGCCGTCAGCTCTTTCATCGTGGGTGTGGCTGGCGCTTTGTGGGCGTTCGTTTACCTGAGCTCCTGGGAGCCGGCGGCGTTTTCGGTGGAGACCTCATTCCGGCTGCTGTTCATGGTGATCATTGGTGGCCTGGGCTCGATCCTGGGCGCCTTTTTTGGCGCGGCCTTCATCGTGGTGTTGCCGATTTTTCTGAACCAGTTTTTGCCGCTGGTGCTGGGGCTGGTGGGCATCGAGATCTCGACGGCGGGCATTTCTCACGCTGAGCTGATGATTTTTGGCGCCCTGATCGTCTGGTTTTTGATTGTGGAGCCGCATGGGCTGGCCAAGTTGTGGGCGACTGCCAAGCAGAAGCTGCGGCTGTGGCCGTTTCCGCACTGAGGGTGATTCGTGTGTTTGGGTGGGGTTCTTGGGGTGTTGGTTCTATCAAATTATTCAGGAGACAAGCATGAAAGTTCGCAATGTGATGTTGGCCGTGGCTGCGCTGGCGGCGGGTCTGTCCGGGTTTTCAAGCAGTGCCTTTGCGCAGGCCAAGGAGCAGTTTTTCCCGTTGCTGGCCTACCGCACCGGCCCCTATGCGCCCAACGGCACACCCTGGGCCAATGGCAAGCAGGACTATTTGAAGATGATCAATGCCCGTGACGGTGGCATCAACGGCGTGAAGATCACGTTTGAAGAATGCGAAACCGGCTACGCCACCGACCGGGGTGTGGAGTGTTACGAGCGTCTGAAAACCCGTCCGGGTGTGACCATTTTTGACCCGCAGGCCACGGGCATCACCTTTGCGCTGACCGAAAAGGTGCCCACCGACAAGATCCCGCTGATCACCCTGGGTTATGGCCTGTCGGTGGCGCAGGACGGCATGGCCTTCAAGTGGAACTTCCCCCTGATGGGCAGCTACTGGACTGGCGCCGACATCCTGATCCAGCACCTGGGCAAGAAAGAAGGTGGCCTGGACAAACTCAAGGGTAAAAAGATCACCCTGGTCTACCACGACTCACCGTTTGGCAAGGAACCCATCCCGCTGTTGCAGGAGCGTGCTCGTATGCATGGGTTTGACTTGCAGCTGCTGCCGGTGACGGCACCAGGTGTTGATCAAAAAGCCACCTGGCTGCAGGTGCGCCAAAGCCGCCCGGACTATGTGTTGTTGTGGGGCTGGGGTGTGATGAACTCCACCGCGCTCAAAGAAGCCCAGGCCACCGGTTACCCGCGTGACAAGATGTATGGCGTGTGGTGGGCCGGTGCCGAGCCCGATGTCAAGGACGTGGGGGATGGCGCCAAGGGTTACAACGCGCTGGCGCTCAACACCTCGGGCCAGGACCCCAAGGTGATCCAGGACATCCTGAAACATGTGCACGCCAAGGGCCAGGGCAGCGGTCCGAAAGACGAGGTCGGTCAGGTGCTGTACACCCGTGGCGCCATCATCTCGATGCTCAGTGTGGAAGCGGTGCGCCGTGCCCAGGAGCGTTTTGGCAAAGGCAAGGTCATGACTGGGGAACAGGTGCGCTGGGGTATGGAAAACCTGGTGCTGGACCAAAAACGGCTGGATGCGCTGGGCTTCACTGGCGTGATGCAGCCCTTGTCCACCTCGTGTGCGGACCATATGGGCTCGTTCTCGGCGCGCGTTCAGACCTGGAATGGCAGCAAGTGGAGCTTCAGTTCTGACTTCATCCAGGCCGACGAGCAGATCCTCAAACCCATGATCAAAGCGGGTGCTGACAAGTACCTGGCCGACAAGAAGATGACGCGGCGCACTGGCACCGATTGTCAGTCTTAGGCACACCCCCAGGCTTGCCCACTTCGTGTGGCCGCTTTCCCCCTTGCAGGGGGCAACACCTGCGGCCCGGCGGAGCCGGTTCCGCGGTGTTTCTGGCTACGGTGGCTCGGTGCGTTGGCTGATCGGCTAGCGCATCTTGTCGCCGCCAGATGAAAGAGTCGGCTCACGGTTCTTTCATCTGGTTTCTATGGAACGAACACTATGACTGATACAGCAAACATTGTTCTCAACGTCAATGGCATCGAGGTCATTTACAACCATGTCATCCTGGTGCTCAAGGGCGTGTCGCTGAATGTGCCTGAGGGCAAGATCGTGGCCATTCTGGGGGGCAACGGGGCTGGTAAAACCACCACGCTGCGTGCCATCTCAAACCTGTTGCGCGGAGAGCGCGGTGAGGTCACCAAAGGCTCGATCGAGTTGCGTGGTGAACGCATCGACAACCTGTCGCCAGCCGATCTGGTGCAGCGTGGTGTGGTGCAGGTGATGGAAGGGCGCCACTGTTTTGCCCACCTGAGCATCGAGGAAAACCTGCTCACCGGCAGCTACACCCGCAAGGACAAAGGTGAAATTGCTGCCAACCTGGACAAGGTCTACACCTATTTCCCGCGCCTCAAAACCCGGCGCACCAGCCAGGCCGCCTACACCTCGGGTGGCGAGCAGCAGATGTGTGCGATTGGTCGCGCGCTCATGACCAACCCTAGCATGGTGCTGCTCGACGAGCCCTCGATGGGCCTGGCGCCGCAGATTGTGGAAGAGGTGTTCAACATCGTCAAAGACCTCAACACCCGCGAAAAAGTCACCTTTTTGCTGGCCGAGCAGAACACCAACATGGCGCTGAAATACGCCGACTACGGCTACATCATGGAAAGCGGCCGGGTGGTGATGGACGGCGCCGCCAGTGAACTGGCCAACAACGAGGATGTGAAAGAGTTTTACCTGGGCATGGGTGGCGGCGAGCGCAAGAGTTTCAAGGATGTCAAAAGTTACAAGCGGCGCAAACGCTGGTTGGCCTGAAAGCATGACAAGTGCGGCCCCGATACATGGCATACACCACAGCGTCAAGCGGCCTGCGTTGGGTATCCAACTCCGCGAATGTCCCCCGGTTTGGGGCTTCGCCCCAAACCTCCTCCTTTATTTCGCTGCGTCGGACACCCAACGCAATCTGCGGGTGAAAGCTGAAGCCCCAGGCATCACGAATGCTTATTTCACGTCAAGTCTTCAATTTCAGGAATCTGACCATGACCGATTTTTTTGACGCACTGGAAACGCGTGACCCGGCCGACCGCGAAGCGGATTTGCTCCAGATGCTGCCGCTCCAGGTGGCGCATGCCAAACTGGCCTCACCGGCTCTGGCCGAGATCCTGCAGGACGTGGACCCAGCGCAGGTCAGCAGCCGTGCCGCGCTGGCCAGGTTGCCGGTCACGCGCAAACACGAGTTGCTGGAAAAACAACTCAAAAGTCGTAGCGCCCAAGGCAATGTTTTTGGGGGCTTCAGTGTCGAAAGCTTTGGGCTCCGGATGCCGCGGGTGTTTGCCAGTCCGGGGCCGATTTACGAGCCCGAGGGCACGGCCCGTGACTACTGGCGCATGGCGCGCGCCATGTTTGCGGCGGGGTTTCGGTCTGGCGAGTTGATCCACAACAGCTTCAGTTACCACTTTGTGCCTGCGGGCTCGATGATGGAAACCGGCGCCCATGCGCTGGGCTGCACCGTGTTTCCGGGCGGCACCGGTCAGACCGAGCAGCAGGTGTTGGCCATGGCCGACCTGCAACCGGCGGGCTACATCGGCACACCCAGTTTTCTGAAAATCATCTTGGAGAAAGCGCTGGAGATGGGGGTGGCCCTGCCGAGTGTCACCAAGGCGATGTTTGGCGGCGAGGCCTACCCGCCATCCCTGCGCGATTGGTTCAGCGCCCACGGGGTGGCGGGCTACCAGTGTTATGCCACGGCTGATGTTGGCTCCATCGCGTATGAAACAACAGCGCGCGAGGGGCTGGTGCTCGACGAAGGGGTGTTGCTGGAGATTGTCCGCCCCGGCACCGGCGACCCGGTGGCAGACGGGGAGGTGGGTGAGGTGGTGGTCACCACCTTGAACCCAACCTACCCGCTGATCCGTTTTGGCACCGGTGATTTGTCGGCCGTGTTGCCGGGCAGCTGCCCGACCGGGCGTACCAACACCCGCATCAAGGGCTGGATGGGCCGTGCCGACCAGACCACCAAGATCCGCGGCATGTTTGTCCACCCCGGTCAGGTTGATCAAATCGCCAAACGCTTCCCCGAGGTGACACGCGCGCGCCTGGTGGTCACGGGTGAGATGGCCAACGACGTCATGACCCTGAAGGTCGAGACGGCTTGCAGCGGCCCCGACAACCTGTCGAACAAGCTGCTTGATGCCATGCGCGAAGTGACCAAATTGCGCGGCCAGGTCGAGCTGTTGCCGCCCGGCAGTTTGCCCAACGATGGCAAGGTGATCGAAGACGCGCGCAGCTACAAGTGAGCTTCAGCGCCGAAGCTCACACCCCCCAGGTGATGACCTCGTTGGCCTTATGGCACTCGCGGATCATCTCCATCAGCGGCAGCGCACGTTGGCGCAGGCCCACGATGTTGGTCTCTGCCACCGGGACGTGGTCGACCTTGGCCTGAGCCAGCGCCTCGGCGCGGGCGGCGTTCTCTCGGGCAATGGCCGCCTCCAGATCGGCCAGTGCCTGGGGCATCTGCTCGGGTAGCAGGATGCCCTTGGTGCTGGGATCTGCGGCGCTGTGTTTGCCAATGATCTGCAGCACCTGTTCCCCATTGGGCTGCAACATAATGACATTCCCGGTGACTTTGGATTTGAATTGGTAGAGCATGTGGTCTCCTTGTGTGTCAATGGATCTGGCTGATAGCCATGGTAGTCCTTTGCGGGGCGGAGACGCAAGATTTCCGCCTTGTGCGAGGCCGGTATGAGCCGCTGGTGGCGCAGTGTGTGTGCTGTATTGCTGTGTCTGTGGCTCAGCGGCTGTGCTGACACCCGTTATTACGCCCAGTCCGTGGGTGGACATCTCAAGCTGATGACCGCAGCCCGGCCGCTGGACGACTGGCTGCTGGACACCCAAACCCCTGAATCTTTGCGCCAACGCCTGCGTCTGGCGCAGTCATTGCGTGATTTCTCGGTGCGTGAGTTACACCTGCCCGACAACGCCAGCTACCGGCGTTTTGCTGATCTGCAGCGCCCTTATGTGGTGTGGAATGTGGTGGCGGCGCCTGAGCTGTCTTTGGAGCTCAAAACCTGGTGTGTGCCGGTGGCGGGCTGTGTCGGCTACCGGGGGTATTTTGACGAAGGTGATGCCCAGGCGCTGGCGTCTGAGCTGCGCGCCCAGGGGCTGGAGACCCAGGTCTACGGTGTGCCTGCGTATTCGACCCTGGGCTGGATGAATTGGCTCGGTGGGGACCCGTTGCTCAACACCTTCGTCACTTTGCCCGACGGTGAACTGGCGCGCCTGATGTTCCACGAGTTGGCGCATCAGGTGTTGTATGTACCGGGTGATACCCCCTTCAACGAATCCTTCGCCACCGCCGTGGAGCGGCTGGGGGGTGAGGCCTGGTTGGCCAGCCAGGCCAGCCCGCATGCACGGCAGGCGTTTGCCGTGTACGACCAGCGCCGCCAGGAGTTCCGCGCGTTGACCCGTCACACGCGCGAGCGCCTGGCCCAGATTTACAAGAAAAATGATGCTCTGGCCATTGATGCAAAAGGGCTGATAGCTATGAAAAATGAAGTATTTGAGGACTTCAGAGCGCGCTACGCCTCCCTCAAACAGAGCTGGGGCGGTTACAGCGGTTATGACAGCTGGGTGGCCCAGGCCAACAACGCCAGCTTTGGCGCACAAGCCGCTTATGATGAGCTGGTGCCTGCGTTTGAGGCCCTGTTTGCCCGCGAAGCGCGCAGCTGGCCCCGGTTTTTTGCTGCGGTCAAGGCGCTGGCCGAGTTGCCAGCCGAGCAACGCCGGGCGCAGCTGCAGGCGCTGGAGACCGCCACCCGCCAAGCCCAAGCCTTTCCCGATTGAACCCACTTTGAGACACCATGGCTGATCTACACATCGTTCGCGAACACACCCTGGGCTTGCCCAAAGCCCGCAAAATTGCCTTCCAATGGGCCGAGCAGGCCGAGACCGAATTTGGCATGGCCTGTGCCTACAGCGAGGGCGACACGGCCGATGAGGTGAGCTTCTCGCGCTCAGGCGTCAAAGGCACGCTGGAGGTGGACGCCAGCCGTTTTGAGTTACGTGCCCAGCTGGGGTTTCTGGTGGGCGCGTTCAAACACCGGATTGAAGCCGAGATTGTGAAAAACCTCGACAGCCTGCTGGCCGCACCGGTCAAAAAACGCAGCAGCAAAAAGGCGGTCTGAACCGGCCAGCCGCGTCCCGCAGGCACGCGGGGCACGGTGCTGTTTGATGTCTGTCAGCTGGGTCAGCTCAGCGACTCGATCAGGTCCACATACTGTTGCATGGCCTGCGCGCTATCGGTGCCTTTGAGTTGGTTCCAGGCATCCCATTTGGCGCGCCCCACCATGTCGGTAAAACCAGGCCGTTTTTCGGCGTTGTCGCCCGTGCTGGCCTGCTTGTACAAGGCGTAGAGCTTGAGCAGGGTCATGTTGTCGGGGCGTTCGCTCAAGTTTTTGGAGTTGGCAACGGCGGCTTCAAATTTCTTTTGCAGATCAGACATGGCGTGGGTCTCTGGGAGGCGGTTGTAAGGGCTTGAGCAGGGGGAAACCAGACTATCTTACGGGGCGTTTTGCTACCAGAATAGAGACAGCCCCCCAAACCCCTTTGCCACCGTGACCATTCACTCCATTCCCTACCGCGTTGAGCGCATGAGCAAGGTCGACACCGCCTGGCTGCGCATGGACAGCCCTTGCAACCTGATGATGATCATGGGGGTCTGGATCCTCAAACCTGGCTTGCAGTACCCGCAGGTGTGTGAGCGCCTGGCTGACCGGCTGCTGAAGTACCCGCGCTTTTCACAACGGGTGCAACTGGACGCCACCGGTGCCAACTGGGTCACCGACACCCGCTTTGACATCCACCGCCATGTGCGCCTGGAGAAGCTGCCCGCCTCGGCCAGAAAACACCCGCAGCAGGCCTTGCAGGCCCGACTGGCCGAGCTGGCGATGCAGCCGCTGGACATGCGTTACCCGCTGTGGGAGTACCGGCTGATTGAGCACTTTGACGGTGGCTCGGCGCTGATCGTGCGCATCCACCACTGCATTGCCGACGGGCTGGCGCTGATCTCGGTGATCCAGTCGATGGTGGACGGTGGCCTGGAGCCACCCACACGGTCGTCCAAACCGGCGCCGCTCTCGGGTCTGGATGCGGCCGAGGAATGGATGAGCCATGCCCTGATCGAGCCGCTGACGGTGGCCGCTGTCAAGGCGCTGGAGGTGGCGGGTGAGAGTGCGGTACAGGCTTTTGAGGCGGTGGGTGACCCGCGCCATGTGCTGGAGAAATGGCTGGCTCTGGGGCTGCACAAAAGCCGGGAAGGCTCGTCCGAGGCCGCACGCCTGGCCTACCAGGTGTTGCGCGACGGTGCCGCGCTGGCCCTGATGGCCGACGATTCCCCAACCCGCCTCAAAGGCATGCCTGGCCAGTCCAAACGGGTGGCCTGGTGCCAGCCGATCCCGCTTGATGAGGTGCGTGCGGTGGGCAAGGCGCTGCACTGCTCGATCAACGATGTGCTGCTGTCCTGCGTGGCGGGTGCCATCGGCCAGTACCTCAAGGGCCACGGCGACGCGGTGGACGGCCAGGAGATCCGCGCCATGGTGCCGGTCAACCTGCGCCCGATGACCCAGGCCTACAAGCTGGGCAACAAGTTTGGCCTGGCGCCGGTGGTGTTGCCGATTGGTATGGACAACCCCATTGAGCGGGTGTTGGAGGTGCGCCGCCGTATGGGTGAACTCAAAGGCAGTTTGCAGCCGTTGCTGGCCTTTGCGCTGCTGGCGGTGGCGGGTATTCTGGTGAAACCGGTGCAGGACGCGATGCTGAGCCTGTTTTCCAGAAAAACCACCGCGGTCATGACCAATGTGCCAGGGCCGCGCGAGAAACTGAGCTTTTGCGGTGCCACGCTGGAGCAGGCGCTGTTCTGGGTGCCGCAGTCGGGCACGGTGGGGCTGGGTGTGTCGATCCTGAGTTATGGCGGGGGTGTGCAGTTTGGTGTGATCACCGACAGCAGCTTGTGCCCTGATCCGCAGGCCATCATCGACCAGTTTGCGCCGGAGTTTGACAAGCTCAAATGGCTCACATTGATGCTGCCCTGGGGTGAGGAATAGCTATCTAATCAATAGCTATCAGCCCTTGTTGAATAAGGGCTAGAGGCATAAAGTGCCTTTAACTTGTGGGCGTGATCAGTCCGCTAGCTGTGAGCGGGCCATTTCCACATCCAGGCGTTCGGTGGCGTCCAGGGGCTGCAGCTGGGCGGCTTGTTGGTACAGGCGGTTGGCCTCGTCCATCTTGTCTTCACCTTCGAGCATCAGCAAAGCGTGGGCGTATTCGAGCAGGCCGTAGGCCGACTCGGCATGGAGCTTGATGGCTTGGTCAAACAGGTGCAGGCCGATGTCCTTGTTGGCGCCGTAGGCCATGGCACCAATCAGCGAGCCGACCTTGTCGATCACCTCGGCGTGGAAACTGCCCAGCGCCACATGCGCATCGGCGTGCTGTGGTGCATGGCGGATCACGTATTCCAGATCGGTCTTGACCTTGGTGCCCAGCCCCTGGGCCAGGGCCTTGGCCACGCTGATGCCCTGGCTGTAGCGGCTCAAGGCGTAGGCGCGCCAGTAGCGGGCGTTGAGTGTGTCCGGGTGGTCCTCGGCCAGTTCACCGGCTTGGCCAGCCACCTCCAGGAACAGGTCCAGACGGCGCACCTCGTGTTTTTCAAGGTAGGTGGCATAGACGCAGGTGGCTTTGCTGGCCACGCTCAGGCCAGGCGCGCCCAAACCCAAGCCCATGATGGCGGCCTGCTGAAACTCACCGTTGTGAAAATGGGCCCAGGCTTGCAACACCGAGGGGTCTTGCGGCAGGGGTTCCAGGTCACCGGCGTGTAGTCTGGCCCAATTCTCTTTGACGCTGGCGGCGTCAAAGTGGTAGTCGCCAGCGTAAGGGAAAGCGGTCCATTTGGCCATGTCTGTCTCCTCTAACCTGTTTTTTTGTTTCTATTCCTTATTGTAGGCATCCGACAATTTCAGCAGATGTGCTCTTTGGCCAGTCTCCAGGTAAGGACTCATCAGGTTCAACACATGCTGGGCACCCCGCAACAAGGCCGTCTGGGCATTGCTGGGCTCCAACGCATGGCGTGGGTCGCGCACATACTCAAAACTCAGCCAGTAGGTCAGCATCACCACCATGCTGGTGGCGGTGACTTCCATCTCGCGTGAGTCGATCTGCAAGGCACCGTTGCGGCGCATGCCGTCGAGCAAGGCCTTGAGTGCTCGTGTCTTGTTTTTCAGGATGGTCTGAAAATGGGTCTCCAGGCGGCGGTTTTTGCTGAGCAGGTCGTTGAGGTCGCGGTATAAAAACCGGTATTGCCAGATCAGTTCAAACAGGGTGTGCAAAAAAAACCAGGCGTCTTCGATGTTGCGCACCTCGTCACCGGCGCCCAGCAGCTCGTTGTGGCTGTGCTCAAAACGGTCAAATAAGGCGTTGATGAGTTCGTCTTTGGCCGGGTAGTGGTAGTACAGGTTGCCGGGGCTGATGTTGAGCTCGTTGGAGATCAGCGTGGTCGATACATTGGGCTCACCAAAGCGGTTGAACAGTGCGAGCGTGACCTCCAGGATGCGCTCTGCGGTGCGCCGGGGTGCCTTTTTCAGCATGTGGTTTTGGCCTGCAATTCGGCGCTCTGTACCACCTGGCTCAGGTTGTCCATCAGGTAGTGCAGCTTGGTCAGCGCTTGGCCCACGCGGGCAGCCGGGCGTGCCGGGTAGGCCAGGTGGCGGTGTTCGTCATCCAGCGCGGCATGGTTCAGGCTGATGCCGTGGTAGGCCAGCTTGGCCGCCAGTTTGGTCTGGCGCGAGCGCAGCAACTGCCGCGTTTGCTGGTAGGCGTGTTCGGCCAGGTGGCGGCGCTGGCTGTAGCTGAAGGTGTTAGCCAGGTACAGCTCGGGGTCGCGGTGGTTGGGCTCGATCAGCACGATGTCGGTGTTGGGGTAAGCCTGTTCATAACTCTTCAAGCCCAGCAGCAGGCGCGAGTGGATGAGTGAGCGAAAGGTCTGGCTCAACACCGCGGGCAGGCCACCATCGGCAATGTGGGGAATCGGCTCAGGCGCCGCCCAGGGGGTGGCCGACTCGTTGCTGCGCAAGGGGTCCGAGGCATCAAACGGCACCAGCGGGTTCAGGCACAACATCAGGTCCACACCTTCGTCCAGCGCGATGGAGGCGTGCATGGTCTTGGTCAGTGCACCATCCACAAAATGCTGGCCCTCGATTTCCACCGGCGGAAACAGCCCAGGCAAGGCCGCGCTGGCCTGCACCGCCTTGGAGATCGGAATATGGTCCCAGCCCGTGCGGCCAAACGCGATGGCGCTGGTGCTGTCGAGGTGGGTGGCCACCAGCGTCAGGCGGTTTTTGAGCTGGCGAAAGTCGTTGCTGCGCCCGGGGCGCGAGAACAGCTTGGTCAGCTCCACATCAATCTGCGCGTTGGAAAAGATACCGGTGGGCAGGCCCGGGCTCAGGCGCTCCAGTGCACGCATGAGGGATTTGCGCCCCAGCGTGCCGTGCCAAATACCTTGGAGCATCAGCTCCGGCAGCAACAGCGAGCGCGAGAAAAATTCGGAGAAGGCGGGTTTGAGCAGCCACGCCGGATCGAACGCCTCGGTCTGGTGCTTCCGGTCTTCGATGAAGAGGCCAAACAACTGCATCGGTGTGATGCCATTGGCCAGCCCGGCAGCAATGAAACCACCGGCGGACACCCCCACATAGTGCTGCAGGCGGTTGAAGTGGATGCCCCTGAGCGACTCCTGCAAGGCGCACAGGGCACCAATTTCATAAATGGCCCCCAATGGCCCGCCACCCGCCAACGCCAAAGCTATCCTGGGCGAGGGCGGAGTGGGCTTCTTCATGGGTCGTCAGTTTACGACCGGTCGTGCTATTTTGAGTCAGGGTTTACCTGAGCAGCAGGGGCCTCTTGGACCACGGGGGCGGTCGCTTTGCGTGGCGCGGCTTTTTTGGCAGCCGGTTTTACCTCCGCTTTAACGGCCGGTGCGGCGGGTGCTTTGGCGGCGGGTTTGGCCGCAGCTTTGGCGGGGGCCTTGGGGGTGAGTTTTTGCACGCTGGCGTTGAGCGCGTCGATGCGGGCGATCAATGCATTGATGTCTTTGGCGGAGGGCACACCCATCTTGTTGAGCACCTTGGCCACGCGGTCTTCAAAAATGCTTTCCAGCTTGTCCCACTGGCCCGAGGCTTTGCTCGAGATGTCGGTGGCCATGCTGGTCATCTTCTGGGTGGCTTCGTTGATCTTGTCCTCGGCAGCGGACTGGGTCTTGCGCTGGAAGTTCACACCTTCTTTCACCAGGGCTTCAAAAGCCTTGGTGCCTTCGGTCTGGGCTTTGGTGAACGCGCCCAGGCCGGCTTGCCAGATTTGTTGTGCCGAGTCCTTGACCGAGTTGCTCAACAGCTTGCCGGACTTTTTGGCTGTGGCTTTCTTGCCAGCAGCTGCCTTTTTGGGTGCAGCGGTTTTTTTGACGGGGGTGGTTTTGCTGAGTTTGGTGACCATGATGTTCTCCAGTTAAAACAAAGAAAAGGGTAAAGAGGGTGCTTGGCTGTGTCCAGCTTGCATGGGCGCCACTGTAGGCCGCTATGACGCCAAGGTGTAGGTGACACTTCCTAATTTGAGCTGGCCTAAACCACCCGAGCTCGGGTTTACGTGAAAGCCAGATGCCGCGTTTTCAGACCAGAATGACAAGCTCATTCTGGAGACGTGTATGCGGTATTTTGTGACCGGAGCAACGGGGTTGATTGGCAAGCGGCTGGTGAAAAAACTGCTGCAGCGCAAGGGTTCGGTGGTGTACTTTCTGATCCGTCAGGCCAGTGCAGACAAGGTGGTTGCCTTGCGTGAATTTTGTGGTGTCAGCGCGGCGCGGTTGGTGCCGATGTGGGGCGACCTGACTGCCAAAAAACTGGGGCTGTCTGGTGCAGACATCCAGCAACTCAAAGGTCAGATCGATCATGTGTTTCACCTGGCCGCTGTGTATGACCTGGAGGCCGATGCCGACAGCCAGGTGGCAGTGAACATTGACGGCACACGCAACGTGGTGGCGCTGGCCAAGGCCATCGACGCCGGGCACTTCCACCATGTGTCGTCGATTGCCGCAGCCGGGCTCTATGAGGGCATGTTCCGCGAAGACATGTTTGCCGAGGCCGAGAACTACGAGCACCCGTATTTCATGAGCAAACACGAGAGTGAAAAGATCGTGCGCCAGGAATGCAAGCTGCCCTGGTCGGTGTACCGCCCTGCGATGGTGGTGGGTGACAGCAGCACCGGTGAAATGGACAAGATTGACGGGCCGTACTACTTCTTCAAGCTGATCCAGCGCATGCGCCAGTTGTTGCCACCCTGGATGCCAACCATCGGCCTGGAGGGCGGACGCATCAACATCGTGCCGGTGGATTTTGTGGTGGATGCACTGGCAACCATCAGCCACCAGAAAGAGATCACCCACAAGTGTTACCACCTGGTCGACCCGGTGGGGTACCGCGTGGGGGATGTGCTGGACATCTTCAGCCGCGCGGCACACGCGCCCAAGATGAGCCTATTTGTCAACGCCGCGCTGCTGGGGTTCATTCCCCGCAGCGTGACCAAGGGCCTGATGGCGTTGGCCCCGGTGCGCAGGGTGCGCAACGCCATCATGAGCGACCTGGGCCTGCCCGAGGACATGCTGAGCTTTGTCAACTACCCCACTCGGTTTGACTGCCGCGAGACACTGGCCGCGCTCAAAGGCACCGGGGTGGTGTGCCCCAACCTCAAAGACTACGCCTGGCGCCTTTGGGACTACTGGGAGCGGCACCTGGATCCGGAGCTGCACATCGACCACAGCTTGCGCGGCACCGTGGCTGGCAAGGTGGTGTTGGTGACTGGTGGGTCTTCAGGCATTGGATTGGCTGCAGCCCACAAGTTTGCTGAGGCAGGTGCTATTACTTTGATATGTGGTCGGGACCAGGACAAACTCGACGCGGCGTGTGCCGAGGCCCGTGGCAGGGGTTACACCTTTGTTGCCTACGCGGTGGACATTGCCGACCAGCCGGGCTGCGAGGCCTTTGTCCAGCAAGTCACGCGTGACCACGGCGGTGTCGATTTCCTGATCAACAACGCCGGGCGCTCCATCCGCCGGGCCATCGAGTCCAGCTATGACCGTTTTCACGACTACGAGCGCACCATGCAGCTCAACTACTTCGGCAGCCTGCGCGTCACCACCGGGTTTTTGCCCGGCATGGTGGCCAAGCACAAGGGCCATGTGGTCAACATCAGCAGCATCGGTGTGTTGACCAATGCCCCGCGTTTTTCTGCTTATGTGGCCAGCAAGGCCGCGCTGGACGCCTGGACACGTTGTGCCAGCAGCGAGTTTGCCGACCAGGGGGTGACCTTCACCACCATCAACATGCCGCTGGTGCGCACACCGATGATCGCGCCCACCGGCATCTACAACAATGTGCCGACGCTGGCCCCCGAAGAGGCCGCCGACATGATCGCTCAGGCCTGTATCTTCAAGCCGGTGCGGGTGGCGACCCGACTGGGCATCTTTGGCCAGGTGTTACACGCCTTGGTGCCGCGTGTGGCGCAAATTGTGATGAACACCACGTTCAGGATGTTTCCCGATTCATCTGCGGCCAAGGGTGACAAGGCCGCCAAGCCCAAGTTGTCTGCCGAGGCAGTTGCCCTGCAGCAGATGATGCAGGGAATCCATTTTTGACTTGCCCCGAGGGCGCCCGTGCACTGCGGGCAAGGGATGTCAGGGTGGAGCAGACTGCCGGATAATCAACGGGTAAACAGGCTGAAGGTGAGAGTCCCCGTATTTCCGGTTTGTTGTGGCGCCTGTCGGTCTGATATCGAGGATTTATGCATCAAAAGATTTATGTAGCAGGCCACCGTGGCATGGTGGGTTCTGCCATCGTGCGCCAGTTGCTGGCAGGCGGCTGTGCGCCAGAAAACATCATCACCCGCACCCATGCCGAGCTGGATTTGACCAACCAGGCGGCGGTCCAGGCGTTCCTCGCGTCGGAGCAACCCTCTCAGGTTTATCTGGCGGCGGCCAAAGTAGGCGGCATTCACGCCAACAACACTTACCCGGCCGACTTCATCTACCAGAACCTGATGATGCAGGCTAACGTGATCGATGCCGCCTTCAAGAACGGCGTCAAGAAACTGCTGTTTTTGGGCAGCAGCTGCATTTACCCACGCAACGCTCCTCAGCCCATGCGTGAAGACGCCCTACTCACCGGTCTGCTGGAGCCCACCAACGAACCCTATGCCATTGCCAAAATTGCCGGCATCAAACTCTGCGAGAGTTACAACCGCCAGTATGGTGCCAGCCACGGCGTGGACTACCGCAGCGTCATGCCCACCAACCTGTATGGCCCGGGCGACAACTATCACCCCACCAACAGCCATGTCATTCCGGCACTGATCCGCCGCTTTCATGAGGCCAAGGTATCTGGTGCACCTTCGGTCGCGATCTGGGGCAGCGGAACCCCCAAACGCGAGTTCCTTTATGTGGATGACATGGCGGCGGCCAGTGTGTTTGTCATGAATCTGGACAAAACGACTTACGACCAGCAAACCAGCCCCATGCAAAGCCATATCAATGTGGGTTACGGCAGCGATGTGACCATTGCCGAGGTAGCGCAAGCCATCAGCCAGGTGGTGGGTTATGCGGGGCATATCACCTATGACCCGACCCAGCCCGATGGCGCACCACGTAAATGGATGGAGAGCAGCCGCATTAATGCGCTGGGCTGGCAGGCGAAGGTGAAGTTAACCGAGGGCCTGGCCGCAGCCTACCAGGACTTCAAGCATCAAATAGGCCTCTAGCCCTTTTGCACCAGGGGCAAGCAGCTATCAAATTTCTATTCAACAAATGTCAACACATCCAACCAACATGCCCAAAGTCGCCCTCATCACTGGCATCACAGGCCAGGACGGCAGCTACTTGGCTGAATTCCTGCTTGAAAAAGGCTACATCGTGCACGGCATCAAACGCCGCGCCAGTTCTTTCAACACCCAGCGGGTTGACCACATCTACCAGGACCCGCACATCGATAACGCCAACTTCAAGCTGCACTACGGCGACTTGACTGACACCAGCAATCTGGTGCGCATCGTGCAGGAAACCCAACCCGATGAGATCTACAACCTTGGCGCGCAAAGCCATGTGGCGGTCAGCTTTGAGAGTCCTGAATACACCGCCGATGTGGACGGCATGGGCACCTTGCGCATTCTGGAAGCCATCCGCATCCTGGGGCTGGAGAAGAAAACCCGCTTTTACCAGGCCAGCACCAGTGAGCTGTATGGTCTGGTGCAGGAAACCCCACAAAAGGAAACCACCCCGTTTTACCCACGCAGCCCTTATGCGGTGGCCAAGCTTTATGCCTACTGGATCACGGTGAACTACCGTGAGGCCTATGGCATCTATGCCTGCAACGGCATCCTGTTCAACCACGAGAGTCCGCGCCGGGGTGAGACCTTTGTCACCCGCAAGATCACCCGCGGTCTGGCCAACATCAGCCAGGGTTTGGAAGACTGCCTGTACATGGGCAACATTGACGCACTGCGTGACTGGGGCCATGCCAAGGACTATGTGCGCATGCAGTGGATGATGCTGCAGCAAGACCAGCCCGAGGACTTTGTGATTGCCACCGGGGTGCAATACAGTGTGCGGCAGTTCATCGAGTGGACTGCCAACGAATTGGGCATGCCGATTCGTTGGGAAGGCACTGGTGTTGATGAAGTGGGCTACGCCGTCGTACCTGGCAGCGCCCAAGAGACAGTAGTGGTCCGCATTGATCCACGCTACTTCCGCCCGACTGAAGTCGAGACCTTGTTGGGTGACCCAGCAAAGGCCAAGCAGAAGCTTGGCTGGGTGCCGGAGATTTCGACTCAAGATATGTGCAAAGAAATGGTCACCTCCGACTTGGCGGAAGCCAAAAAGCATGCTTTGCTTAAAAAGTTTGGGTATGACGTCAGCGTGAGTGTGGAGTAACAAAGAATGTGCGTCTGTGTCGCCAAATGCGTTGCTTCGAACTCGGCGCACATGACGCCTACTTTGATCTAGCCAAACAAGTGAATCCCGTTTGGCTCAAGTGGCTGCATGCCAGGTTGCTGACTGGCATAGTACATCGTCCCAATCTGCGTAGAGCGCTTATCAATGTGTTTTGGCTAATTGGTGACAAGGTGTTGCGCATGGGCGTGGGGTTGCTTGTTGGTGTATGGGTGGCGCGATACCTTGGACCAGAGCAATTCGGTATCCTGAACTACGCGATGGCTTTTGTTGCCTTGTTCGGTGTGTTTGCAGGTTTGGGGCTGAATGGAGTTGTGGTCCGGGATCTGGTCACGAACCCAGGAAGTGCCAACGAGACACTGGGAACCACCTTCCTGCTTCAGTTTTTAGGCGGATGGCTGTCATTCGGACTGGTTGTCTTTGCCATCAATTTTGCAAGACCCGACGACAGCATGACTAAATTGCTGGTTGCGGTACTTGGATTTGCCATAGTGCTCAAGTGCACCGATGTCGTCAGGTACTGGTTTGAATTCAAGGTTCAATCCAAATATGTTGTTTGGATGGAGAACGGCATATTTTTGGTGTTGGCAATTGTCAAGGGCGCACTCATCCTCATGGGGGCACCACTGATGGCATTTGTCTGGGCAGCCTTTGTCGAGAGCGCGCTGGTTGCCGTCGGGTTGCTTGTTGTCTATGTCTGGCGCGCGGGCGGGCTTGGCGCGTGGCGGATTCGGTTTGGTCGCGCCAAGGAACTGCTCAATGACAGTTGGCCATTGATTCTTTCGGGCTTGGCGATCATGGTGTACATGCGCATTGACCAGATCATGCTCGGGCAGATGTTGGGTGATGAGTCAGTGGGCATCTACTCCGCAGCCGTCCGTATCAGCGAAGTCTGGTACTTTATTCCGATGACCATTGTCGCCTCCGTATTTCCGTCGATCGTGACAACCAGGAAGCTCAGCGAGCAGCTGTACCACCAACGTTTGCAGAATCTCTACAACACCATGGTTACATTGGCACTGGGTGTTGCACTGCCGATGACTTTTTTTTCTGGCTGGGTAGTCAATTTGCTGTTTGGCAGTGCCTACGCGGAAGCGGGTCCGGTGTTGGCACTTCATGTCTGGAGCGCCTTGTTTGTGTTTCTCGGTGTCGCAAGCGGCAGTGGTTATCTGACCGAGCATCTGCAAATGCTGGCTTTGGGGCGGACGTTGCTGGGTGCCTTTGTGAACCTGCTTGCCAACTATATTCTGATCCCGTCGTTCGGCATTCTGGGTGCCGCAATGGGAACGCTTGTTGCTCAAATGTCAGCCGCCTACCTATTTGACTTGTTCCATCCCAAGACTCGAAAACATTTTTGGATGAAAACAAAATCCTTCGTGTCTTTTTATAGAGTTAGCTTTAAATGACGGCCCCGTTTTCTATTCTGATAGTCAAGATATATCGTCTGATCTTCGCCAGGCGGATTTTTCATCGGTTCAATAGGCTCCTGTATCACTGTAGCTTGAGCGGTATGGGTGTTCTGAATTTCGAAAATGATCAGGTTAGTGGCGAGCATCGTTTTCTCAAGCAGATACTTGCCGGCCGGACAGGTGGTGTTGTTATTGACGTTGGCGCAAACGTGGGCAAGTACTCAAGCAGGGTGTTGCAGATCAACCCATTGTTGACGGTCTACGCATTTGAGCCTCATCCACACACCTTTTCGGCACTCGAAAAGAGCGTGCGGCATTTAAATTTCACCGCCATCAATGCAGCCGTGGGGGCAAGCGCCGGAATTGCCGATCTGTTTGACTATGCAGCCAATGATGGCTCGTCCCATGCATCGCTTTATCAGGATGTGATTGAAAGCATCCATCATGCTCCGTCGACGCATCACAAGGTCAAAGTTGTTACTTTGGGAGAGTTTGCGCATGAAAACCATGTCACCCGCATAAACCTGCTCAAAATCGATACGGAAGGCAACGAACTGAATGTTCTAAAAGGCTTGGGGGACTATCTCTGCGAAGGAACGATTGATGCCATCCATTTTGAGTTCAATGAGATGAATGTCGCGAGTCGAGTTTTTTTTCGGGACTTTTGGGACATACTGCCAAATTACGATTTCTACCGATTGCTACCGGACGGTATGGTCAAACTTGACCAGTACAGCCCGGTTTTTTGTGAGATCTTCGCTTACCAAAATGTTGTTGCCCTGCTAAAGCGAAGCTGAGTCAAGTCACCATGCCATCTCTCGCACCTATTGTTCTATTTGCCTATTCTCGCCCCGAGCATGTGCGGCAAACGCTCAACGCTCTCAGTGTTAATACGCTTGCTGACCAGAGTGATCTGGTCGTCTACGCTGACGCTGCGCGCAGTGAACATGATTCAGAGGCCGTGCACGCAGTGCGTGAACTGATTCGAGGCGTTTCCGGGTTTCGTAGCGTGTTACTGATCGAAAGAGCAACAAACTATGGGTTGGCACGCAACATCATTGAGGGTGTCAGCGAGGTTTTGCGCCAGAGCGAACGTGTCATCGTGCTTGAAGACGACATGGTGACATCACCACTTTTTCTGACCTTTATGAATGAGGCACTTGATCGCTATTGTGACAACGATGATGTCATGCATATCTCTGGCTATAACTATCCGATGAGGACGGATGGATTGCCCGAGACGTTTTTTTTGCCCCCTGCCTCATGTTGGGGGTGGGCGACGTGGGCGCGCGCATGGCAGCATTTCAGCAAAGACCCAAGCGAACTGGCGCGAGTCTTCTCTGCTAGACAGCGCCGGGTATTCAATCTCGATGGAGCGTTTCCGTTTTGGACCCAAGTTATGCTGAACGCACAGGGGCGCATGAATACCTGGGCAGTTTTTTGGTACGCCTCCATTTTTCGGCGCAAAGGGCTTTGTCTGCATCCGCGTCAGTCCTACGTTCAGAACATTGGTCATGATGACTCCGGCACACACACGCCTCAGTCGAGCGTGTTCGATGTAGTGTTGAATTCCTGTCGGGTCGAAAATTGGTGTGAGACGTATTCCTGCAACGATCTTGCCTTGACGCGATTGAAGACGTATTTCCGCAGCGTTACATCATTTCGGGTTAAGGCGCGGATGTTGTGCGAAACAATACTTGGCAGTTTTCCGCATCGCAGTCGAGCTAGGATGTGTGAATGAACCCAGCACGTATCATCAAAGATAGGGCATATCGGCATTGGCTGATGGTTTGGCTGAAAAATCGTTTTAGAACTCGTTACAAGGCAGGAAGGCTGAAGGCATTCCGATACGAGTTGGAGGTGACGGACCCCCTTTCTGTGGCATATCAGTTCCGGGACATTTTTGTTGAGCAGGAATACAAACTTGCCAATTCTGGCCACAAGCCGGTGATAGTTGACGTTGGGGCGAACGTTGGCGTATCAGTACTTTATTTCTGTGACACGTTGGATGAGCCGGAAATCCATGCTTTTGAGGCCGATCCGACAGTTTTTAAAAAGCTCAAGCGTAACGTTGAGTGCTACGCACCACGAGCCAATGTTCATCTGGTCAACGCTGCCGCATACATTGCAAACGGGACAATCGGTTTTGCTTGCGACGGGGCTGATGGGGGGCAGATTAGCCATCTGACAAATGAGCAAAGTTCGTATAACGTTCCGAGTATTGACTTGCTCGACTTCTTGCTGGGTTTTGAGAAAATCGCGCTGCTGAAAATTGATATTGAGGGAGCTGAGGCGTTGGTTGTGCCCCACTGCGTCCCTGCTTTTGATCGGATTGAGCGCATTTTCATTGAATATCACTCTTCCCCGGACCAGGCGCAGTCGATTGTTCGTATTCTCTCGGTTTTACAGGCGTCAGGTTTTCGTCTGCATTTGCAGTCAGCTGATTTTGTACGCAGTCCTTTTGCTCCTGTCAAGCCCGGACGTTTTGACAACCAAGTGAATATATTTGCCTACAGACAGCCCACATGAGACTAAGACGCTGGATAGAGCGCAAACTGCGACCTGCGGGCTCGTTGTTTGACCAAAGAGCAATGCGCCCGACCTCGGAGATCTTTGGTATCGACCGCGGGCAGCCAATTGATCGTTATTACATCGAGGCCTTTATTGCGCAGCATCGGCATTTGATTACCGGGGATGTGCTTGAAGTTGCTGCCAATGAATACACCCGCAAGTTTGGCGATTCTGCAGCTCGCTCTTTCGAGCTTTACACAACTCCTACGGCGCTGGCAACGGCCGTGGTTGGAGATTTGACCCGCCCTGAAACTCTGCCGAATGGTCGTTTTAACTGCTTTATCTGTACGCAGACCTTCAACTTCATTTATGAGCTCGATGCAGCCGTAAAGGGTGCATGTCATCTTCTTAATGAAGGCGGCTATCTGCTGGCGACAGTGGGTGGTGTTTCGCAAATCAGTCGTTTTGACATGGATCGCTGGGGGGATTTTTGGCGCTTGAGCTCGGCCGCATGTGAGCGCCTGTTTTCGGACAATTTCTCCGAAGTAACTGTTATCTCCTATGGCAATTTGTCAGCTGCGGTGGCGCTGTTGCGCGGGTTTTCGGTCGAAGATCTGCCATCGCGTTCTGTACTCGACGAGCATGATCCAAACTATCAGGTCATCATAGGTATCGTGGCGAGGAAAGCTTGATGCTTCGTCAAAAAATCAAATTGCTACGTGAGTTGACTTATTCAAGACGCGAGATGTTACTCAATCTGGGTTCTGTGCCTTTGGTGGTGCTTATCTATCACCGAGTGATTGAGTTGCCTTCAGATCCACAAATGTTGGCGGTCCCCCCGACCCGTTTTCGGGAGCAATTGCAGGCGTTGCAAGCAGCTTTTGACATATTGCGATTTGAACAATGTTGGGCTGATGTTCAGCGACCGACCGTCGTCATCACCTTCGACGACGGCTACGCCGACAATTTTCAATTCGCCCTTCCAATACTTGAGGAGTTGGATATCCCGGCTACTTTCTTCATCGCAACTGGCTACATTGGGGGCGAACGCGAATTCTGGTGGGATGAGTTGGAGCGAATACTGCTGTGCAGTTCTGGTGGGCAAGCGTTAAACCGGGTTGGTGCGGTCGACTTGGATCGAACATATGACTGTGGTCAGGTGCGAGAGCGTGAAGCCTTATACCAATTTCTACATCCGCAGTTGAAAACGCTTAGTGTCAAGGAGCGGGAGGGCGCAATGGCCGAATTGGCGAGATTGGTGATTGGTATTCCTGAGCCACGTTCGTCACATCGGGTGCTAGCCACTCAGGAACTTGTTCAACTCGCAGCGAGTCCAATGGCAACGGTTGGTGCTCACACAGTATGTCATCAACCACTCTCGAGTTTGAGCATTGAGGATCAACGTGAGGAAATTGAGTGTTCCCGTGCGCAATTGCAGGAGTGGACAGGTAGACCGGTGCAAGTGTTCTCCTATCCTTTTGGTGCTAAATCTGACTACACACCTGAGACGGTTGCCATTTGCCGGCGGGCTGGATTTGATCGGGTTGCCGCCAACCACTCAGCAGTCGTCAGAAGCTGGACCGATCCCTATCGAGTCCCTCGTTTTTTGGTTCGGGACTGGTCGGCAGACGAGCTAATGTCACGCCTCAGGCGTTTCGCAGGCCTTTAGTTCAGGCTGCCTGTCTGTGGCATCAGATCCAAGCATATTGCATATCAACCACTCTGACAGTGGTGGTGGTGCCGCACGTGCCGCGTTGCGACTACACCTTGCCCTTGATGCCGCTGGGTTTGATTCATCCATGCTGCTGAGGCAGGTGAGAACGAAAGCCCCATATCTATTTGGTCCACGCTCGCCAATCGGAGCGGCTCTCAGTCAACTTCGGAGTCCCGTTGGGCGGGCAGTTATGCGACTGCAAGGTTCGAGTCGCAGGGCACCCAGATCGGGAAATTTTTTGCCTTCCGACTGGGCGAGTCGAATTGAATCCATTGCCCCGGATGTGGTGAACCTTCACTGGATAGGAGCCGAAACCATGTCGATTGAAGACGTTGCCAGAATTAAGCGACCGATAGTTTGGACACTACATGACATGTGGGCATTTTGTGGTTCTGAGCATGTGGAGCCGGATGAGACGCGCTGGGCACAAGGGTATACGCGCAATAATCGCCGAATCGAAGACATGGGGCTGGATCTGGATCGGGGGGTTTGGCTTCGCAAAAAAAAGGCTTGGAGATTGCCGATGCGTATCATCGCACCGAGCAAATGGATGGCCGATTGCGTCAATCGCAGTGCATTGATGTCAGAGTCACCTGTGTCAGTCATCCCAAATGTTTTGGATACAGAGTGCTATTGCCCGCTTGATCGTGTCAAATGCCGATCTGAGCTAGGGTTGCCACAGGACAAAGTGCTCGTTTTGTTCGGAGCCATTCAAGGTAGTTCCGATCCCAATAAAGGTTACGACTTGCTGAAGGAGGCGCTTGGTCATTGCAAGACTTTTGCGGAGTCTTTTAACGTGGAGTGTGTCGTGTTTGGTCAAAAAGAACCAACAATTGACCGATCATTGCCTGTGAGGACGCATTGGCTTGGACATATCGACCATGAGGCCACTCTGGCAAGAATATACAGTGCGGCGGATGTGATGGTAGTTCCGTCCCGAATCGAAAATTTGCCACAAACTGCGACTGAAGCCCAAGCTTGTGGGTGCCCTGTTGTGGCATTCCGCGTTTCCGGCCTGAAGGAAGTCGTTGACGACAGGATAACCGGATACCTTGCCGATCCCTATGATGCACGTGATCTCTATCAGGGAATTCGCTGGGTCACCGACAATTCTTGCCAACTTTCGTCGTTGCGTAGATCAGCGCGAGACCGAGCAGTCCGTCTTTGGCATGCACGTGTAGTAGTTCCCGAATATGTCCAGCAGTACCAGTTGGCGATCGAAGATGTTGCGCGGGTCAAAACTCGCCGTTCTCAATGAGCTTGGTCATGCGGAGTTGGGAGAAATGGCGTCGTCGTGTTCACCACGTTTTGGCGACATCAAAACAGACCGCGACCTCCTGAGGCTGTAAGCCCTGCTGATTTGGCTGGTAAGCTTGGTGCCTGACCGAGCGACGGTCTGGCAATCGTTGCTGTCGAACCGATCTCAATACTCAAAATATTTGAACAACTCGTTGGTTGACTTGTGGGTGGGATTTGGCCATTTTGTCTCCTGTTTTGATAATCTTTATTGAAAGATGAATCAGTCAAATTCGCCCCGCGTGTCAGTCATCATGGTTGTGAGAAACGACCCGATAGGGTTTGTGCGTACGATGGCCAGCGTGGCGACCCAGGACTACTGCAATTTCCAGTTGATCGTGATTGATGGTGCTTCGACCGACAATACACTTGAATTGCTTCGCCAGAACGTGTCAAGGATCAGCCTATGGCTCAGTGAGACGGATATTGGCATTTATCACGCCATGAACAAAGGCGTAGCAATGGCAGATGGCGAGTGGCTGCTGTTCATGAATGCTGGAGACGAATTTGCAGATGTTGGAGCCCTGTCAGCTGCGGTTGCGGCAACTGCGTTGGAAGTAGATGTGGTTTATTCAGACTGGATTTACCGAGAGGATCGCAAGCTGGCGAAAGCCGATCTTGCGCGGATGAACGTCCGCCATCAGTCGGTGCTGTACCGCAAGTCGCTACACGAGGTGTATGGGCTGTATCTGGTCGGCAGGGGGGTGACGATTTCTGATTTCATCTTTTTTCTGTCGATCGCTGGGAAACAATGGGTCTATTGTGCGCACCCGATTTCCATTTGCGACAGAGCCGGTGCTTCGGGTCAACCGAACCACTTTCACCAACGCATGGCTGTTGAGTTATTGTTTGGTCGCCGCAGTCGCATTGCCGTTGCAGCCATTTTGTTGCTGCACCCGCTGTACCGTTTTGTAAAGTGCAATGTGCTCGGGCAGCGCTGACAGGAGACTTGACACGTGATCTCGGTTTGTCTTGCCACCTACAACGGCGGCCGTTATGTAGGGGAGCAACTGCACTCAGTATTGATGCAATTGGGGCCGGATGACGAAGTGGTTGTATCCGACGATGGTTCGACCGACAACACACTTGCAGAAATCGCAAGGCTCAACGATCCTCGGTTGCGGCTACTCACAAACAGCGGTCAAACCGGAGTGATCCCCAATTTTGAACGCGTATTGCGGGCAGCGCGTGGCGATACGATCTTTCTCTGTGATCAAGATGACGTGTGGCTACCTCACAAAGTTAACCGTTGCTTGGCAGTGCTGTCCGAGTGTGTCCTAGTCGTCACCGATTGTGCTGTTGTGAACAGTGAGTTGACGACAATAGCACCTTCTTTTTTTAGTCTACGGCGTTCTGGCCCAGGGTTGCTGCGCAATCTTTGGAAAAATAGCTATCTGGGCTGCTGCATGGCAATGCGTCGTTCTGTGCTAGATGCTGCGTTGCCCTTTCCGGCACATATCGCTATGCACGATTGGTGGATTGGCTTAGTTGCTGAACGCGTGGGAGCAGTACATTTTCTCGACGAGACTCTTTCGCTGTATCGACGACATGGAGGTAACGCCAGTCAAGCGACCATGCACTCAACGGCCTCGCTCATGATGCAGCTACGCTGGCGACTGGATATGGCGCTATACCTTCTGACACAGCCTTTTCGGCATCTACGCTGACCGGACGGAGGCTGCAATATGAAAATCAGCATTATCACAGTGACGTTCAATGCTGCCGGAACCATTGCGGATACGCTTGCCTCTGTGGCTTGTCAAACGCATCCTGACATTGAGCATATCGTGGTCGATGGTGCATCGACTGATGACACACTGGAGATCATCAGACAACGAGGTCAGCATGTATCCCAGACGATTTCTGAGCCGGATCGGGGCATTTACGATGCCATGAATAAGGGGCTTGGTATGGCAACTGGATCGGTTATCGGTTTTCTCAATGCTGATGATGTATATGCTGGGCCAACGGTATTGGAGCGAGTGTCTGCAATTATTGAAAAAGACAAGCTCGATGCAATATTTGGTGATGCAGAGTTCTTCAGTCCTGATCGACCAAATCGACCCTTGCGGCTTTATCGATCTGCGCGTTTCCGCCCCGAACTCATTGCGTGGGGCTGGATGCCAGCGCACCCCTCGTTGTTCTTGGGGCGCCATGTGTATGAGCGCTTTGGCGCGTTCAAGACCGACTATCGTATTGCCGGAGATTTTGAACTGATTGCACGGGTGTTCCATTCAGGGACGCTTGAATACAGGTATTTACCTGATGTACTTGTGCGGATGCGCACCGGCGGAGTCAGCACCGGAGGGTGGCGAAATTCGCTCCTGCTCAATCGTGAGGTTTTGCAGGCTTGTCGAGAAAACGATATTCCAACCAATCTCTGGAAAATTTTGTCCAAATATCCAGCAAAAGTACTCGAGTTCCTTCACAAATGAAGATTCTTGTAACTGGAGCCTACGGGTTTGTAGGGAAAGCACTGTGCGCTGACCTCAAAACGCGTGGGGAAGTTGTTGTTTCAGCCATTCGTAGCAGCCCAGTTGCGCCAGGCGTTTTTAGTGTTGGAGATGTTTGTGGCGGCACGGATTGGAGAGGGGCGCTAGAAGGATGCAGCGCAGTAGTCCACCTCGCTGCTCGGGTACACCATATGCAGGACGCGGCATCGAGTCCTATCGCCGAATTTCGACGAGTCAATGCTGACGGAACGTTGAATCTGGGCCGTCAAGCTGCGGCATTCGGGGTTCGTCGCTTTGTGTTTGTGAGTTCGATCAAAGTCAATGGAGAGGGGGGCAGTGCGTGCTACCGCGACACGGATATCGCGGGACCCGCGGACGCCTATGCGCTGTCCAAGTGGGAAGCGGAACAGGGCCTGTGCGAGATATCCAGGCAAACGGGCATGGAAGTGGTCATCATTCGCCCGCCTCTGGTCTACGGCCCAGGCGTAAAGGCTAATTTTGCGTTCTTGATACATGCTGTTCAAAAGGGGTGGCCCCTGCCCCTTGGCGCTATCCGTAACCAGCGCAGCCTGGTCGCGCTCGACAATCTGGTCGATTTCATCATCACCTGCGTCAACCACCCTCAAGCGGCCAACCAGACATTTCTGATTAGCGATGGACAAGATTTGTCCACGACGGAACTGGTGCGCGCAATGGCACAGGCTGCTGGAGTGCCTGCGCGTTTGCTGCCTGTGCCTGTGAGTTTGCTGGAATGGGCTGGTCGTTTGACAGGTCAAGAGGGGGCCGTCCAACGTTTGTGTGGAAGCTTGAAAATTGATAGCAAAAAAGCGAGAGAATTATTGGGCTGGATGCCAAAAATCACTGTAGAAGAAGGCTTGCGACGGGCTATGACCGGGAATGCGCTGTGATCAAAAGAACATTTGATCTGACTTTGGTGGTTGTCATTGGATTGATGGCATTGATGCCCATTGTGTTGGTGGTGTGTTTGATTCGCCTGACTTCAAGAGGCCCTGTTTTGTATTGGTCGGATCGCGTAGGTGCCAATAACAAGATATTCAGGATGCCTAAATTTCGCAGTATGCGAATAGGGACACCAATTGTGGCGACACATTTACTCAATAATCCAGACTCGTATCTGACACCGATCGGCAGCTTCTTGAGGAAATCAAGCTTGGATGAATTGCCGCAGTTGTGGAGCATTCTCAAGGGAGATATGAGTTTTGTGGGGCCGAGGCCCGCCTTGTTTAATCAGCATGATCTTGTGGATTTACGGACTCTTGCCGGGGTACATTGCCTCACACCAGGATTGACAGGATGGGCGCAAATCAACGGGCGCGATGAGTTGTCAATTTCGCAAAAAGTCGCACTGGATATTGAGTATATGCACTGTAAATCTCTCGTGTTCGATGTAAAAATTATTCTCATGACGGCATGGAGGGTTCTGGTAAGAGATAATGTTGTCCACTAAAAGCACGACTAACGTGTGGTCAGGGTGTTGTAATCACTTCCAAATAGGTAATAAAAAATGTCATCTCTCATCGAAATCCAGAACCAGATTGCCCTGTTGCAAAAGCAGGCCGAAGAAATCAAGGCCGCCGAATTGGCTGCGACTATTGCCGATATTCTGGCCAAGATGGAAGCTTTTGGTATCACCGTCGAAGATCTGGACCGTGCCAAGGGCCGTTCTCGCAAACCAGTGGCTACTGGCAAATCGGGCAATCCGGCCCCTGTCAAATACCGTGGGCCAAATGGTGAAACCTGGACCGGGCGTGGCCTGATGCCGCGCTGGTTGGCTGCCAAAGTGGCAGAAGGTCAGACCAAGGAGAGCTTTGCGGTCTAATCCGCAGTTTTTAGGTGGATGAATGCAAAGCAGGGTATTGGACTGGCCGCGCTCGGTCAAACGCTTGGTCGTTGTTGCGGTTGATATTTTCCTCGCCCTCTTTGCCACCTGGCTGGCGTTCACACTCAGGCTTGAGCAACTGAACTGGCCCTATGCGGGACAGTGGTGGGTGTATGGCTTGGCGCCGCTTCTTGCCATTCCAATTTTTGTGAAAAATGGCCTGTATCGCGCCATTTTTCGTTACACGGGGCAGGCCGCTTTGCAGGCGACGGCCAAAGCCATATTGCTGTATGCGCTGCTGTTGAGTGCTGTGCTGCTGTGGGCACGTTGGCCTGGTGTGCCGCGCAGCTTGGGTGTACTGCAGCCCCTCATTTTTTTGGTTCTGGTGGGCGCCAGCCGGGCCTGGGCGCGGTTATGGTTGGCCGACATGGGGCACACCAGTGTGATGCAGAGTGGGCGATTGCTAATTTATGGTGCGGGTGCCGCCGGCGCCCAAACGGCGGCGGCGCTGCAAATCTCCCGCCAATATGGATTGGTCGGATTTATTGACGATGATGTCACCAAGATTGACCGCAGTGTGAATGGCATACCGGTTTACCCACCATCCCGCGTCAGTGCACTCGTCGCCAGCCAAGGCGTCACCGACATTCTGCTGGCCATGCCCAGTGCCTCCAGAGAGCGGCGCAACGCCATTCTGGAAAGTCTGCGTGATTTGCCGGTTCACGTCCGCACCTTGCCGGGCCTCTCTGATCTGGCCAGCGGCCGTGTCACCGTGCAGGATTTTCACGAGCTGGACATTGAAGATTTGCTGGGTCGCGCACCGGTTGCGCCGAACGCTGAGCTACTGGAACAGGATCTGATGGGCCAGGTGGTGCTGGTCACTGGGGCTGGGGGCAGCATTGGCAGTGAGCTCACGCGCCAGATTCTGCAGCAGCGGCCGCGCCAATTGCTGCTGTTCGAACACAACGAGTTTGGGCTGTATGCCATTCATCAGGAGTTGCAAGCGATCTGTTTGGCAGCCGGGCTGTCGGTCGAACTGGTGCCCTTGCTCGGTAGCATCGCCAACCCGCATCGCTTGAAAGCTGTTTTCAGCACCTATCAACCCGCTACGGTTTACCACGCGGCTGCGTACAAACATGTGCCGATGGTCGAAGACAACCCTGGCGAAGGTGTGCGTAACAACGTCTTTGGCACCCTGAACCTGGCGCAGGCGGCGGCCACGCATGGTGCACGGCGTTTTGTATTGATCAGCACCGACAAGGCGGTGCGCCCTACCAATGTCATGGGTGCCACCAAACGCATGGCTGAGCTGGTGCTGCAGGCGCTGGCGGCCCAGTCCCACGGCACCACCTTTTGTATGGTGCGTTTTGGCAATGTGTTGGGCTCCAGCGGCAGTGTGGTGCCGCTGTTTCGCAAACAGTTGGCCGCCGGTGGGCCGCTCACGGTGACCCATGCCGAGGTCACCCGTTATTTCATGACCATCCCCGAAGCCGCGCAGCTGGTGTTGCAGGCCGGTGCCATGGGGCAGGGGGGCGACGTGTTTTTGCTGGACATGGGCCAGCCGGTCAAGATTGTTGACCTGGCACGCCGCATGGTCGAACTCTCGGGCCTGCGGGTGCGCGACGCGGCCCATCCGGGGGGCGACATCGAGATCGCCATCACCGGCCTGCGCCCCGGCGAAAAGCTCTATGAAGAGCTGCTGATTGGTGACAACCCCGAGCCCACCAGCCACCCGCGCATCATGAAGGCGCACGAGGATTACCTGGACTGGCCACGTCTTGAACCCCATTTGCAGACCTTGCAGCAGGCCGGGCTTGAGGGGGATGTGGCAACCATCAAGGCCGTGTTGCAGACCTGTGTGCAGGGCTATCAGGCGCAGCCAGCGGTTCTGGACTGAGTCGGGTCGACTTGCTGCACAATTTGCAGCTTGTTTTGTTCCTTTCTTCAGTGAACCACGAACCCACCATGACCGACGTCACCCACATCCAGCCACGCGACAAAGCCGAAATCCTGGCACAGGCCCTGCCTTACATCCGCAAGTACCACGGCAAGACCATGGTCATCAAATATGGCGGCAACGCTATGACCGATCCGGCCCTGCAGCAGGACTTTGCCGAAGACGTGGTGCTTCTGAAGCTGGTGGGCATCAACCCGGTGGTGGTGCATGGCGGAGGTCCGCAGATCGAGACGGCCCTGAAGCGCCTGGGCAAAAAAGGTGAATTCATCCAGGGCATGCGCGTCACCGATGCCGAGACCATGGAAGTGGTCGAATGGGTGCTGGGCGGCGAGGTGCAACAGGACATCGTTGGCCTGATCAACCAGGCAGGTGGCAAGGCCGTGGGCCTGACCGGGCGCGACGGCGGCATGATCCGCGCCCAAAAGCTCAAGATGCTCGACAACGCCGACCCCACCAAGGAACACGACGTGGGCCAGGTCGGAGACATCGTCAGCATCGACCCGAGCGTGGTCAAGGCGCTGCAAGACGACGCGTTCATCCCGGTCATCAGCCCGATTGGTTTTGGGGAAGCCAACGAGAGTTACAACATCAACGCCGACGTGGTGGCCGCCAAACTCGCCACGGTGCTCAAGGCTGAAAAACTGCTGATGCTCACCAACATCAGTGGCGTGCTCAACAAGGCCGGTGAGTTGCTCACCGACCTGACCGCGCGGCGCATTGATGAGTTGTTTGCCGACGGCACCATCAGTGGAGGCATGTTGCCCAAAATTGCGGGTGCGCTGGACGCGGCCAAGAGTGGTGTGCACGCAGTCCACATCGTCGATGGCCGCGTGCCGCATGTGCTGTTGCTTGAAATCCTCACGGACCAGGCTTTTGGCACCATGATCCGCTCGCATTAAATTGCTAACAAAATGGTAGCTATCTGCCCTTTTGGATAAAGGGCTGGAGCCACTTTTGATGTAGATCAGCTGAAGTTGAGCAAAACTAGGGGTTTTCCCTAGAAACGACCCGAAACCCGCTTTTGTCACGGGTTCGCGCTGTCTGCGGTTCGGGAAATGCTGCAAAATAGAACGATCGTTCTTTTATGCACCATGACCCGTTCCACCTCTCTTTTATCGCCTGACAGCAGCCCGTCTGTCAGCAAATCACGCCATGACCGGGCCTTGCAAAAAGGCCAGCAAACCAAACAGCTCATCGTCGAAGCGGCTTTGCGCCTGGCCGGCCAGATTGGCCTGGAGGGCCTGAGCATCGGTGTGCTGGCCGAGGTCACCCACATGAGCAAGTCGGGCGTGTTTGCCCACTTTGGCTCGCGTGAGGAGTTGCAGCTCTCGGTGGTGCGTGAGTATTACCAGCGCTTTTCTGACGAGGTCTTTTTCCCGGCCATGCAAGAGCCGCGTGGCCTGCCGCGCATGCGGGCGCTGTTTGCCAACTGGATGAGCCGTGTTGCGGTGGAGCTGCAGTCCGGTTGTATCTTCATCAGTGGTGCGGTGGCTTTTGATGACCGGCCCGGCCCGGTGCGTGATGCCTTGGCCAGCGCGGTGCAGACCTGGCTCCATGCCCTGACCCGCGCCATTGAGCAAGCACGTGAAGAGGGCCACTTGGTGCCCGACGCTGACGCGCAACAGATGGCCTTTGAGATCCACGGCCTGATTCTGTCCTTGCACTACGAAGAACGCTTTCTGAAGAATCCTGGTGCCCTGGAGCGGGCCCACATCGGCTTCGAAAACATCCTGCTGCGCTACGGCAAACGCACCAGCCCCAACCCTCAGATTTAACAGGAGACCACCATGACCATCTACAACCCGCCCCTGCGTGACATGCAGTTTGTCATGCACGAAGTGCTCAATGTCACCCGCGATCTGGCGGCCATCCCGATGCATGCCGACATGGACGCCGACACCATCAACGCGGTGCTCGAAGAAGGTGGCAAGTTCGCCGCCGAGGTGCTGCTGCCGATCAACCGCAGCGGTGACGAAGAGCACTGTGTACTCGACCCGGTCAGCCACGAGGTCACTACCCCCACCGGTTTCAAGGCCGCCTACAAGCAGTACATCGAAAGTGGCTGGGCCGCGCTGGCGTGTGACCCGGCCTACGGCGGCCAGGGCCTGCCACTGGTGGTGAACCAATGTTTCTACGAGATGATGAACTCGGCCAACCAGGCCTGGGCGATGTACCCTGGTCTGACCCACGGCGCCTACGCCGCGCTCTACACCAACGGCACGCCGGAGCAAAAAGAAACCTACCTGCACAAGATGACCAGCGGCGAGTGGACCGGCACCATGTGCCTGACCGAACCGCATTGCGGCACCGACCTGGGCCTGATGCGCAGCAAGGCCGAGCCGCAGGGTGACGGTACCTACAAGATCACCGGCACCAAGATTTTCATCAGCGCCGGTGAACACGACCTGAGCGACAACATCATCCACCTGGTGCTGGCGCGCCTGCCCGATGCGCCACCCGGCATCAAAGGCGTCAGCCTGTTCATCGTGCCCAAATTTCTGGTGAATGCGGACGGCTCCCTGGGTGCACGCAACAGCGTTTTTGCCTCGCGCCTGGAGCACAAGATGGGCATCAAGGCCAGCGCCACCGCCCAGATCGAGTTGGAGGGCGCCATCGGCACCCTGGTGGGTGAGCCCAACAAGGGCATGCACGGCATGTTTGTGATGATGAACGCCGCGCGCCTGGGGGTCGGCAACCAATCGCTGGGCCTGACTGAAGTGGCGTTCCAGAACGCCCTGGCCTACGCCAAGGAACGCATCCAGATGCGCAGCCTCTCTGGCCCCAAAGCCAAGGGCCAGCCTGCCGACCCGATCATCGTGCACCCCGATGTACGCAAGATGCTGCTCACCGCCAAAGCCTATGCCGAAGGCGGCCGGGCCTTGTTGTGCTTCAGTGCCATGCTGCTGGAAAAAGAGCACAACCACCCCGACGAGAAAACCCGCAAAGACGCCGCCGAGATGCTCGCGCTGCTGACCCCGATCGTCAAAGCCTTCATCACCGACAACGGTCACATCGCCACCAACGCTTGCATGCAAGTGTTTGGCGGCCACGGCTACATCCGCGACAACGGCATGGAGCAGTTTGTGCGCGACAACCGCATCAACATGATCTACGAGGGCACCAACACCATCCAGAGCCTGGACCTGCTGGGCCGCAAGGTGCTGGGCAACCAGGGCGCCACCCTCAAGAAATTCGGCAAACTCATTGCCGCCCTGGTGGCCGAGGAAGGTGTCAACGAGAAGATGGCCGAGTTCATCAACCCTATTGCGATGCTGGGGGATCAGATGACCAAGTTCACCACCGAAATCGGCTTCAAAGGTTTCCAGAACCCCGACGAGGTGGGCGCCGCTGCGGTGGACTACCTGCGTGTGGCTGGCCACATGGTGTTTGGTTACTTCTGGGCGCGTATGGCGCAGGTGGCTTTGCAGCAGATCGCTGCAGGCAGCACCGACCCGTTCTACACCGCCAAGTTGCAGACCGCACGCTTCTACTTTGCCAAGCTGTTCCCCGAGACCTCGACCCTGATGCGCACCGCACGCACCGGTGTCAAAGTCTTGATGGACACTGACGCGGCCCTGGCTTAAAACCCGGCCAAGCCCCCAGCGCTATTTTTAACTCGCACCGGAGACTATCTATGAAAAATCGCACTCTAGCCCTTATTTATAAAGGGTTGATAGCTATTGTTACCGTAGCTTCCTGCGGCCTGGCTGCCGCCCAGATGACACCCGTGGGCAGCTGGTACAGCATCGACGACAAGACCGGTGAGATCAAAAGCCTGGTGGTGATCACTGAAAAAGACGGTGTGTTGACCGGGCGCATCGACAAGCTGCTGCGCAAAAACGCCGACCAGAACGCCATCTGCAAAGAGTGCACTGACGACCGCAAAGACCAGCGCACGCTGGGCATGGAGATCATTCGCGGCGTCAAGAAAGCCGAGGGCAAGGACGTCTGGGAAGACGGCAAGATCCTGGACCCCGAAAACGGCAAGAGCTACACCCTGCGCCTGACACCGATTGAAGACGGCAAAAAGCTCGAAGTGCGGGGTTCGGTGTTGTTCATCAGCCGCACCCAAACCTGGCTACGTGTTCAGTAATTACGGGGAAACCAACATGTCTCGATTCAATGTGAAAAAAGTCGCCGTGCTCGGCGCGGGGGTCATGGGTGCGCAAATCGCCTCGCATCTGGTCAATGTCAAGGTGCCGGTCATCCTGTTTGACCTGCCCGATAACAAATCACCGTCCAAGAACGGTATTGTCAGCCGTGCGGTGGACGGTCTCAAAAAACTCAAGCCCGCACCGCTGGGTGTGCCCGAAGATGCCACGCTGATTGGCCAGGCCAATTACGAAGAGCACTTGGAGCAACTGCGTGACTGCGACCTGATCATCGAAGCGATTGCCGAGCGCATGGACTGGAAGCTCGATCTCTACAAAAAGATCGCGCCGTACATTGCGCCGCACGCCATCGTTGCCTCCAACACCTCGGGCCTGTCGATCACCAAACTCAGCGAAGTGCTGCCCGAAGCCATCAAGCCCCGCTTCTGCGGCATCCACTTCTTCAACCCGCCGCGTTACATGCTGCTGGTGGAGCTGATTACCACCCCCACCACCCAGCCGCAGATCCTCGACGACCTGGAGGCCTTTGTCACCAGCAGCCTGGGCAAAGGTGTGGTACGAGCCAAAGACACGCCCAACTTCATCGCCAACCGCGTGGGTGTGGCCGGCATGCTGGCCACCATGAAAGAGGTCGAGAACTTTGGCCTCTCTTACGACGTGGTGGACGATCTGACCGGTAAGAAGCTCGGTCGCGCCAGCTCCGGCACCTTCCGCACCGCCGACGTGGTGGGCCTGGACACCATGACGCACGTCATCAAGACCTTGCAAGACACGCTGAGCGGCGACGCAGCCGCAGGGCCTGGCAAGTTTGATCCGTTCTACGCCAGCTTTGCCACCCCAGAGGTATTGAAAACCCTGCTCGAGATGGGCAACCTGGGCCAGAAAACCAAGGCTGGGTTTTTCAAGAAGGTCGGGCGCGACATCCTGCGCTTTGATCTGGCCAGCAAATCCTATGTGCCTGCTGGTGAGAAGGCCGACGAGGTCTACGCTCGTATGCTCAAGAAACCCGCCGCCGAGCGCCTGCAATTGCTGCGCAACAGCGAAGGTGTGCAAGGCCAGTTCTTGTGGGCCATCCTGCGCAACGCCTTCCACTACGCTGCGGTGCACTTGGCCGAGGTGGCCGACAACGCGCGTGATGTGGACTTTTGTATGCGCTGGGGCTTTGGCATGAAACAAGGCCCGTTTGAGCTCTGGCAAGAGGCTGGCTGGCTGACCGTGGCCAACATGGTCAAGGAAGACATCGATGCTGGCAAAGCCTTGTGCAGCGCACCGCTGCCCGACTGGGTGTTCACCGGCCCGGTGGCCGAGGCCGGTGGTGTGCACACGCCGCAAGGCTCCTGGAACCCGACCACGCGCAAGTTTGTGCCGGTGCGTTCGCTGCCAGTTTATGCGCGCCAACACTTCCCCGAGAGTGTGCTCGGCGCCCAGGCACCGTCGGCCGCGACCGCTGGCAAGACGCTGTTTGAAGACGACGCCGTGCGCCTGTGGACGCTGCCAGATGGTGAGTTCAGCGAGATCGTCATTGCCAGCATCAAAACCAAGATGCACGCTATCAGCCCCGACGTGGTCGAGGGCCTGGTGCAGGCGGTGGACTTGGCCGAAGCCAGCTACAAGGGTCTGGTGATCTGGTCCAACGACGAGATGTTCTCAGCTGGCGCCGACCTGCAGGCCATGTTGCCCGCCTTCATGATGGGCGGCGCCCAAGCCATTGACGGTGCCGAGGCCGAGATGCAAAACGCCATGCTCAAGATCCGTTACGCCAGCGTGCCGGTGGTGTCCGCAGTGCGTGGTCTGGCGCTCGGTGGTGGGTGTGAACTGGCCATCTACAGTGCCAAACGTGTCGCCGCGATGGAGAGTTACATCGGCCTGGTGGAAGTTGGCGTGGGCTTGGTTCCTGGGGCTGGAGGCCTCACCTACATTGCCCGGCGTGCTGCAGAAAACGCAGCAACGTCCACCGGCAAGGATTTGCTGCCGTTCCTGACCGAAGGCTTCACCGCCGCTGCCATGGCCAAGGTGGGCACCAGCGCCATCGAGTCGCGCAAGCTCGGCTATTTGCTGGACAGCGACGTGATCGTGCCGCACAAGGACGAGCTGCTTTACGTGGCCCTGTCGGAAGCGAAGGCGATGGCCAATGCCGGTTACCGTCCGCCCCACAAACGCCCGTTTGCGGTGCTGGGCCGCAGTGGTGTGGCCACCATCAAGGGTTCACTGGTCAACATGCGCGACGGTGGTTTCATCAGCCAGCATGACTTCCACATTGCCAGCCTGATCGCCAACGTGGTCTGCGGTGGCGATGTCGACGCGGGCAGCCAAGTGACCGAAGAGTATTTGATGATGCTGGAGCGGCAAGCCTTCTGCTCGCTGCTGAACCATCCCAAGACTCAGGAACGGGTGATGGGCATGATGTCCACGGGTAAACCTGTCCGCAACTGAGTTCGCGGTAGCGCCATGACAATGTCACAAGCCGCACCAAGTACCTCCGCCACGAGGCTGGACGAAGTGGGTCTTGGCCCCCTCTCCCGCAAGCGGGAGAGGGCCGGGGTGAGGGCCACAGTGAAGCTGCACCAGTCCGTTTCCTCCCTCTCCCCACGGGAGAGGGCCGGGGTGAGGGCTAGGCAACTCCGCGCCAAAGCCACAGACGCCGAGACTTTGCTTTGGCAGCGTCTTCGCAGCCGCCAGTTAGCGGGTTACAAGTTTCGGCGGCAGCATCCCATTGGTCCTTATTTTGCAGACTTTGCCTGTATTGAAGCCCGTTTGGTGGTGGAGCTTGATGGTGGCCAACATGCCACGCCCGAAGGACTGCTGAGTGATGAGCGCCGCAGCGAGGCTTTGGCCTCCCAGGGCTATCTTGTCCTGCGGTTTTGGAACCACGATGTACTGCAGCAGACGGAGGCGGTTTTGGAGAGCATTTTGTGTGGGTTGCGTGAGCGTTGCCCTCACCCCGGCCCTCTCCCAGAAGGAGAGGGAGTGAGCGGCCTTGCGGTGCATCAGGATGGCCCTCACCCCAACCCTCTTAAGAGCCGCAGCAGGCGGTAAACCTTTGTATCGACTATTCAGATCGGAATATCACCATGAAACAAGTTCAAGACGCCTACATCGTTGCCGCCACGCGTTCGCCCATTGGCAAGTCGCACCGCGGGTTTTTCCGCAACACCCGGCCGGACGACCTGTTGGTCAAGGTGCTGCAGTCGGCCCTGGCACAAGTGCCGGGGCTGGATGCCAACGCCATTGAGGATGTGGTCTGCGGCTGCGCCATTCCCGAAGGCCAGCAGGGCCTGAACATCGCGCGCATCGGTGCGGTGCTGGCCGGGCTGCCCGTCAGTGTGGGTGGCATCACCGTCAACCGCTTTTGCGCCTCGGGCCTGAGTGCGATCCAGATGGCGGCCGACCGCATCCGTGTGGGTGAGGCCGACGTGATGATCGCCGCTGGCGTGGAGAGTATGAGCATGGTGCCGATGATGGGCAACGCCCCGTCCATGTCGCCCGCCATGTTTGGCAACGACGAGAACATTGGCATTGCCTATGGCATGGGCCTGACCGCCGAGAAGGTGGCGAACCAGTGGAAGGTCAGCCGCGAGGCGCAGGATGCGTTTGCGGTGGAGTCGCACCGCAGAGCCTTGGCCGCCCAGGCCGCTGGTGAATTTGCCGCCGAGATCACGCCGATTGAGGTGATCGACCGCGCGCCCAATCTCGACACCGGCGAGGTCATCGAGAAAAAACGTGTGGTCAGCCTGGACGAAGGTGCGCGTGCCGACACCTCGCTCGAAGGTCTGGCCAAGCTCAAAACGGTGTTTGCTGCGCGTGGCTCGGTCACGGCGGGCAACAGCTCCCAAACCTCGGACGGTGCGGGTGCATTGATCCTGGTCTGCGAAAAAGCGCTCAAACAATACGGTCTGACACCGCTGGCGCGCTTCGTGAGTTTTGCCGCCAAGGGTGTGCCGCCACAGTTCATGGGCATCGGCCCGATTGAGGCGATTCCGGTGGCTTTGCGCAACGCCGGTCTGACGCTCTCGGACATTGACTGGATCGAGCTCAATGAAGCTTTTGCCGCGCAGTCTCTGGCCGTGGTCAACACCCTCGGGCTGGACCCGGCCAAGGTGAACCCGATGGGTGGCGCCATTGCGCTGGGCCACCCGCTGGGCGCCACCGGCGCCATCCGCGCCGCGACCGTCATCCACGCCCTGCAACGCAAACAACTCAAGTACGGCATGGTCAGCATGTGCATCGGCATGGGGCAGGGCGCGGCGGGGATTTTTGAGCGGGTTTGAAGTTTGCCGGGTAGCCTTCGCTGCAACGACATGCAGGTGGTCGCGTGATCTGCGTGACGTTGTTGGCACGTCGCTGCGCGGTAGCCGCTTGGGGCGTCCCCCTCATACTGGGGTACCAGAAATCGGGGGCCACCCCAAGCGGCTACCGCGCGGATCACGTGGACGCTGATGCTGGGTTTGAAGACCGGCGCCGGGGACGTCTCTGGTTAGGTTGTTCGACTTCTTCTTGGCCACCATCGCCAGCGAGACATGCCCTTGGGGCGGCTGACGATTTCTGGTACCCCCAGTATGAGGAAGTCGCCCCAAGGGCCTGTCTTGCGGGTCACAGCCAGAACGTTCGCATAAGAATGACAAGCGCCAAAACCTGGCCACCCTGACCACAGCACGTGTGCCAGAATTCCAAGCTCTTTAACTAGGACCGCCCATGACCGACCTTCTGATCGACACCACCGACCGGGTGATGACCATCACCTTCAACCGCGTGGACAAAAAAAACTCGTTCACCGCCGCCATGTACGCTGCCATGGCCGACGCCTTGACCAGCGCGCAGGCCGACGATGCCGTGCGAGTGCTGGTGTTCCAGGGCCATGAAACGGTATTCAGCGCGGGCAACGACATTGCCGATTTTTTGCAGGCACCTCCGGTGTCGCCCGAAGTGCCGGTGTTCCGTTTTTTGCGCGCCATCAGCAGCTTCAGCAAACCCGTGGTGGCGGCAGTGTGTGGCCCGGCGGTGGGCATTGGCACCACGTTGTTGTTCCACTGCGACCTGGTGTATGCCGGTGACAACGCCGCGTTTTCCATGCCGTTTGTGAACCTGGGCCTGTGCCCCGAGGCGGCGTCGAGCCTGCTGGCGCCGCAGCGCATGGGCTACGGCCGCGCGGCCGAGGCGCTGCTGCTGGGTGATCCATTTTTGGCCGAGGCTGCGCTCGAGATGGGGCTGGTGTGCCGCATCGTGCCGCCGACCGAGGCCAGTGCGTTGGCGCAGCGCCAGGCGCAGCGGCTGGCGGCCAAACCCAGCAGTTCGGTACTGGCCACCAAACGCCTGATGAAGCTTGGCCAGGCCAGCGCGGTGGACCAGCGTATTGCCGAAGAAGCCGTCATTTTTGGCCGCATGCTCGGCGAGCCCGCTGCCAAAGAGGCCTTTGGCGCCTTTATGGCCAAGCGCCAGCCTGACTTTTCAAACCTGTAAGACAAATCAGCCTCTAGCCCTTATGTTGCTTGAGCTGGTAGCTGTTGTTTTAATAGTGTTTGGTGCCTCGGCAGAAGGTGGTGGCGCGGAGCTGACAGCGCCGAGTCCGCCCAACTGATGCCTTTGCTGCACAAGCCTTTGTGCCGACCGTCTCCATCACACCTTGACCATGCCCCACCACACTCCCCCCGCTGCCGATATTCAGTTTGAACCCGAGTTCATCACCGGGGTGAAACAGGTGTTTGAAGAAAAAATTGTCTTCAACCAGCTGCTGGGCTTGAAGATCACCTCGGTGTTGCCCAGCCAGGTCAAGGCGCGCATTGAGATGCGCAACGAGCTGGTGGGCCACTACGCCTACAACCGCATCCACGGCGGTGTCATCAGCGCCGGATTGGATGCCATGGGTGGGCTGGCGGTGATGGTGGCGATTGGTGCACGCCACATGGACGAGCCGGTGCCGCAGCGCCTGCAGCGTTTTGCCAAACTCGGCACCATCGACCTGCGTGTGGACTACCTGCGCCCGGGCATCGGTGAGTGGTTTGAGCTGCGCGCTGAAGTGATGCGCCTGGGCTCACGCGTGGCCTCGACCCGCATGGAGTTTCTGGGTGCCGACGGCAAGCTGCTGTCGACCGCAGCGGCGGCGTACATCGTGTCCTGATGGGCCCGGCGCCCGGCGGATAATTTCCGAAATATGTCTGCCATTTGTCATAACGGTGACATGCTCTGCGGTGCATAGTTGCGCTTTGCCGTCAAACCACCGCCTTTTTTGTTTTGGAGTTCCTGCATGTCCACCCTTTTTCCTTCCCGCCGTCGCGTCCTCGGCATGGCGCCTGCTGCCGGTCTGGCGGCCTTGTTGCCACATGGTCTGCTGCACGCCCAGGCCGCGGTGTCGGGTAATTTGTCGCTCTACACCTCGCAGCCTGAGCGTGATGCACGCGGCACCATTGAGGCGTTTAACGCGCTGTACCCCAACGTCAAGGTCAATGTGTTTCGCTCTGGCACCACCGAGGTGCTCAACCGCCTGCGCACCGAGATAGCCGCTGGCAGTCCGCGTGCTGATGTGTTGCTGATTGCCGATGCGATTTCGATGGAGGCGCTCAAGGCCGACGGCCGCCTGTTGCGCATGACCCACCTCAATACCCAGCAGATTCCTGCGCGTTATTTTGACAACGAGCGCACCTACATCGGCACCAAGTTAATCAGCACCGGCTTGGTGGTGAACAGCAAGGCGCCGTTCAAACCCAAGTCCTGGAAAGACCTGCTCAACCCCGCGCTCAAAGGCCAGATCGTCATGCCCAGCCCGCTGTACTCGGGTGCGGCCGCCATCATCGTGGGCGCCTGGAGCCGCACGCCTGATCTGGGCTGGCCGTTCATCGAGGGCCTCAAGGCCAACAAGGCGATTGCGGTCAAGGGCAATGGCGCGGTGTTACAACAGGTGGCCACGGGTGAGAAGATGGTCGGTGTGCTGGTGGACTTCATGGCCTTCAACGCTGCAGCCAAAGGCTCGCCGGTCGAGTTCATCACGCCCAAAGAGGGCTTGACCTATGTGACCGAGCCCGCCGCCATCCTCAACACGGCCAGCAATTTGCCTGCAGCGCAGGCCTTTGTGAGTTTTCTGGTGTCACCGCAGGGGCAGAAGTTCTCCACCACGCTGGGGTACTTCCCGTTGCAGGGCAACATCACACCGCCGGCGGGTTACCCCAAGGTCGAGAGCCTGCGCTTTTTGCCCATGGATGCGGACGCCTTGCTGAAGGGTGCCGAAGCTGACCGCAAACGTTTCTCGGACATTTTTGGCGGTTAAACATTTGAGTTTTCTGGTGGGTCGGTCAGGCATGTCGGGGTCACGCGCGCCCGCGCAAGAGCGCTGGTTGCTCTGGCTCGCGCTCGCCTTTCTGGCGGTGTTCAGCCTGTTGCCAGCCGCTTATCTGGCGCTGCAGATGGGCTTGGCGCTGCTGGGCCCCACGCGGCAGGCCGTGCTGGCCACGCTGATGTCCCCCGATGCCTGGCGTGCCAGCCAGCACACGCTGGAAGTCGGCTTGGGCGGCGCAACGCTGGCGCTGATCTACGGCCTGGTGTTTGCATTGTTTGTGTCACTGACCCCGGCGCGGCCACGGCAGTGGCTGGTGTTTGCGTTTGTGGTGCAGGCGCTGCTGCCGCCGCAGGTGGTGGCGCTGGCCTGGACACAACTCTGGCTGCCACTCAAAAACACGCTGATCGCCCAGGGCTGGGACAGCTGGCAGGCCATCAGCAACCCGCTGCAGTCGCGCGAAGGCATCATCCTGCTGCTGGGCATCCACTACGCGCCGCTGGTGTTTTTGACGGTGCGTGCCGGTTTGCTGAACCTGTCGCCCGAGGTGATTGAGGCGGCCCGCGTGTGCGGCGCATCGCCACGCAGCATCCTGCGTCGGGTGATCTTGCCGCTGGTGCTGCCTGCGCTGGTGGCCGGTGGCGCGCTGGCCTTTGTGTCGTGTATCGGTAACTTCGGCATCCCGGCGTTTTTGGGCATTCCGGGCGACTACCTGGTGCTGCCCACACTGATCTACCGCGAGTTGTCAGGCTTTGGCCCGGCCGCCATCCCGAGTGCGCTGGTGTTGTCGGCCCTGGTGGCTGTGCTGGCCGCACTGGGCATGGGGGTGCAACGGGTGTTTTTGCGGTGTGGCAGCAGCGAGGTGATTGCCACGCGCCTGAAAGTGCCGCCGTTTCATCTGGGGCGCTGGCAAACCCCGGTGGCTATGGGCCTGACGTTGTGGGTCAGCCTGCTGCTGCTGGCGCCACTGCTTGCCTTGCTGGCCAAGTCGGTGTCGCCTGGCTTGGGCATTGCACTCACCTGGGCCAACCTCTCGTTGGAGCATTACAGCTATGTGCTGTTGCACAACGACGCTACGCTGCGCGCCTTTGTCAACAGCGTGAGTCTGTCCGTTGGCAGCGCGCTGGTGCTGGCGGTGGTGTCGCTGTTTCTGGCCTACCAGATGGCCTACCGCCGCAACGTGCTGCTGCGCCGGCTGATGCCCTGGATTGAGGTGCCGTATGTGATTCCGGGCGTGGTGCTGGCCATCGCCATGATCCTGCTCTACCTCAAGCCGTTGCCGCTCTTGGGTTGGTCGTTTTACAACACACTCTGGATCATCTTTTTTGCCTACCTGGCGCGTTTTCTGACGATCCAGCTGCGACCGGTGCTCAGCGGTTTTATGCAGATGCCGCGCGAGATGCTGGAGGCGGCCGAGGTGTTTGGCGGCTCGTTTGTGAGCCGTATGTGGCACATCGTGGTGCCGCTGATCCTGCCCTCGGTCACCGCCGGGGCGCTGCTGGTGATGTTGCTGTCGCTCAACGAACTCACCGTCTCTGCCCTGTTGTGGGCCACAGGCACCGAGACGCTGGGTGTGCTGGTGTTCGGGCTGGAGCAGGGCGGCGAGTCGGCAGCCGCCTCGGCCGTGGGCATCCTTTCCATTGTGATCACGCTGCTGTGCATGCTGCTGGCATCGCGGCTGGGTCGCCGTTTACCTGAAGGTGTGTTGCCGTGGCGCGCATAAAACTACAAGACATCCACAAACACTACGGCAGTGGCGCCAATGCTTTCCATGCGCTGCGCGGCGTGTCGCTGGAGATGCACTCGGGCGAGTTTGTCGCCTTGCTGGGGCCATCGGGCTCGGGCAAAACCACGCTGTTACGCGCGATCGCGGGGCTGGAGAGCATCAACAGTGGTTGCATCCAGATTGGTGACGATCTGGTGGCCGCGCCTGGACGCCATGTGTTGCCAGAGCGGCGCAACGTCGGTGTGGTGTTCCAAAGCCACGCTTTGTGGCCGCACATGACGGTGTTTGACAACGTGTTGTTCCCGCTGCGCGAGTCCGGCCTGTCCGCAGCACAGGCCAGCCCGCGTGTGATGGAGGCGCTGGCCCAGGTCGATTTGCAGGCGCTGGCCCGGCGCACGCCCGGTGAACTCTCGGGCGGGCAGAAGCAGCGTGTGGCACTGGCGCGGGCCATGGTGGCGCGCCCGCGCGTGATTTTGTTTGATGAACCGCTGGCCAGCCTGGATGTGGAATTGCGCCGCGACATGATGCGCCACATCGACCAGATGCGCAGCACCCAGAGCAGCATGGTTTATGTCACCCACAACCAGGAAGAAGCGCTGGCGCTGGCCGACCGCGTGGTGGTGCTGAGTGAAGGCTGCATCGAGCAGGTCGACACCCCCATTCGTCTGTGCCGCGAACCGCAGACCGAAATGGTGGCCCGGTTCGTCGGCGCGGGCAACCTGCTACCGGCCCGGCGCATCAGTGCAGCGCAGGGTGGTTTGGCCGAGGTGGCGCTCGGTGACTACCACTTTGCCGCACGCGACACCAGCGCGGGCAGCACCCAGACCGAGCTGCGGCTGTGTCTGGCACCCACTGCCTTTGTGGTGGCTGCGCCTAACGCCCCAGGCCTGTCCGTGTTGGTCGAGCATGTGTTTTTTCAGGGCAGCTCGTACGCGGTGGATGCGGTGCTGCAAGGCGCCCTGGCCGTGCCGCTGAGCCTGGTGCTGCCGTTTGAGGCACAACCCCGGCGTGGCGATGTGTTGCGGCTGCAAGTGCGCGACGCCTGGGTGATGCCCGAGGCGCGTGGTACAAGCCAACTTATATAAGAAATCGGCCTCTAGCCCTTATATATCAAGGGCTAACTGCTGCTTTAATAGTAGCGTCAAACGTCCGCTGGCTTGGGCACTTCGCGCGGTTTGCCGTTCTCATCAAGCGCCACATAGGTCAGCAACGCCTCAGTCACCTTGGTATAGCTGCCCTGTTCCAGAAAACGTTCCGCGTAGACCTCGACCTTGACGGTGATCGAGGTGCGGCCGATACGCACCAGCTTGCCATAAAAGCTCAGGATGTCGCCGACCCGCACCGGCTGTTTGAAGATGAACTCATTGACCGCCACCGTGGCCATGCGCCCGGCGCTGTAGGTGGCGGCAATCACCGCACCGGCCATATCCACCTGCGCCATCACCCAGCCGCCAAAAATGTCGCCATTGGCGTTCACATCCCGCGGCATTGGGATCACCTTGAGCACCAGCTTCTCGTCGGTGGGCAGTTGCGCCGGGTTAGTGGCGGGGCGAGGGTTTTCAGACATGGGCACAATCCAGGGTGATAAAAACAAGGAATTGTCACCCATGCGCCGCTCTGGCGAACCTACCCCACCTCCCGTCCTGCTGCCCAACGGCCAAGTCGCCCCGCGTTCCGACTGGGCCACGCTGCAGCGGCTTTTCCCCTACCTCTGGCAATACAAGTGGCGTGTGATGCTGGCGCTGGCTTTCATGGTGGGCGCCAAGCTCGCCAATGTGGGTGTGCCACTGCTTCTCAAACAGCTGGTCGACACCATGAACCCCAAGGCCGGTGTTGGCATGCCCGCGCTGTTGGTGGTGCCGCTGGGCCTGCTGCTGGCTTATGGCCTGCTGCGCCTGTCGACCACCTTGTTTGCCGAACTGCGCGAGCTGATTTTTGCCAAGGCCACCGAGGGTGCCTCACGCGCCATCAGCCTGCAGGTGTTTCGCCACTTACACGCCCTGAGCCTGCGCTTCCACCTGGAGCGCCAGACCGGCGGCATGACCCGCGATATTGAGCGCGGCACACGTGCGGTGCACTCCCTGATCAGTTATTCGCTCTACAGCATCTTCCCGACGCTGATTGAGGTGGCGCTGGTGCTGAGCATTTTGGCGGTCAAGTTTGACATGTGGTTTGCCTGGATCACCATCATTGCGCTGGTGCTCTACATCACCTTCACCATTGTGGTCACCGAGTGGCGCACCCAGTTCCGCAAACAGATGAACGAGCTGGACAGCACCGCGCACAGCCGCGCCATCGACTCGCTGCTGAACTACGAGACGGTCAAATACTTCAACAACGAAGACTTTGAGGCCAAACGGTACGACGACAACCTGGAGCGTTACCGCAAGGCCGCGCTCAAAAGCCAGAGCACGCTCAGCATGCTCAACACCGGCCAGCAGCTGATCATTGCCGCCGGGCTGGTGGCCATGTTGTGGCGCGCCACGCAGGGCGTGGTTGATGGTCGCATGACCCTGGGCGACCTGGTGATGGTCAACGCCTTCATGATCCAGCTCTACATCCCGCTGGGGTTCCTGGGGGTCTTGTACCGCGAGATCAAACAAGGCCTGACCGACCTGGAAAAGATGTTCACCCTGATGGAACGCGAGCGCGAGATTGCCGATGTGCCCGGTGCGCTGGCTTTGAAGCTCAATGGCGCCGCCAGCCCTCACCCTAACCCTCTCCCGCAGGGAGAGGGAATCACCCCCCTGACACCCGCGACAGTGCCGGACTTACCCCCTCTCCCCGAGGGAGAGGGCAGGGGTGAGGGCCACACCAACGCCAGCGTCAGCTTCCAACACGTGCACTTTGCCTACGACCCGGCGCGCCCGATCCTGCATGACATCAGTTTTGAGATCCCGGCGGGCAAAACCGTGGCCGTGGTTGGGCCGTCCGGCTCAGGCAAGTCCACGCTGGCGCGGCTGCTGTTCCGCTTCTACGACGTGCAACAGGGCCAGATTCAAATCGCCGGGCAAGACATCAAACAGGTCACCCAGGCCAGTGTGCGTGCGGTGATTGGGATCGTGCCGCAAGACACCGTGTTGTTCAACGACACGGTGGAATACAACATCGCCTACGGCCGCCCCGGCGCCAGCCGCGCCGAGGTGGAGGCCGCAGCCAAAGCCGCGCACATCCACAACTTCATCGCGGCCACACCCAAGGGCTACGACACCATGGTGGGTGAACGCGGGCTGAAACTCTCGGGCGGTGAAAAACAACGCGTGGCGATTGCCCGCACCCTGCTCAAAAACCCGCCGATCCTGATCTTTGACGAAGCCACCAGTGCGCTCGATTCGGCCAACGAACGCGCCATCCAGGCCGAGTTGCAAAGCGTGGCGCAAAACAAAACCACCCTGGTCATCGCCCACCGCCTGTCCACCGTGGTCGACGCCCACGAGATCCTGGTGATGGAAGCCGGCACCATCCTCGAGCGCGGCACCCACGCGGCGCTGCTGGCCGCCAACGGACGTTATGCGCAGATGTGGGCGCTGCAGCAGAGTGTGGAGTAGTTGAGGGTATTTTTGGGCGCAGGCCCTTTGGGAATAAGGGTTGGTCACTATTTAAATGGTAGTGAATGGGGTGCAGGAGAACGTTGTCTCACGTAAGTCGGGCTTGCAGCGAAGGCGGACTTTTCACAAGCTCCAGGACAGTCGATCAACTTTCACCGTGCATGTGGCGGTCGCCAAATTACGCTTGAGCTCCGGACAACCTAAACCATTGCCATTGATCAATGGACAAATCTATAGGGAGGAAAGAAGGAGAGATATCCGCGTCAACGCATTTGACCTGAACTGCGTCGGCCACATTTCGCTGCGCCATTGGACACCAACGCGCGAAAAGACCGCATAGAGCTACGGTCACGGAAGGTTAACCACGGCAACCTTGTTGGCGAACAACGTGTTGAGCACCCCCAACGATTTGTCGCTCATCGTCTGCGTAAATAGGACCGCTAGACGGCGCTTTGGCCGCGAGACACTAACGTAGAAAAGGTTCCTGGCTCGGTTGAAGCCTTTCTGATGCGCGGCAGTCGGTTTCGCACCAGCAGCCATGTATTCGAGCATGCGCGGCCAGTTGTAGTGGTTCCAACCGCCCCCGAAGACGACGAGGACGTTTTCAAATTCTGCACCTTTAACACTGTGCTGAGTGGCGAAGGGCGTGAAGCCATCGACGAAGCGCACGAGGTTCACGACCTCTTGATACTTCACGTCACGCAAGCGTCGATGGCGATTGACAGAGGGCTTCTCCGGCTCTCCCGCATCCGGATCGAACGCAGCCATCTCGTCTTCACGACGGGTCACGTTGTCAGGCATACGAGGTCGGCGCGTCTTCTTCAGAAGGTCCAGCACTTCCCCCACAGTGCCACTTTCGCGGAGAGCGTCGAGAGACTTCATGTCGTCCGCCCACGCCTGCTTCTCAGATGGCTTATTCAGGGTGCCCGCTCGGCCAAGCAAGTCGAACATCTGCCCATACTTCTTCGCCTTGTACGCGGCACATGTGGGCTCAACGACTCTGCCAAGAAATTCCAGCGTCGCATCATCTAGCTTGGAGATAGCGTCTTGGTGGGACTTGAAGATTTCAACGATTGAGGGGTAGCCTTGTTCGGCCGCCAAGGCAGCGTGCGTCAGCATCAGTACTTTCGTGACTGCCGGTGAGAAGTCCCAGCCCTCAGCCTCAAGTTGTTTACGAAGCGCTGCGACGTAGGCGCGCGTGACATCTGCCGGAGTGTCCTGTTTCGAGTGCGCAGTGTCAGTCCGCTCCCCTGTGTAGCTGTTGGCATGGAACGCGCGCGCCTCACCTTCCGCTGACTCGTCATCGACGACCTGAGGTAAAGAAGGCCGAAGACGGTTGAGCATGTCCACAACGGCGGGCACAGAGCGGAAATTGGCGCCCTTGTCCACTGCCTCGACGTTAGGCAGTGCAGCCAAGTCGAAATCGTCTCGGTAAATGGTCTGCCAGTGATCGCCGAACAGCCCAATCAACGGTCCCTTCTTGGGCTCAAGAAAGTGCGTCGCTAGAGCGCCCATGAACTCGCTATTCGTGTCCTGGTATTCGTCAATGAAAACTACCGGATAAGACGCAGTGAACACCTGCTGGAACTTCGGCATGGCCAGGAACCGGGCCATCAGCTCTGGGATGTCGTCGTGATAGAGCGTGATCCGGTCATCGTGAATGCCGAAATATCCGAGGTCGTACTCAATGCGTCGCTTGCCGACGCCACCCGCCTCCGCGATCTTTTCTGTATGCCGTTCAAGCTTTCCAACTTCTGTTCTGAGAGCCGATTGAAACTGGCTCATGCACCCCCAACAGAAGGCATGAATGGTGTCCACCAGCACGGCAGGGTGCTCGTCAATTTCCTGCGAAATTTCACGCTTTGCGACGTTCGTGTAGGTGATGCATGCGACCTTCTGGCCGCGACGCAAATAGTCCGAGCCACGCTCAGAGATGAGCCGCTTGAGGGCTTGGACGAGGGAATAGGTTTTCCCTGCACCTGCGCCGGCCTCGAGACGGAAACACTGGTGCTGATCAATGCACTCGTTGACGCGCTTCTGCGCATTCTGCGCGGCTTCAATAGCGGGACTTGGTGTTTCAAGCGCCATGATCCGCCCCTCCATCTAACGGTGGGGCGGCGGGTGGCAGTGGCAGCGGTGCTGAATCCGCTAGCCACAGCAGGCCTTCGTTGATATAGGCAGGCACCTTCCATGCGTCTTCGGAAAGGCCGAACTTCAATGCGGTTTCGACCTTGCCCATGTCTGCGGCAATGTCGAAAGCAAGGTCGCCCCAAGGATCACCTTCCTTCAACCCGAAGAGCGTCGGGTTTGCAAGGATGAAAGCATCCTCATATGTGCGCGCGCAGAAGTTCGATCCGGCTTCATGAACCTGGTAAGCGACTCGCCGATAGCCCTTTACCTTCTCTTCAGGCGTCTTTGCTTTCAAAAAATCGAGGGTTAGCGCCTCACCGTCTTTGATATCGAACCAATCACGTAGGGTCGTGTTCAACGACCGCTCGCCCTGCGAGTAAGGGCACTTCACATAGCGACCCTTGTCGCCCATCTTTACGGCGTCAAGATCGGTGATGACCAGCGTCCGCAACTCAAGGAAATCGAGTAGCGGCGAGAAAATCTTCGCGTTCGCTCCGTCAACCTCCACTGTCGATACGTATTGCAGTGAGAGCTTTTTGGATTCGTCTAGCGCCTCGTCAATGAGCTGGAAGATGCGCGGCATCAAGAGGCGTTCGGTTGGACCTTCAATCAGGATGGCCTTGTCGGCGAAGAACAAGTCGCACTTCGTCAAAGTCATGTATCGGTGAAGGAAATTCCGATCGGACTCCTTGATCTTGTCAGCTCCTTTTCGGAAGTCCTTGATGACTGTGTGCCGTGTCACCCCGTCCGCGGATGGCTTGGCGAGGAAATAGCGGACTGCGTCAAACGGGGCGGCGTTCGCGATGTGCGAGGAGTGTGTCGTGACGACAAACTGGACCGGCCACTCTTGATCTGGATACTCCGCTGAAAAGACCTGAACTGCTGCGTTCAGCTGCTTGATGAACACCTCTTGCATCTGAGGATGCAAATGGGCTTCAGGTTCCTCGATGAAGATCAGATGGACTGCCGGCAGAGTCGGATTCGTGCGAAAAGACTTGTGAAAGCTAAGAAGCTGAAGAAGGATATAGATCAGGTTTCGTGTACCGAGACCGTTGTATCCCTCTGGGAGATGGACCCCATGTGCTCCCGTGTAAAAGACCTTTGTGTGCTCACTTAGGAGACTCGCGACATTCAGAGCCGTCTCCGTCCGCAAGTCCGGGTCATTTAGGCCTGGATATCCGAAGCTCTTGATCTTCGGCAGCAACGCGGTGAGCTTCTCGTTGAAGCCGTTGTGAATGCTCTGCTCGATGTTCGAAACGGCCTCTTTCAACTCTGCGGCAATCGCCTGGTCAGCGGTCGTTGCGGTAGCGCTTGCGGCCGTGGTGAACAACGCCTCTAAGAGCTTCCCCAGAACGTTGGGCTCGCCGCGCTTTTGTTGATCGAGGGATCTCTGCGCGGCTACAAGGCCGCATTGAAAAAGCTTCCCAAGCTGCTTCAGTTCAATAGTGCGCTCGTTGGTCGAGTCGTTGGGATCAACCGCCGCTACGTAGTACTCGTAGGCCTTCGGAACAACCTCTTTGAGGTTCTTAAAGAGAAGCGTTGCGTCATCAGTGCCTCCTGCTGGGACAGGTGGATCAAGCAGCAAAGCTAAAGCCGTCTGTGCCGGCCGATACTCAATTCGAATCTTGGCGGTCTTGCATTCCGGGTCGAGGTCGATCACAAAAGGGGCAAGTGCGCCAAGCTCGTGGGCTGGGTCGTAAGACACAAAGACCGTAGCCGCGATAACCGGCAACGCTGCGAGCACATCCTTCTCGTCCTTGCCTTCAAGACGTAGGTGCTTGGCGGCGAGAAAAGCATCCCTTCTTGCTGCCGAAAAATATTCCAGCCTCAGCTTCTTCGGCTCATCCCCTAGGACGTGCGCGAAGAACTCCGTGATGGAGGTCTTGCCGCTGTTATTTCGGCCAACGATCAATGTCGTCGTCCGTTCAAGCGACATTTCAGCACTCTGTAAGAGCCTGAAATTTTCGATTGCGATTTTTTCTATACGCATACTCTCCCCCCCCCCTTAGTCATGAATGAGAGTTTTTATTCGTCGAGACAAATCATACGTCTAGCGTGCAGGAAGCGTTCTAGCAAGAGGTCGTTCAAAGTTCGCTGCAGCGATCTGCAGATGCCGGCGAACGGAACTGAGCGACCAGTTCCATATGTCGAATGACTCCAACCAGCCTTAAACTGACTTTAAGAACCAGACTCTTGAGGCTTTTTCGCGGCCGCTGTCGTGGCCCCGATCAACCATCTCTCGCCAGCAATCGCACGGTGCCTCCTCGTGTACCGATAAATATAGACAATATTGGTTAATTTGTACTAATATGGCGGTATGTCAAAAGCCACCAAAGCCATCCAACAGCTGCCTCCGGCCACCTTGGGTGCACTCCAGAAGCTGGGTGCCGACCTGGCGGTGGCCCGCTTACGCCGCAAGGAATCGCTGCGCACCTGGGCCAAGCGCTTGGGCGTCACACTTTCCACGCTCCAGCGTCTCGAAGCCGGCGACCCGACCGTGAGCATTGGCATCGTCGCAAGTGCCTTGTGGCTCATCAACCGAGATGGCGAGTTGGGAAACTTGGCGGCACCAGAACAGGATCAGGGTGCGCTCGAGCTGAACATTCGAGAAGCAGTGGCGCTTGGCCAGGCCCGTGCGCAGGCCTCCGCAGAAGCCCGCATGCGCACAGATCCCCCCAACAACAGCAAGAAGGACTGACATGCGTCTGGATGACTTGTACCTTTGGTACCTGGGAGACCCGACGCCTCGCTACGTAGGTGCGTTGAAGCTGGTTGCTGCTGGCAAGGGCGTCTCGCTCCACTACGCCGGGGACTGGCTTGCCAATGGATTCGCACTCAGCGAAGACTTGCCTCTCGTGGACAACGAGTTCTCCCCGCCCGGGCGGCTGAGCGCCAACGCGCCCCGCGCAGTCGGTGCCGTGGATGACGCGCGTC